>JAKJHH010000270.1 GCA_022703965.1 Verrucomicrobiota bacterium
CGAGAAAATCATTAAGCGCGGCCTTGATAAGTATCCCTGGGCGATGATGGCGAGAGCCGACTGTATGACGGAGCGCATGATGGAGGCGCTTTCCGAGGCCGGGCTTTATGCTGTGAAATATGGAGTTGAAAGTATCTCTCCGACTCTGCTCGATGCCTGCTCAAAGGGGACAAATCTTGAGAAATTTCACGAGGCGATACGCTTTACTGCCAAGGCCGGAGTGAAAATGCATCTCACTTTTACTTTCGGACTGCCCGGCGAGACGGAGGAGACGATAAATGAGACTATGGATTTTGCGATAAAGACAGCTCCGGAATCTGCGCAGTTTTCGCTTTGCACCCCGTTTCCTGGGACAGTTTTTTATGATGAGTGCAGAAGCAATAAATGGCTTTTGACCGATGATGACTGGAGTCGTTTTCTTGGAAGCGGCGGGGAGGCGGTGGTGAATACTCCATGGCTTTCGTCCTTTGCCTTGCGTGACGGACTGGCGGCAGCCTTGAAGCGCTGGCACGAGTTTCAGGAGCAGAGAATGAATGCCAGAAAGGCTTCTCTGCTCGCAGATATCACCGACAGGGTTCAGGCCGGACAGCACTGGCGTCTTTACGGGGAATCCGATTTTGCCTCATTTATCCCCAGAGACGGACATAATGAGATCAAAGCTGATTTTGCGGTGATTGTATCCCGTCATGACGAGGAAAAAATCTACAGGCGTATGCTGAGAGATTTCGGGAATCGCTTTGATTCTGAAAATATACTGCGTCTTTACGCTCAGAAATATCCGTAAAAAAGCCCTGCGTCCTTCTCGGGAGCGCAGGGGTGCAAGTGAGTCTGTTCTGTTTCAGTTCAATTCTACTTTGATGGCAGAGGCGGAGCGTTTTGCTTTGGCGCGGGCTTCTTCGATTGAATCTGCCTTTGCGAGAGCGACTCCCATTCTGCGATGTCCTTTTACTTCGGGCTTGCCGAAAAGACGTATCTGAGTATCTTCTTCCGCGAGGGCTTTATCAAGATTTGTGTAGTTTATATCGCTTGAATGACCGTCGACAAGCAGGACGTGCGAGGCGGAGGGGCCGAGTTGGCGGATGACGGGAATCGGCAGTCCGAGAATCGCTCTTGCGTGAAGGGCGAATTCGGACAAATCCTGAGATATCATTGAAACCATGCCTGTGTCGTGAGGACGCGGGGAGACTTCACTGAAATAAACGATATCGCCCTTGATGAAGAGTTCAACGCCGAAGATTCCGCGTCCGCCGAGGGCACCTGTTACAGCCGCTGCGATTTTCTTGGATTCCTCAAGTGCTTTAGCGCTCATCGGATGAGGCTGCCAGGATTCGCGATAGTCGCCGTCGATCTGAATGTGTCCTATCGGGTCGCAGAAACTTGTGCCGCCGCTGTGTCTGACGGTGAGCAATGTTATTTCATAATCAAAATCAATGAAGCCTTCGACAATGACAGTGCCGCCGTCGCCGCGTGCGCCTTTCTGAGCGTATTCCCAGGATTTTTTGATGTCTGCTTCTGTCTTTATGACGCTCTGGCCTTTGCCGGAGGAGCTCATTACTGGTTTGACAACGCAGGGCATTCCGATTTTTTTGACTCCGGCTTCAAAATCCTCGAAGGTCGAGGCGAAGACGTAAGGAGATGTTTTAAGCTTGAGTTCTTCTGCCGCAAGTCTTCTGATGCCTTCGCGGTTCATTGTGAGTTTTGTTGCGTTGGCTGTCGGGATGACATTGAAGCCTTCTTTTTCCATTTCAACGAGAGTGGCTGTTGCGATGGCTTCGACTTCGGGAACAATGTAATCCGGTTTTTCGAGCTCGATGACACGACGCAATTCTTTGCCGTCGAGCATGGAAATTACGTGATAGCGGTCAGCCACCTGCATTGCCGGGGCATCCTTGTAGCTGTCAAGAGCTATGACCTCGACTCCGTAACGTTTCAGTTCGAGTACGACTTCCTTGCCGAGTTCTCCCGAGCCGCAGAGAAGTACTTTGACTGCGGATTTTTTGAACGGAGTTCCGATTGATGCACCAGACATTGTGAATATCTCCTGTATTTATGCTATATTAATAATCAGATAAAATATTACGGTCATGACAATATTTAAAGGGAAAAGAGTCAAAATGTCATTTAGCTTGCTGAAAAAAATTATTCTTTCTGCCATTGCGGTTCTGACTCTTTCTCTTTATGCACAGGATGCTCCGTCCTCATCAGATCCGCTTCAGGAAATGGCTCGAGCCGGGCGTCCTGAAGCTCAGTTCAAACTTGGAAGCGAATATTTTTACGGACAGGGACGCGATAAAAATTATGTTCTCGCCGCCTACTGGTACAGAAAGGCCTCGGCAGCAGGAATTCCAGAAGCGTCTTTTAATCTTGGAATATGCTTCGAGGGCGGACTTGGGGTGGATAAAAGTCTTTATGAGGCATATCTCTGTTACAAAAAGGCTGCGGAAAAAGGGCTTCAGCCTGCCCGTTTCAATTACGCGATGTGTCTCTTGAGAGGCATCGCTCCGCTTGAGCAGGGAGGTCCGATGCTGAACAGCGATCCCGATAAAGCCAAGCAGATACTGAAAGAACTGGTTGCGGAAAAATTCATTCCGGCTTACAGAGAGCTGGCGGATATCTACATAGCCTCTTCCGCTCAGGATGACCCTTTGGCCGCCGAAGCTTTTATGATGCTTGCTAAAGGAGCCGAGGCTGGAGATGCGGCGTCAATGCGTATGCTTGCCGACTGTTATTATAACGGAACTGGCTGTGTCAGGGACGAGGAGAAAATGGTCGGCTGGCTGCAAAAGGCTTCCGATTCCGGCGATTACGAGGCAATGGCAAAAATGGGCTTCTGCTATGAATATGGACGCGGTTTGCCGATGTCTCAGGAAAAGGCCTTTGAACTTTACTGCAAGGCTGCGGATGGCGGACTCCCGCTGGCTCTGGTCAAAAAGGGAGATTATTATGCGGCTGGGACTTTTGTCGAGGGGGATATCAAAAAGGCATTGGAACTTTATTCTCAGGCTGCGCAGATGGATTCACCGGATGCTCTTTTCAAACTTGGAATTTTTGCGTTTGAGGGTATAGGCCAGAAAAAGGATCAGGACAAGGCCGCCATGTATTTCATCCGAGCCGCCAAGCTTGGTCATGCCAGATCTCAGTATAATCTCGCCTGCATGTATATCAAAGGGCAGGGGGTTCCGGCTGATGCAGGCGCTGCTTTTTACTGGTTTCGCCAGGCGGCGGAACGTAATGACGCAAAATCGCAGACGCGTCTGGCTGTCTGTTATCTTGAAGGATTTGGAACTGCAAAGAATTTTGCGCTCGCCGAAAAGTGGTTAATCAAAGCTGCTCGAAACGGGGACAATCAGGCGATTCAGATGCTTCGTGAGATGGATGGCGGTTTCTGAACCATTCAGCCGGATCAAGATTGTAGTAGGACTGCATCGCCCGGTAGAGATCTGGATGGGCTTGCTGTAGTGCGATTGGAATAGTAAAGAAGCTTTCCGATACTACCGCGAAAAACTCAGAGGGCGACTCCGCTCCGTACTCATCAATTGTCATGTCATCTTCGCCTGCGTTTGCCATTTCGCAGAGGGACTTATATTCAGATTGCATTGTCTGCGTAAAAAGCTTCCGGTCAAAATTATCGTGCGGCGGACAGGGACAGGCGAATTCCAACTGATGCGCGAACTCATGGATTATGATGTTCATGCCGTATTCGGGATTTTTTAAATCTTCAGCAATTTCATGGGCAGAGAGAATAACAGCTCCATGTTCCCAGGATTCTCCGATTTTCTCAACGGATTCTTCGACAATATAACCGTTGTTGTCCTCTCCAATGCCGCCTTCTTCTCTGCTGTAGAAATGACGCGGATATATGAGAACGGCCTTGAGAGAGCTGTAGGGACTTAAAGTTTTCATTCCGCAGCAGAGGAGTCCGGCGTAAAAGGTCGTCAGGACTTTGATTTCCTCGCTTGGCACTGCGCCGCGGCATCCTTCAAATGTGAGTTTTGACAGTAGTGTGGCACAATAAATGCTGGATAGAGTTTTAAGATTTTCAGGAAGCCTTGCAAAGCTTTCTGTTTTTCTAAGGATAAGAAGTTCGTTTGTCTTCATATCTGTTTTTCCAACTGTTGTTTCTTTTTTGTGTTTAAATAGGAAGATGAGTGTAAGTGTTAATATGATAAGAGATAATGATATTATTTCAAACATCTGTATGTTTCTTTTTTGTGTCTTTTTTTATGTTCATGCTGGATAATATGAAAAAATACTTTTTTGTAATTGTTGTTTTAAAAACCTGATAAAAATGTGTAATCGTTGATTTTGCTTGAGTAAATTAACAGATAAAAGGAAGATTTCCAAATGAAACTGAGTTTTCTATTGCAAAGGGAAGCGGTAACGCTGGGAGTTGACTCTGGTGACGGCTCTAAGAAAGCTGTCATCAAAGGACTTCTGGATTCCTTGTATGCCTGTTCCTCACTGAAGGAAGAGGGAATTGATCCTGATACGATACTGGATATCATCATGAGGCGCGAAGAGGAGCTGCCGACAGGAGTAGGCGAAGGTTTTGCCTTCCCTCATGCCCGTATCAACGGACTGAAAGGTTTTTACATGCTTTTTGCAGTCAGCCGTGAAGGCGTGGATTTTCAAAGCATTGACCATAAGCCGGTTAACTTTTTTGTACTTTCGCTGGTTGAAAGCTCCAATCCGAATCTGCTTCTCCAGTCCAGAGCCGCATTGATGCGTTTTCTCCAGGTCGCTGAAAACCGGAGGAAGGTGCTTGCGCTTGACAGTGCCGGAGCGATTTGGGAT
>JAKJHH010000271.1 GCA_022703965.1 Verrucomicrobiota bacterium
GGGAGGAAGAACCGGAACAAGAAAGAAAAAACACTTAAGAATTCAGAAATTCTGTCCTTGAAATGGGGGGCACTTTAGAGACACCAGCGTTTCCGCAATTGATCAAGCATCAGAACTGGGAAACCATAAGACCTAAGGAAGAGAAGATAATTCTAAAACGAATAGAATAATGAGGCAATCTGGACATTCTGTACTGCCCTCTTTATCTCGAATAGACCACAGATACCGAGATAGCCTCCGCATACTTTCCTGCTTTTTTCTAAATCAGACTCAAAAAGCGCTAGACTATCGTTAGTTTATTTTGACTTAAAAAAGTATTGTAGAAGTGCTATTGATAACTGAGGCTAAGTTAAGTAAGAAAAAATGGTGCGCCCACTAGGACTTGAACCTAGGACCCAATGATTAAGAGTCATTTGCTCTACCAACTGAGCTATGGGCGCACTTGCTATTCCTTTTATCAGGAACAGGCCTTTAATATGCCAGTGTCTAATTTTAAATCAAGCAGCATTTTAAAGTTTTTCGGAAGTTTTTTATACGATCAAATAAAACTCTAACTGCTAATCACGATGTTCAGACTTCTCATGCAACAACTGCCGGTGCAACAAAGCATAAGCATACTCGTAGCTTATCGTGGAATAGGAATCCTCACGCATAAGCCGTCCATGAGAATACCAGCGGACATATAAACAATATGACGGAGTTTTCTCAAAAAAGACTCCAGTCCAAGCTAAGCCCTCTTTATAATAACCTGATTCATAGTATTTCACAGGATAAGAGACAGCACGTTTTCCGAGTTTGATTTGAGCTAAATCTGAAATGTAATAATCAGTCACGCCAGACATCCCTCCTTCCTCATAAGACCTAAGAGCAAAAACACAATATCCATCAACCTGACTTGCAAATTTACCAGACCATTCTTTGTCATTCAAATACACGCCTCTGCACAGCTCATTCCCATTATTGTCCAGAAAAATCCCTTCCCCTGACTTCACGCCTTCCTGATAATGTATGATTGAAACAGCCTTTAAGGAACCAAAGGTATCGTCGTCAATAAAAGTTCCCCATTCAAAAGCTTGTTTAAACTCGCCACTCCACGGTTTGGACTCCTTGAAAACGCCCTTATGCCAAGCGTCATTCCAATAGAATTCTTCTTCAAGGCAGATACCATTCCTATAAAGTGATTTAGAGACTGGATTAGCTTGAAAATCCCATGAGAATACCAATCCGTCCAGTTGTCCATTCACATACGTTGCCTTATAAGCCAAACAACCGTTATTATAAAACTTTTCATAAATTCCTTCGGGCTTATCATTCACATAACGACAGCTTACAGCCAACTGGTTATTATCATGCCATTCCCTATAATCTCCCCACTGAACACCATCAACATAAAACGACTCAGATGCCTTACTTCCATTACGATGCCATGCCTGAACTGAACCATTCAACTCTCCGTTCCGGTAATAACTTCTATCCACCAGCTTACCATCCATGGAATAAATGGAAGATTCTCCATCCAGTTTACCGTTTGTGTAGTTTTTGACACAGTATTCTCCTGTTGAAGCACCTCCAAAGGTTTTTATTTCTCCGCTAACAGCGGTTCCGGAGTAAGGCAAACCGTCAGCAGTGCAATAGAGCCTGTCAGCATAATGCAAATCGTTTATATTTATGGCAGACTTGCAGCCTCCACAAATAAAAATCATGAACAGAAATATAGTACGCAACAAATTACAGTCTCCCTTCAACATTCATTTCGCTTTCCAGCACTGTTAGCTGGCGTTTATGGAGCGTTCCTAGAAGAATAATAGAAACTATGGCTCCGAGGCCGCAGAAACTCATATCCCACTGGGCATCCCAGATGTCACCTTGAGAGCCTAAATAGAGATTGGCATCGCCTCCGAGAAGCTTGGCGGCAGTGAATTCTATGAGCTCGAAAATACAGGTGAAGGCCATTGCAAAGGCAAAAACTATCAACTCAAGCCAATAGGAGTCGTTGACAGCTTTATTCCGGTAAAGGACTTCCCTATACAGAAGAACAGGGAAGAAGCCTTGCGCAAAGTGTCCGATTCTGTCGTAATGGTTGCGCGTAAAACCGAAAATATCCTGCATCCAGAAGCCCAGAGGAACTTTTTCATACGTATAATAGCCGCCGTAAATCAGAATCAGCGCATGGATAAACAATGCAATGCCAAGCAGCATTGAGATACGGATGTTTCGCATATGAAGATAAGCGACAAATCCAAGGCCGACAAAGATCCAAGGAACTTCCATAAACCATGTTGCTCTGTCATAAGGGCAAATGCCGGACGCAACAAGCACAAGCAGAACCGTCCAGAAGGACAAATTCCAAAGTAGATTAGACGTTTTCATCAGAAATCCCCGCATATTGAATAACACAGATATAGTAGCGGAGAGACAGTGAAAAATCAACAATGAAGAAGCGCTTAAACCACAAGTTAAGTTCAGAAAGAAGCTCGTTAATAAAATGAAGATAAACTATTGAGAATATTTTGAGCGAATGCATTGCTTGGCAGCAAGACATGCGCTCAAAATAAAAAAGCTTCATCAGAGGGCAAAGAGCTTGGCGAAGGCGTCGAACTCGCCGAGCCCCTTTAAGACTCCGATACATGTGATACCGCCGGATTCGAGGCGGGATTTCCAGGAATCGGGCTCTTCTCCACAAAGATCGTTGACGGCATGATCTCCGGCAACTATCATGAAGGGGATCAGATAGGCTTTTTTTATTCCTTTTGCAAGCATCGCAGATCTTACAGCTTCAAAATCGGGACGCCCTTCAACAGTGCCGAGGAAGATGTTCGGATCTTTTGAGGCGAACTCATAGGCGGCGGCAATGAAGCTCAGATCACAGCGTCCGTGAGAATTGCCGTGTCCCATCAGAACGACAGCGTCGGAGCTCTTGCGCTCGGCAGGAATCGCGGAAAGCACGGCTTCGTAAAGAGGCTGGAGGCTGTCTGCCGTATTCAGGACAGGCGGAGTAATTTCAATCTTTTTAAAGCCTAAGGCTGAATTATTGAAAGCTCCGATATCGCGGCGCATCTTGTGATATTCCTCGCCTGCCATGAACTGCACAGTAATCACTTTTACGGAATTGAATCCGGCAAGGACAAGATCGTTCAAGGCTCCGGCAACAGATTTAATATGGATGCCTGAAGCAGCAATTTTACGTCTGACCATTCCAGACGTGTAGGCTCGAAAGACAGGGAGTCCGGGATTGGCGAGTTTCACATGTTTTTCAATATTATCGTAAGCGGCAGACGCGTTTCCCTGAGCTGTTCCGAAGGCCGCAATGAGGACGGCTTTTCTTTCCGTGAAATCAGTAGCTTTGGGAGCTTTGATCTTTTCCCATGCGGAGCGGAAAATTTCGGCGGCTTTCTGAATATCATTTGCGTCGGGATGGGATTCTGCGGCATTGACGCGTTCGGCACGCTCAGAGCCCCATGCATGAGGATCGCCGGGCTTACGTGCTTTCATCCTCTCAATGAGAGCCGGATCAAGACGTCCGTGACAAATGAAACGTCCGGCAACACGGCAGGAGTCCATAAGGCCCTCAGCGCGCCCCATGACGTTATGAGCGTGCTCGGAATCGGGCCATGCGCCAAGCGTCATCATTATGCCGACATTCTGGCGGGAAATGCGCTTCATACAGGCACGAATGTCGCCGTCAGGCCAGCCGTGATAGACTCCGAAGGCGAAGATTACAAGAGAATAGTCGCTGAACTGCGGAGCGTCAGCAGCATTACAAACATCAAATTCCTCGCCGAGACTTTCCTTGACTCCAAGAGCAAGTTTGCGGCTGTTTCCGGTAGCCTCGCGGCTTGAGTATACGATCAGGGCTTTCATTTTTTCAGACATTGAGTTCTCCATTATATCATTAATCTTGTTGTTTGATATGTCCAGCGCAAGTGCCGAGCGGAACAAAACTCGTTATATCTCCGTGAGAGACGATACGGGATTCGATTCCGTAAAGAGAGCGAATGAAGTCCGGAGTAAAAACATCAAGCGCCTTGCCGCACTGCACGATCCGGCCTTTGTCCAGCGCAGCGACACGGTCGGCGAAACGCAGGACGTGATTGAGATCATGAAGCACCATGACCACAGTCAGACCGGACTTGCGGTTCATGGAGTGAAGCATCTCAAGAATCTCATACTGATAACGTAAATCCAGAGCGGCGGCAGGCTCGTCGAGAAGCAGAACATCGGGTTCCTGAGCAAGACACATCGCTATCCAAGCACGCTGAAGCTCTCCTCCGGAAAGCGTAGCAAGGGCTCTATGCGTAAGCTCGGACAATCCGGTACGCTCAAGAGCCTCCTTCACGATCTGCCGATCTTTATGCGAGGGAGAAAGCGAAAAGAAAGGACGATGCGGGAATCTGCCGTAAAAAACAAAATCATAAACACTCAAGCCTTCCTGAGCATGATGCTTCTGCGGCAGAACGGCGATTCGTGAGGCAAGCTCAATCCGGCTGTAGGAGCGCATATTTCTACCGTCCAGCGAAACAGTTCCCTTGTAAGGCTTCAGGAGTCTTGCCATACACTTAAGCAGCGTTGATTTTCCGGAACCATTAGGGCCGGTCAGACAGAAGAACTCGCCTTCCTTCACGTCCAGATTTATTTCAGGCAGGATGATTTTTCCTGAATATCCGGCGGAAATATCAGAGAGACTGATTTTCATGACGCATTCCTTTCCTTAAAAGCCATAGGAAGAAGGGAGCTCCGAGCAGAGCCATAATGATACCCGCCGGAAGTTCAGCAG
>JAKJHH010000272.1 GCA_022703965.1 Verrucomicrobiota bacterium
TCCGTAAATCATGGTTGTTTTCATAATCTGAGAGAGGCGGCTTGTGCAGTTGATCTTCTTGGCCATCTGTCTGGAATTATTGAGCGCAGGAAGCAGCATGGATGCAAGAATTGCTATTATCGCTATTACTACCAGCAATTCTATAAGCGTGAACCTATTTTGATATATTGGCTTTTTCATTTACTCTCCATTCCTGTTGAGTTTTATTATATCATGATATTTCTTTTCAGGACATGCACAAAATGGGGATCGGCATACACTAAACAGGAAAAATGCATATTGTTGAATGATTTTCAGTCGGATTCTTTTGCTTTGTCGTTTTTGCTATTCTTGTTGTCTTTTGTGATTGATTGTGACTGGATTTTTTCTGCTATAATTTATTTATCAACAGAAAGGAAGATTTATATGGATGAATCAGCAAAACACAAGGAAAAAATAATCGAACAGTTTTCTCTTCAGGCTGTCCCTTTTGCTAAGGTGTCAGGACACCTTGATTCAATGGAAGTGATTGCGTCGCTCGGAGGAATATCCGCTTTGGATAATGTGCTCGATGTCGCTTGCGGCCCCGGCATACTTGCAACTTATATAGCAAAGAAGGCCGCTCATGTGACTGGATGCGATATAACAGTGGCTATGATCGAGACCGCACGCAAGCGTCAAGCTGAGAATGGGCAGACTAATCTTGCTTGGATTCAGGGGGAGGCGGAGTCACTTCCTTTTCCTGACGGTACTTTTTCATGCGTGATCACGCGTTACAGCTTTCATCATATTCGCGAGCCGGAGAAGGTGATGAATGAAATGATAAGAGTCTGCAAGCCGGGCGGAAGAATTCTTGTCGCTGATGTTTCCATGCCGGATAATAAGGCTGAGGCTTACGACAGACTCGAACTTATCCGGGATCCTTCTCATGTTCATGCTTTGACTGAAAAAGAGTTCTGCCGTCTCTTTGCCCGTAAAGATATTAAAGGTGTCCGACGCAGTTCGTATGGAGTGGATATCGAACTTGAGACGCAGATTGCAGCCTCATTTCCTGCTCCGGGAGGACAGGCAATCATCAGACGCATGATTACAGAGGATATCGGAATTGATGCTATAGGCATCAATTCCCGCAGACAAAGCGATGGTGAGATTGTTTATACCTGTCCGATTTCAGTTTTTACAGCCGTAAGAATTTGACAATAGCTCGGATTATTATGCATCAAAAGTCATTTTTTTGATGGAGGCTCTACTGGCTTCCTTAACTCAATTCTTCGGTTTGGCGGAGATTCTGATAAGTCTGACTCCGGAGATGTATTCATGCAGGGTTACACGCCAAGGATTCAGAAGTATCCAGAGCGGCGAGAGCCAGCCGAACAGTATCATCAGAACACCGAAGATAAAGGCTCGAAGGCAATATGCCTCGTTAAGATTCGGCTTGCAGATGAAAAGTCCCCAATACCACATGCCGACAGTTTGAGCATAAAGTCCAAGCGCAATACCGAAATAGAGAAGAACAAGAATAGTCCACAAGGCAAAAAGCTTGTAGAATACACTGAGAATATAGGACTCCTTAACCCAGACTGCCGAGGATGCAGAACCGTCAATACAGACATAACGGACAGTATTGAGCTCGTTCACCCAAACAGAACCGCGCTGGAATCCTTTCAGTTCGTCATCTGAAGCGGAAGGAAGTCCTTCAGCCCGGACAAGAGTCTGTCTGGCAGGTTTTTCCTGTGCAGGATCCTGAATAAGAGGAGCCGGAGTCCCTTCCTTGGTTGTCACTTTTCCGGTTACATATACAGATGAAGTCAAAACGAAGAAGAAGATAAGAGCAAGAAAGCCGCATATAAGAAGATCTGTAATGCCGGAAAGCAGTCGCAATGCCCATGGCCCCTGAGTGGGAAGATATTTATAAATGAAAGCAGTGCCTTTTTCTTTTGGAGGCTCAGGTTCGTTATCTTTTTTTGATTTGGCGCGGATAGTGGAAAAGAGTTTTCCTATGGAGGATTTTTCTGCTTGTTCCTGAGCTTCAAAGCGGAGTTTTTGAGCATCAAGAAGAGGTTTCAGGAAATCTATATCCGAAGCTTTCTTCCATTTTCCAAGAAGAGAATTCCGAACTTCCATGTCTTCAGTAAGGATATCTTTTTCGACCCATTTCTGAAGGGTTTCGGCATCAATAGGGCCTTTTTCTATATTATCGTCATCTCTTACAAAAAAATCCATACACAAAATCTCCATTAGACAGGGATATCATAACCGGAAAAGCGCCATTGTCAAAAGCAAAACGTCAAAAAATTATTTTTCAGAAGGAACCACAATTCCTTTAATAATAAGATTCTGGCAGAAACTGAAAATCAGAAGAGTCGGAATTGCCGCGACGACAAGAGCGGCAAAGCCTACAGCTGGACTCGAATACTGCTGCAACTGATAGAGATACACCATAAGAGTCCACATCTCTTTTTTCTGGCAGAGAATAAATGCGAACATAAAATTTCCATAGGCGGCGGTGAAGGCACCAAGTGCAGTTACAGCCAGAACAGGTTTGGACAAGGGGACAGCGATATGAATGAACATGCGCCACTCGCTCGCTCCGTCGATCTGAGCGCTTTCAAAGAGCTCTTTAGGAAGGCTGTCGAAGAAACTTTTGAGCAGGAAAATAGAATATCCGGAAGCGACAGAGGGCAGTATCAATGCGGCGAATGTGTTAAGGAGTCCAAGCTTCTTGATGATAAGGAACTCCGGAATACCGATAACCATCGGCGGGAATGCCATCGTCAGCATCATTATAAGGAGAAGCTTATAGGTTGAAGGAGGTCTGTAACGTGAAAGAGCATAAGCGGCAATCGGATTTACAGCCAGAGCGGCAAGCACAGAAAGGAAGCAATACCAGATCGTATTCCAGGCCGCATTACCGCTGTAGAAAAGGGTATCGACAATCATGAGATAGTTGCGAACAAGATATTCATAGAGAAGGAAACGCTTATTCTCCTGAAAAATCTGCCACTCAAACTGTCTGGACGGAAGAGGAATAGAATCCCAGGACGTGTAGACAAAGCCGTAAGCCTTATTAAGTTCATCAACCGTTCCGTATTTATTTTTAAGGAAACGCCCCCAGCGTTCCGAAAGGATTGAAGGATGAGCAATAATCCGGAGTTTTTCAAAACGTTCATTTCCTATTGCATGAACGTAGTCTATTTTCGCCTTCAATGTGTCTTTTTTCGGATAAAATCTGAATGCTGGAACATCTTCCCAAGTTCCGATGCTGCGGCGGTAATCGGCAGACATCTGCTCGTAATCCACAGTCTTCTCCGGAGGGGCGGAATAAAGATCGGAGACGAAATCCTTGTAGTCGAAAATTGAATTTCTGCTGAGGCCTACATCGGATTCATCGGAAAGAGTATTGATAAATGTGAGCCAATCCTTCTGAAAACTGATATTGTAATCAGGAATCTGAGCTGGAAGAGCCACGCCCTCAAAACTTTTATATCCCTGGGCATGGGCGGCATTCAGCTTCTCTAGAGTGCCGTATTTTTTCTGAAGGTATTTGCGGTACAAAAACGAGGTGTCGACAACAGTGATGAATTCAGAAGGAACGGTCTCTGAAATAAAGTCGTTCCAGTCACTGCGTCTTGTGCCTACGATGTGAAAGGCATCGGCAGGAAAAGAGACTTCGGTAAAGTTTTTCCAGTCAGTGCCATAGGCGGCATTGACTGCGGAAATATTAGGATAACGCTTGACCAGAAATTTTCTGTAGTGAGGCAGAGCACCATCGAGAAGCTGAACATAATTAAGCGAGAGTTCATGACGGACAAAGTTTTCCCATGCTGCCGCAAGCTCGGGATTATCCGTCGGCTGACGCGAAGGAAGGACAATTTGTTCCCAGCTTTTAAAAGAGGTTTTATACTGCTCATTCAGACGGGAGAGAGTGCGTCCTCCGTCACGTCTGAGAATTTCCATGAAATAGCCGTCTGCATCGAAATAATAGCGAGTCATGAGGTCGGTTTTTGAGATTTTGAATTCTCTGAAACTCTGGAGGAATCCGCTGTATTCAAATGTAGAATAACGCTGAAAATAGTTTTCAGAAGGAGCTGTGACTGTGTCCCAAGCTTGGAATTCGGTATCGAATTTCTGATTCATTGCAAGAAGCCCCTTGGAGGAATAGCCGAAGCTGTCCTTCAGCCAGTGCCTGAACTTTCTAAGCATCAGCGGATAGACTCCGTATTCGCTGACCATGCCTACACCGTAATAAAAGTCGTTGAGCTCAGCCGGGGGCTTTTCGAGAAAATCACGAAAGTCAGCGACCGCAAGAGGTGAAAGCAGTTCAGGAGCCTTTATTTTTTCGACCGAAGGAAGAGGATTCTTTATATTGGTAAAAAGCAGAGTCTGATTGCCGTTGTATTTTGAATATAAATATTTCTGAAAGAGTACTTCATCAGCATAGAGGAATCTGGGAATGATGTTGAACTCCTTGAAGTCAACATCGCTTTTAACCGAGCCTGAAATCATTATAAGAAAGGGATAAATCATAGTCACCGCGCCCAGCATCAGGACAGCATGAATCATAAGGCTGAAAAATCTGCCTTTCCATGTCTTTTTGCCTACACGTCCGATAATCATAATCAGCGATGCCCAGCCTTGTTTATGTGGTGATGAACATCATTGTTTTTTGAAGATGCCGCAGTACCGAACTCCATCTTGGACAGTTCGCGCATCTGATAAACCGTAAAGAAAAGCAACGCGGCTCCAAAGATCCAGGCC
>JAKJHH010000273.1 GCA_022703965.1 Verrucomicrobiota bacterium
GCCGCTCGGCGGGCAGGAATGAATTCCTGCACTCTGTTAAAATGCTTCGCATTTTACTTTCTTATGGGATGGCTGTGTTCTGAATTAAACTTTCAGAGCGAGATTTTTTGCCTCGGAGACGAGGAAGTTAAGAAACTTTTTTTCGACTTCCAGATCGTTGAGCCATCCTATGACAAGATCAAGATTGCCGAAGATCTCAGGTTGCGGCAGAACTTTCACTTTGTAAGGTTTGACCAGATCGGGCGGCGGCATCGCCATCAGCGCGATTCCTATATGCATTTCGACATAGCTTAGAACCGCTTCAATCGAACTTGCCGACGCCGAAAACTGGGGAGTGATTCCCATCCCTGAAAGTACTTCCATAAGATCCTGAGAACCTCCGCTTTGCTCCTGTACGGCAATCCACTTCTCCTTGGCAAAATCGCTCTTCGGCCAGAATCCTTCCTTTATGAAACGATGATCGTTCGGAACAATCAGACAATATGGCATCGAACGGAGTTTTTTGATCGTTACCAGCTTGCTCTTGAAGTTGTCGGGTGCAAAAAATATTCCGATATCGGCTTCGTGCCCCAGCAAGGCCTTGAGACTCTGAAAGCCGTCAAGCTCGCTGATGTGAGGCCTGAAATCAGGAAAAACCTCTATGCAACGTTTCATAAGAATAGGCAGATATTTCGACGATACCACTGAAGGACAGGCAAATCTCAGACGGAATCCGGCTGAATTTTTGACTATCTCCAATTCCGTTTCAAGATTGGTGAAGAATCCGGCAAGGAACTTGAAAAGCTTTTCTCCTGAAGGAGTAAGCGAAAATGGACGTCGTTCAAAAAGTTTGACTCCGAGTTCCGTTTCAAGCTGCTGCATCTGTTGGCTTATCGCGGGTTGTTGAATCCCGTAAGGAATGATTTTGACGGCGTGTGAGATGCCTCCGGCTTTAGCTACATAATAGAATAGCTGAAGATGATGCAGATTTGTGTTCATTAATTATCCCCTTTGTGGTGCACATAAGCGAAAATATGTCTCAAAAATTAGCTTGTAAAGTTTTTTTCATAAAATTTATCTTTTTTTGTGAGTCTAATATAAAATATATGAGAATCTGTCCGAAAAGGCTTATCAAGGGAAAAAGAAAGGACCCGTCAGGCATATGGTGAACAGAATGAGAACATACAAAATAAACGTGAATGTAAAAGATCCGGACATAGTTTCCGGAACGCTTGAGTTCCTCGAGAACTGCAGCTTCATTCCGTCCTTCTGTCTCGTTGAAGGCCGACCGGAAGCCCCTAATCCCTTTAACATCGTTGTCTTTGACGATGAGTCGGTAATCAATGAAGGAGTGATAGAATATTGCTCGACGCTTTTGAGATTCAACAGCGACACAATATTTATTCACGTCTCGGAAAGCCCCTTTAAAAGCACGTCACTGCATATAGTCGGCATGACTAAGGAGCAGTATCTGAACAATTTTATCAGAGTGCTTGGCTTCTGTTTTCTGACTCATTGCGTCAAAAGCAGCTTCGGCAGCATAATTAAGCTGACCGATTAAATCAAGAGGGTCCGTCAAAGGCTCTTCGGTGCGACAGGAAGATTTATTCTCCTGATCCGATCTGCCTGCGGATCTTTTTTATTGCATTCTAAAGCCCCGTCAAAAAACCGTCATAAGTCACAATAATCTGGATATCAGGCGTCTTTAATCCGTCAAAGAGACATTTATTTTACGGATTCAATAATAGCTTCGTGGATTTTTGAACGGCGTATTTTTCGGGCTATAAACTTGTATTTTCCACGGACAAAGGACTCCTCCGCCGCCGGAATTTTTCCGAATATATTCATCATCCAGTCGTTAAGCTGCTCTTTGGATTCCGGTATATCTGAAAAAACTTCCAGCTCCTTCAGGGCATTAAGAGAAGTGCCGCCTCCCGCAACATAACGCGTTTCTGTGATCGGATAAATGTAGGCGGGCAGAATATCATATTCGTCATTGATTTCTCCGATTATCGACTCAATGATATCTTCAAGCGTTATCATTCCGACAACCTTGCCTCCCTTATCTTTTACTATCGCTATATGCTGATAACTGCGGATAAATTTCTGAAGAACTATCGAAAGTGATTCCTCGTCATTTACATATATGATAGGACGGCATATGCCTTTGAGAGTCGGATCTTTGGGATTAAGGTTCAGCGCACTGATTATATCCTTGAAGTTTACGTAGCCCATAATTTTTGTCTTGTCGTCGCCGTCAACCAGCGGAAAGCGCGTATGGTGATGCACATGCGACTCGACAAGAGCCTGTCCAAGAGTCATTTTAGAGTGGAGCAGACGAGCCTCCTCCCACGGTATAAGTATATCTTTGACAAGGCTTTTGGAAAGATTCAATCCCTTTTCAACAATGGAACGCTGTTCATTGCTTATCATCTTGTTGATGGACGCGAATCTGGCGAGAACTGAAATATCATCCAAAGCATTGACTGCTCCTTCCTGAGGAGCGTTTTTCTTCCCTTCAAAAGGTTTGTTCATCCACTGGATAATAAAAAGAGCCGGAGTAAATGCCTTGATTGTCAAAGAGAGCGGAATCGCAATATTCTTACCTATTATATTACGATATTTTACGCCGATTGCCTTTGGCAGAATTTCCGTCCACTGAATCATCATGATTGAGAAGATAATTGAGTATACGCCAACCCACTGGGGGCCGAAAAGCTGAGCCGCCTGAGAACCTGACAGAGCCGCTCCGATAGTATGGGAAAAAGTGTTTATTATAAGAATGACAGCTATTGGCTTCTGGATATTTTCCTTGAACTTTCTCCATGCCGTTCCGACAAGAGGACTCTTTTCGGACATTTTGGCGATATCTGTACTGGACACGCTGAGAACACATGCCTCAAGGATGGAGCACATGAAGGATATCGACATGGCGATAAAAACAGTCATTAAGAATACAAGCATTATTCCGTCAATCCGTCGTCATTCCGTTAATTAATTTATCAACAATTATTTATAAATAAAATCCTTGTTCATATCTCTAAAGAATTTATTCTTTTTGTCGCGCTCTGATAAAATAGGATTATCTATAGGCCATTTCACATTGAGATCAGGATCATTCCAGATAACGCCCCTCTCGTCAAGAGGAGAATAATAGTCACTGCACTTATAGAGGAATTCCGCTTCATCACTCAAAACGCAGAAGCCGTGAGCGAAACCTATCGGAACAAAAAGCTGACGTTTGTTTTCAGCCGAAAGAATAAAGCCTTCCCATTTGCCGAAACTCGGGGAGCCGTGACGCATATCAACAACAACATCAAAGACTTCACCGGAAACGACTCTTACTATTTTATCCTGTCCCGGATTAAGCTGATAATGGAGTCCGCGCAGGGTATTTTTCACGGATTTAGAGTGGTTATCCTGAACGAATTCCATATTTATGCCGAGTTCCGCATATTTCTTGCGGCTGTAGCTTTCCATGAAAAAACCTCTGGAATCTCCGAACAGATCAGGCTCGATGAGAAGTATGCCTTCCATCGAAGTCTTAGAAACTTTCACGTTAAAATCTCCTGCAAATAATAATAAGGTGCTGATTCACTTATCAAGATAGTGCTTAAATTTTCATATTTCCAGAGAAAAGGCTCTTTTAATTTCCTGAAAAAGTATTATACTTGTTTCCGGCGCCCCGGCTTTCAGGTGAAAGAACGGTGTTTATGCGCTTATATAAGAAACCTCTTTTTCGGGAAACGGAAAGTCCGGATCTTTGAACAGGTTTCAGGATTTTGAGGAAGAGCTGCATTTATTTTAACGCCGTTCGGGGGAAAAACGACGGCGATTATATAACTGCTGAATGAATTTACGCTATATTGAATGACCGAGGACTTTTGCTATTTAAGTCATTCATTAACAGCGCTTTCCTTCCATCCTGCCCCTGTCCGGTGACTTCCGTATCAAATACAGGTATTACGGATGGAACAGTTGAGCTTAAGCATCGGCTGCGAAGCTTTGTCGTCGTCTCCTGAGGGAACGGACCGCGTCGCAACCGCTCAGGAAAACGCCAGGGGACCGCTCCCGGCGAGAATGCGTCCGCGCTCTTTCGAAGAGTATGCGGGACAGCAGCATATACTTGCACCGGGCAAACTTCTGCGCCGAGCAATTGAAGCCGACCGCTTTTCATCCGTCATACTTTCAGGACCTCCCGGAACAGGCAAAACCAGTCTTGCGGAGCTTATTGCTCTCTCATCCGACAGCGAATTCATCCGACTTTCAGGAGTCACATCCTCCGTTTCAGATATAAGAAAAGAAATCGCTACTGCTGTTCTGAGACGTCAGCATACAGGAAAACGCACCATTCTTTTCGTCGATGAAATTCACCGCTTCAACAAGGCGCAGCAGGATGGGTTCCTGCCGTATGTGGAGAGCGGTTTATTTACCTTCATCGGGGCCACCACGGAGAACCCTTCGCTTTCTCAGGACGACATCAAAAAGCTCCTCGCAAGGGCGCTTGTCGACGAGAGAGCATTCCCGGATAAGAAGATAGAAATTCTTCCGGAAGCCGCGGACTTCCTCGCCGCCGCCTGCGAAGGTGATGCCAGAAAATCTCTGAACGCCCTCGATATCGCCGTTGTGACAACAAAAGCATCCGAGGACGGCGTAATCAGGATAGGCATGAAGGAAGCCGAAGAGTCCATCCAGAAAAAGGAAGTTCTCTACGGCGACGACGGACATTATGACACCGCCAGCG
>JAKJHH010000274.1 GCA_022703965.1 Verrucomicrobiota bacterium
ATCCCGTAATGAAATCAAGGAAATGACCCGTCTGATTTACGTGAAACCGACGCTTCACCAAATCTTTGACCGAGAACTGAAAAGAACAGATTTTTAAGAAGGGATAGACTCAAATGAGATGGCTTAGATTTATTATTCTCCTGCTCTGTATTGTCTGCGTCCACTGGGAACTTTATGCAGACTGGATTGAAAATGCGTCTTTTGAAAAAGTGTCTTCCGTCGATTGTCCGACAGACTGGAAAATTTCCTTGCATGGAGGGGCGCAGACAAGTTTTTCCGTTGTGGCAGATCCGAAAGCTCCTGAAGGGCGGAATGTCTTGCTGATACAAAGTTCCTCGCCATACGATAAGAATGTATTTGCCGTGATTTCAACCGGCATTAAAGGAGTGAGACCCGGAATGCGCGGTGATATTCTTCTTGATGTGCGAGGCAATGAAGGTGCCTTTTTCAGTCTGATATGCGGAGCCTGGTCGCAGCGCTATTTTATGAGGGATCTTGGTGAGGCATATAAAACTTACAGATTCCCCTTTGAGGTTGCGGATAAGGATATTGATGAGAACGGACTTTATCAACTTCGTCTGTGTTTGCAGAGCCGCAGTTCCGGAATTAGAGTGGATAACTTGCGTTTTGAACCGGAATTAGAGTTGGTTAAAAAGTCTGATTATCTGAAATCCTCCGTATTTCCTGTAAGAGAGCTTTCATCTTCATGGAAGGATTTGAAGTCGATTCCTGCTGATGTTGTTTCTCTGCCTTGCGGGGATCAAGCTCGTCTTGCGATTCTTTCTGACAAGGGGAGTCCGGTGTTTCTCTTTGAAGTCAACTCAAGAAGTGAGCCACAGGGGATTTCAGGGCCTTCGATGTATACGGCCGATTCTGTTCAGTTGAGACTTGATCCCGCGTTTGAGTTTCATCATGAGGCAAAGGCATCAGATCGGGAAGCCGCTTTTGCTCCAGTTCCTGACGGTACTGTTGCAAACTGGTGCTGGCAGTTGAAGAGGTCTCTGAATGAGAATGAAGCTTCGGCATTTTACATAAAAAGCAAGGACGGATATTTTATGGCAGTTCGCATGAATGAATCTTTCCTTGGCGAGTCCAGAAAGGGACTTTTCAGCTTTAATTGTGTCGTAAATCGTTCATCTGAAGGAGTTCGGATTTTTGATGCTCTTGCACCCGGCATTGCAGATGGGAAGAGCTCCTCTCATAATATTGCGGCATTGTATGACAACGGCGCTTTGACTGCGATCCCTGTTCTCAAAAAACAGAATGGATATTCCGATGATGACTTGCGCGGAGAACTTTATATTCTCAACCTGACAATGAAAGACAACTGGGCTTTGCGGGCTCAAATCAGTGATTCTCAAGGTGAAATCCATAAAATTGATTTGTTGAAAGCGTCTCCGGTAGACTCATCGGATATTATTCGTTGTCGCTTTAAGATTCCCTTAAAAAGCTTGATCCCCGGGGCTTTAAAGCTTGATTTTTATGCAGATGACCGTCTCCTCTGTTCCACAGATACCGAGAAAGCAGACGGGCTGGAGGAAATTCAGCTTAAATTGAAGGCTGCTGAATCCGCATTTAACAGATTGAATTTAGCTGATAAGCAGAAAAACAGCAGTTACAGCCTTCTCTATCGCAGCATCCTGTCTCGTCAACTGGAACTTCTAAAAAGAGATTTATCCGGGAATATTTCAGGCGATGCTCTTCATTTTTATCTCATGCGGGGCGCTCTTGTGCTGGATGAGATTTCTATTCTGCTTAAAGAATATGAAAAATTTATAACGAATAAGACTCCTCTGCCTTTTGCACTCGGCGATGATAAGTTTTTCTATGTCGGGTATGGACATTTTTATGAAAGCGCGGTAAGGGAACTTGAGCAGTTTCCTTCCTTTGCTGCGGATATTACTCAGATTGATATAGAGCCTTCCGCATTTTTCCCAAACGAAAGGAATTTGGGAGAACCTGATTTAAGCTCTTTTGAAAAGCTTGTTTCGACGGCTCTGAAAAAAGGGAAAGCATCCGGAGTTAAGGTTTGTCTTCTTCTTAATCCGCATTATGTGCCGCGCTGGTGGAAGAATAAGCATCCAGAACTCATTAATCCTGATCCTAAGAGTCCTTTTGAACCGTTCAAGGACTGGAATCATCCTGAGGTTAAAAAACTTATAGAGGCTTATCTGAAGACGATTCTTTCTTTGCTTGCATCCCATCCTGACCGGGCTGCATTGCATAGTCTTTGCCTCACTAATGAAACAGTTTACAGATGTCCAAAGTGGACTGACCCGGCAGTTCGTCAACGTTTTATAGCGGCTCTTGAGAAGCGTTATGAAAGTATTGAGCATTTCAACAATGCAAGCGGCGAAAAGTTTGCTGATTTTTCTGAAATCGCTGGGCTGGACTTGTCTAAAAAATCTATCAAATTTGAGTTTTATCGCTGGAAGCGTGAGGAGCTTGTGGAGTTTCACAAATGGATGACTGGTATTGTGAAGACGTATTGCCCGGAATTGCCGCTTTCTAGCAAGATAATGGTTTTCTGTGCGATGCGTCCCTCTAGGCTGGAGGATTCTGTTGACATTGAACTTTTTTCTGAAATCAGCGATTTGAACGGCAATGACAACTATATGATATACAAAGAAGGAGAATATATTTCCGACTGGCTGAAAGTCTCCATGTATCATGATATGCAGTACAGTTTTAAGCCTGTACCTGTCTTGAATTCGGAAAATCATGTTATTACCGATCTGGATTACAGCCCCGTTCCTATGGAGCATTTTTATACGAATATCATCGCTCAGGCTCTGCACAAAACAGGCGGAGTTATAAGCTGGGTATGGATGGACATCAATTACAAACTCCATGCGGAAAAATCAAGCAGGGATGCAAACATGTATCATCGTCCTGCCGCAATTGCTGGGCAGGGGCTCGCCGCTCTGGACGTCAAGCGTCTTGCTGGTGATTTTAAATTCTTCAGAGAGGCTTCTCCTGACGTTTATATCTTTTACAGTCCCTCCAGTTTTATTCAGTGCGGCAATGAATATATGACTCATCTTGAACGTATTTATGAGTACCTTTCCTTTGCCGGATATTCCTGCGCCTTTCTTTCTGAGCGTCAGTTTGCTTCCGGAAAAAATCCATCATCAGGCATTTTGATAATGCCGAACGTGGAATATCTGGATTCCGCCGCCTTGCCCGGTCTTGAGAAGTTTCAGAAAACAGGAGGAAAGATATTGGTCTTCGGTGAAGCTCCTCGTTTCAATTCTCATGGAAAACCTTTGCCATTCAGTTTTACCTATTCAAGTATTGGAGGAAATGAGCTGGATGCTGAACGGCTTCAGAAGAAACTTGAAATTCGATTGCCTGTCAAGCTGATTAGCAGTGCAGCTGAAGGCAATAAGGGGATTGTATGGCATGCTGTTCAAGCCGGGAGGAACAGATGGCTCCTAAGTGTCATAAATTATAATCACAAACCGGTAACTGTAACCCTGAAAACTATGGGCACTGATATGAAATCATTCAGGGATATGCTTTCTGGAAAAGATTTCGACAGGAGCTTTGAATTGAGACCATTAAAACCATTGATTTTGGAGATCAAATAGAATGAAATTGACTAAAGAGTTTATCTTTCCTGAAATTAGCGGAGAAGTGCATGCCTCGACTTTGCTTGAACTTGACAATGATTGCTTTCTGTCCGCATGGTTTGAGGGAACGAAAGAGGGACGGGATGACGTTAGAATCCGCTGGGCTATGCGTATGCAAAATGGACGCTGGACTGAGCCTGGGACTGTGCCGTCTGTAGATGATCTTCCTCACTGGAATCCTGTGCTTTTCCGCTTGCCGTCCGGTGAAATTGCGCTTTATTTCAAGCTTGGCCGTAAGATTGAGACTTGGAAAACTTACGAGTCAAAATATATACCCGGCCAAGCTGAGTGGACGAATCCGCACGAGCTTGTTGAAGGCGATGAATCCGGGGGTAGGGGGCCTGTCAAAAACAAGCCTGTTCTCTTAGCTGACGGGCGTATTGCCGCACCTGCCTCACGTGAGAATTCTGAATGGTGCTCATTTGTAGATTTCAGCTCAGATGGAGGTCGCTCATGGCAGAAGTCCGTCGAGCCTGTATCTTCTGTCGATGTAATTCAGCCGACTATCTGGGAATCCGCACCGGGAATTCTGCATATGCTGCTTAGAAGCAATTGCGGGAGTATATGTCGTTCTGATTCTTATGATGGAGGTCTTAGCTGGTCTGCCGTCTATAAGACGGAACTTCCTAATAACAATAGCGGCATCGACCTCGCTCGTCTGAATGACGGAACTCTTGTTCTTGCAGGCAATCCTGAATCTAAAAACTGGGGGCCAAGGAATCGTTTGAACCTCTATATATCCCATGACAACGGTGAGGCCTGGGCAAGTCAGGAACTTGACTCAAGCGACTGTCTGGAGTTCGAGGACGGACGCAAGGCAGAATTTTCATATCCGGCAGTGATCTCGCTCGTAAACGGAGGTTTTGCCTGTACATATACAAAACACAGAAGAACGATAGCTTTTGTCATCTGCAAAATGCCGGAGCATGTGAGATTCGAACCCACGGAGGGTTTTCTTGTGTTTTGAGCTTAATTTTTCAATTTATCTATTTTTTAGTCATCCCATGATGATTTCTCGCTATGTCTGTAGGGAGCCTACATAAATTCCTATGCCGCTTGTTTTACCCGTCGATAAGATTTC
>JAKJHH010000275.1 GCA_022703965.1 Verrucomicrobiota bacterium
TCCAACACAAGCTTGCTGAGATAATTGCGCAGAGAGATATAATAGTTGTCGAATTCAGGCATCACTTGCAGAGAATATTTTTTAAGCATGGCCTCATAATAAAACATGCGGCTTGCCACGCTGTAATGCTTCAGAGCCTTGTAAGTACCGTTCTTGTTTGAATAGGCAATCTTGCGATGTCCCAACTCATAAAGATACTTATAAAGAACTTCACTGCACTGCTCTTCATCAACAAGGACGGATGCGCCCTGCTTGCCGCAGATTCCGTTCATGCAAACATAATTCATATTCAGCATTTCAAGCTTGGAAAGACGTCCGACATCGGTTACGTCAGGGATAATGACTCCATCGACTGACCACTGAGGCATATACTGCTCGGGCTCTTCCTCGGAAAGGAAGTTCGTCGAAACCTGATAACCGGCTCGTGTCATGACATTAATCATTTCAAGCAAAGCACGGTCTATAACTCCGCCGAATTCTTTCTCAGGATTCTTGTAATCAAGATAGGACACCAGCATTGTTTTTTTTGCTCGCATTGTCCTCAGAACCGGATTCGGCCTGTAACCGGCTTCTTTTACGGCATCCAGAATTTTCTGTCTGATCTCAGGCTTTACAGAAAAGCCTTCAGTATAATTGTTAAGAACGCGGCTTATGGTCGAAACCGAAATGCCGATTTTCTTGGAAATATCTTTAAGGCTTGTTCTGCTCTCCGACATAATGAATCCCTAGAATGAAATCGTTTTCTATTTTATAATCCGCAAGCCCTATAAAAGCAAATTCCCGGAATAAAATTCCGGGAAAAAATCAGCAATTGAGATAAATACGTCTCTCTTACAAAGAGATTTCAAGCCGTTTGCCGTTTTTCAGTAGTCCGTCAACCTTATATGTTTTTCCTTCACAATTAATGGACTCTACTTTCAGTTCTCCATGCAGTGTTTCAAAGATCAATGATTCTCCTTGGATCTCACAAAGCCCCCAGGCTCCGTCAAAAGCCCAGAACCAGCGTCCGTCAAGCTTCTTTATCGAGAAAATTCTTTCCTTGCCGGAGTAATTAAGCCCGGCGCTTGCGTTCACCAGTCCCCATGCCGCCATTGCTCTTGCATAATGATGTCCCCATTCCGCCTCATCGAACGGACTGCGCTTGCGACCGTCATAACGTTCTCTTATAGCAGACACGACCGTCAAAGCCTCGTCATCCATCCCCATGTAGATCATATGAATAGCAAGGACGTATTCAAAGCCGGTCATAACCTCGTTCGCATAGGGAAATGGACAGGCAGGCCGATTGCCGCGCGGATAAGTGCACATCAACGCAGCAGCCTCATCTCCGGCTGTGTAAGAGCGGGTATGGTTGAAATGATCAAAGAACGATGTCCTGAAATTATAGCGGAATATACTTTCAAGAGTTTTCCTGTGCTTTTCCGAATCGGAAAGCTCCCCAAGTCCCATTGAGGAGGCCAGATACTGTCCAACCAGCTGGTCAATCAGACAACCTGCGCCAAGCTGGAGTTCAGGCTCTTTCATATTCTTTGCGCCGGCTCCCAGCATCAAACCTGATGCTATATTTTCCGCCGAGCCGGGCGGAATTATGTAATGCTCATAATACTCTCCATTAAAAAGTTCTCTGTCAATTTTTGCTGAACCGTTTTTGAAAAGCGATGCGCATTTTCCTGCAAAGTCCTTGTCATTCATAGCCAGCGCCATTTTCTCCATCGCCTTCAAGGCTCCGAGATACCAGAAGCCCATTTGCGGATTAGGCCCGTAATACTCAACATCCATAGTATTATGCTGACATCCTTCCATAATTCCGTCCATATCGGCATCCCATCCCTTTGGAATCCAGCAGAATTCCATCGCTTTTTTGACCTTTGGATAAATCTTCTGAAGGAAAGCATCATCCCCTGAAAGCATCCACTCACGGCAGGCTCTCATGATGCAGCCCATCTGACCGTCCGCAGCCGCAACTTTCTTTGCCGTTTCGTGTATCTTCAGCGGCAGATCGACTCTGAACGCCATGTGTCCCTCGTCATTTGTAACGTGAAGGAATTCCGTCTCGCGCATATCTCTTGCGAGCTCAGGGAAAAGGAACGGCAAAGACAGTTCGTAGTTCCACACATGAGTACAGTTTCCAAGACAACTTCCCTTGTTGTCGTGACATCCTTCCCATCCGTAAAACTTGCCGTCGGCAGTACGGAAACATGTCTGGCTCTTCAGTGTACTCAGGTTGAAGAGTGCGGCCTCTTTGTATTCCTCAGGCAGAGAGCTGTCCAGCAGCGCCTTGACGAACTTCATGCTTTCGGATTCAAGATACTCTGATTCCGAGGCAAAACGTTCGGCCGCATCTGCGGCATCCTTAAAGACTGTGCAATAATAATTTCCAAGATTGACGGAACTGTCATTCCAACTCTTTCTGTTCGGAAAATGCCATGATATCAGAAACTCATAGGAAGCAGTTTCTCCCGGCTGCAATGTCTTTTTGAGACAAAGAGATGCCGCAGGCTTGTCATGTGCAGATGAGCGTTCTTCGATTTCGCCGTCTGCGCTGAAATCGTCCCAGAAATCGAGCAAACTGTTTCCCCAGCTCAAATCGCTCCAGCCGCTGCGACGACTCATGCTCATGGTACTTGGACTGGCAAGATAAAGAGACCCCTTCTGTTCTGAAAGAAGATCAAGTTCAGGTGCCTCCATAAAAACGCCCTTCAGACGGGCGGTATCATGCAGACAGTTTCTATTCTTTGATGCTCCGGTAGGGAGCGGATCGCCGTCACCATTCCGCTGAGTCTGAAAGGCGCTTTCTCCTATATAGTTCGGAACTGTGCCGCAAACAGAAACTTCAGCAGGAATATTCCCACTGTTTTTTATCAGATAGCGGATCGCAAAAACCGGATATCCGCTTCTTTCAGCGTCGCCGGGAATCAGCGGATTAAAAACCTGAGCTTTGACCTTCAGCGGCAACTCGACATCTTCAAGATCAAGCTCGCCAAAAGGATAAGCCGTCTTGAAGACAGCCTTGCGGAAGCGCGGCAATCCATGATTCGGCACAGTTACGCCGTGAGCTCCTTCATATGATCCAAGAGGCAGCGGTCCCTCAAGTATCTTCGCCACAGTCTTCCCGCCAGCAGCATAACGGACAGCGAAAAATGGACTCGTCTGCCCTTTAGGAACATACTGTTTTGCGGGACGGTTCATGTTCTCCCAGTCACGCAAATCGCCGTAACCACCGAAGGAAATTGAACCTGTTCCGATACCGCCTACAGGCATTGCAACTTTATCACGATATTCATTCCGATATGTCTTCAAAAACGGATATTTTTTCATTGTTTTTCCTTTAGATTGAGTTGTCTCATGAATAAATTATATTATCTTTAAACGACATAAGCTATTATATTTATACTTGAGATAATTATACTTTTAAGGTGCAACAAAATGGAAGTCACCGAAAAGACAACGATTATAGACGCATTGAATCTCATGAAAATAAGGCTCTCTCACGCCATTGCAGGCAATCACAGGGAATGGAGCGGGAGGAACAAGTTCTGCTTCAACAGAATTTTCATGATATACGGTGATGAGAAAAAGAATTTCGGCGAAGTGATTCATCGGGAAAAGAACAGACTTAAAAAGAAAATGCCTCTAGATCAGGGACATGTTTTTTTCATGCCTTACAATGCGGATCTTGAGTTCTATTTCCGTCCGGACATGCCAATTATCGCATTCCATTTCAACTTGGAATTATTCCCCGGCAGAGATCTCTTTGAAAACTTTGCCGACTGCGTAATGCAGAAAGATACTGAGAACAGCATCAATGCTGTTCTCAGCGCAATGCAGCACAGTTCATCGGTCGCAAGCGCTTCCCTCGTCATGGCAGAAATCCTGAAAATCTGTTCGCCTCTTCTTGAAAGCAGTCTGAGCGATATGAGACAAGTCGAGCTCATGAGGACAAAATACAGAGCTGTGATCGAAGCAATGGAACAAGAAGACTGCGCAGGAACTTCCGTCAAGGAACTGGCCTTGAAAAGCGGAGTCCACAGAGACAGTTTGTCCAAAGCTTTCGCCTCGGATATGGGCATTCCTCTGAAAAAATACATGCAGCAATGTATTCTCTCAAAAGCTACTCATAAACTTCTTTACAGCAAAAACAATTTGAAGACGATTGCCGCCCAGCTTGGCTTTGCCAATGAACAATACTTCTGCATGTTTTTCAAAAAACTGACAGGACAAAGCCCGGACGTCTTCAGAAAAAAACTGCCGGGCTCATGAGCTAAAATTCAATGAGTAGATGATGTGCACTATCCTCAGTCCCGTTGATAAGCTTTGCACCTTCCGGCAGTTTCAAAGTCCAGCAACATCCTTCAGGCAGACTGTATCTAATCCGCTTTTTAGCTTCATAGTTTTTCAGATCAAAACTTATCTTGCCTTGAGGTATAAAGATGCTGAATGAAATGTCCTCCCATCCCTCACAGTTTGGAGCAATCATCATTTCCCTGAATCCTGCCGAAAGCGGATGAATTCCGGCAAGCCCGTAATAAAGACTGTCCAAAGGCGCGACAGGACAATGACTCCATTCCCACGCAGCATCAGGCAAAGGATCCCAGCATTCGGAACCTGAACTTCCCGAAATAAAGCGATTATTTTTATAACCATGCCTTGTTTGTGCTTGATTTTTTTGCCTTCGTGGT
>JAKJHH010000276.1 GCA_022703965.1 Verrucomicrobiota bacterium
GACGTAGCGCTGCTACGACAGAACTCTCAAAAAACAGCAAAATCCTCGTAAAAACTCATTAAAAATCTGTCGAAAAAGTACTTTTGAAATTAGCTCTTGAGAACTGATTTTTCAAACGGGGGCTTATTTTATGCGCTTTCTTTGGACGCTTATTTTTCTTTGCTCTCTTTTCTCCGCTTATGCCGGAGACGAGAGTGCGTCCGCATTGAAGGAGGCGGCAAAAAACAATGACAAGCTTGCCTTGCTGAATGCTCTGAATGCCGGGGCTCCTCTTGATTCCCGTTATTCAAACGGCTGGACTGCCTTGCATTTTGCGGCATATAAAGGTTATGAGGATATCGCGTTAATCCTGATTGAGAAGGGAGCCGATATCAACGCAAAAGACAAGAGCTCGGCTTCTCCTATACACTATGCGTTGCTTGAACATCAGACTGCACTTATTTGTCTGCTGATCGACAAATCCGCAGATTTGAACTCAGGAACTTACACCGGCGAAACTGCTCTCCACTATGCCATGCTGCCCGGCAACAAGGAATTTGCCTTGAAAATGATTCGCAAAGGGGCTGATTGCACCGTTATTGACCGGCATGGACGCAGTCCGCTTCATTCTGCTCCTGATTCTGAAATAGCCGCCTTGTTGATCGAAAAAGGCGCCTCTGTCAATCTGAAGGATAAAGACGGCTGGACTCCTGTATATAATGCTGTCGCCGATGTTAATATTGATTTGCTTAGACTCTACATTTCAAAGGGTGCCGACTTGAACTGTCCTGTCAGTCTTATTGAAGGTTACAGTCTTGTACATATTGCAGTTTTCGCAGAAAATCCGGAAGCCCTCAGCATTCTCCTCAAGAATGGTGCATGCCACTCAATAAAGGACAAATCCGGTCAAACTCCGCTAGATTACGCAAGAAAACTTGGCAGCCCTGAGCTGATAAAACAGCTCGAAGATGCATCGCAGAAAGAGAGATGATTGGGTGCCAGGGGGGCGCGATTCAATGTATTTCTGTTATTGTCAATCTTTTGCGACACAAGAAGAATTTGCCTCTATGATGAGCTTATCCATGCATTTGTAATCTTGCAACAAAAGTTGTATGATAAAAGTAGGGGGATGCAATCCAATAATAAAAACACAAGCTAAGTGCATAATGGGTTACAAAAAGCAAGAAGTATTAAAATATGTTAGTATATCGATTCTCTTGTTTAGTTTGGCATATCTATGTTTATTTGAATATGAAAACCTTATTAAGCATCTATCTTCCAGCCACAATTATTCCCTTACAAAATCCGGTGTCGCATTTGGTTGCTATCAGCATTGTATGTCTATAGTATTAGGCGTCATATGTTTATGTTTAGCAATTTGTACTGCATATTCTGCGTTTGTGGAATTACAAAGAAAAAGAAATACGAACAAGCATAAAAAGTAATGCTAGAGCAGTTTAGAAATTCCCTTTAGATAACGATTAGGAAATCAAACTTAATAGAGTTCAAGGACGGCGGCGAAGCTGTCTTTGATTTTCAGTCTTGATCTTTCTTTGACAAGGCGGAAAAAGCTGAAGCGTTCCAGATAGGCGTTGTTCATCGTGCCGGGCTGATAAAGGTAGTAGCGGACTCCGATTTCTTTTAAATAAGCGATTTTTCCGGCGTAGGGAATCTTCTCATTGAAGAGGGGGGCGAATTCGGGGCTCCATACAGGGGACATCGTTATTTTCCTGTCCGCTTTGTTGTAGAGACTCGCCTGAAGGGCGGCGTCGCTTCCGAGAATTCTGGATTCAGGCGGAATCACTTCAGTATAGCGGAATATCAGCTCGGGATATCTGAACGGTTTTTCCAGAGCGGCTCTAAGCCAATTTGATGGAGCTGTTGACCACAAAGCAAAGGGAAAAATAAGATTTTGCAGCGAGACAAGGACTAAAAGCAGTGTCATGATGCCAATGAAAAGTTTGCTTGTCAGTTTTTCCGAGATTTTGAGGAGCAGGAAGCCTGCCGGAATTGAGAGCAGTGCAAGTGCCGGACTAAGCATTCTCATTGAGTAAAGAAAGCCTCCTGATGTGAGTCCGACGGAATAGATCCAGAGGATGAAGATGCCGCCCGCACTCAGCAGAAAGAGCCAGTTTTTGCGGAAGAAAATCAAGGCAGTGACGAGTCCGGCAAGCTGAAGCGGAGCCGTCAGCAGCAAGATCTGCAAGGCTTGCATGGTGTTTGCGAAAGGATGCAACATGAACGAGAGACTTGCTTTATAGGTGTTCATGATTCCGGCATGTACCGGATTCACAGGAAAGAGGCCTGCGCAAGGAGTGCTGTAGAATGGATTGCCGCTGATAATCCATGTTCTTAGATACCACGGCGCTGCAAGCGCAATGACGACAGCAAGGAAAATTGCGATATCCTTATATGACGCCTTGCGGAAAAGAAGAGCGGCAAGGCCGCAGAGAGTGAAGGCCGGACCGTATTCCCTTGAGAGGGCTCCTAGCGCGGCGGCGAGTCCGGCAAGAATCAGATTGAGTTTCATATTATCCTTGTCGGCACTCATTATGAAGTAGAAGATTCCGAGCATGGATATCGCTGTAAGACATGTTTCCTGTCCTATTACGGACGACCTGAAAAGCATTATCGAGCTGCCAGCCGTGAGAGCCGCCAGAAGTCCGGCTCGTCTTCCGTAGAGGACTTCTCCAAGCTTAAAGCAAAGACAGAGAAGAATTGCATATTGACATATTACGCTCAAGGTGACCGCATAAGGAATATAGTGTCCTGCGGCTGAATAAAGATAGAAGTATATGAAGCCCACCATTTGAGGCATTGAATCTATGTAAAAGTAGACATCGAAATCAGCCGGAACCATAGCCGGATAAAAAGAGAAATTGCCAAGTTCAAGCATTCTCAAGGCAATGCAGTTCCATCTGAAATCCGGATCACCCGGCTCGAACGGGACATTGAAACTTTTTATTGCCAGACTCAACAGTGGAAGCAGGCAGAGTCCGGCAAGCATGAGCTCTGTCTTTGAAAAGTCCTTGAAGCATAAGGCAGGGAGTTTCAGACTGATTTTCTTTTTGCGCATCAGAAGAACGATTCCTATGGATTGTAGAAGAAGCAAGGCGCTTACGCTGGCAAAACTGATCCTGAATCGCAGAACTTCAAGCCAGAAGATCGAATGAAAGAGCAGGAGGCTTGAGAACAGCGGACTTGTCAGAAAAATCGGCTTCGTCTTGAGCAAAGAGGAAAGCAGGAAACCCGGAGCTATGAAAAGAATTGCTGTTATGGACAGATAAATAATATCCATCTCAGAACCTCAGTCTGGGGTCAAGCACGTCGCGCAGGGCATCGCCGAGAAGGTGAAGCGGCAGAACCATGAAGAACATGAAGCCTGTAGCCGTTGCGACTTCCCACCAGATGCCGCGCCAGAGGCGTTCCTGTCCGTCCGAGATCATGAGCCCCCAGCTCGGCTCGAACTGCACGCCGACTCCTAGATAACTCACGATGACTTCAGTCATGACCGCATAGGCGAAACGCATTGTAAAGTAGATTATGACCAGATGAAAAAGATTCGGAATCACGTGTTTAGTTATGATTCTGAACCAAGAGAAGCCGAGGGATTTTGCTGCCTGGACATAGGCTGTCTCACGAAGTTTCATTGTCTCCGCTCGGACAACGCGGCAGAGGCCGTCCCAGCCTGTCAGCCCGATTCCGAGATAAACCGCCATCATGCCCGGTTCCGTGTGGAAGAGCAGACAGAATCCTTTATATATATGCTCGAGCGGTCCGTAAAGAAAGCCTTTTGTAACCAGCAGGGCGAAGGCGAGAATGAAGAGCAGTGTCGGCATTGAGGCGAAGGTGCTGTAGAGCCAGACGGCGACCGCATCTACACGGCCTCCGAAATAACCTGCGCAGGCTCCGAGGGCAACGCCGAGAACGACTGAAATCAGTGAGGCTGTGACTCCTACTTTTACTGCGGTAACTGTTCCGAAAAGTCCTCGTATGAATACATCGCGTCCGCGGTAATCCGTGCCCATCAGATGATCTGTTGACGGCGGCTGAAAGCGATCATCAAAATTTCCCTTGGCGTATATTTTTTCTTTGCCTGCGAGCGAGCAGTAAATGGAGTAGGATTCTCCGCATATTGCGACAGTGAAGTAGATTGCCAGAATGAGCATGGATATCGCGGCAGCCTTCTTTTTTAGCAGCCTGAAAAAGACATCTTTAAAAAGCTCGATCTGTATCATTTGGCTTCCGTTTTTGAGGCGTTCTGTTTCAGAATTCTGTTTATGTGCACCTGAAGCAATGCGATTTCAGGAGGCGTGAGACCGTCGATTCTCGCTGCCTGAGCAAGAGTTGTCGGACGTACCTTTTCAAGTTTCATTCGCGATTCATTTTTGAGACCGGGGAGTGTTTTGTAATCGAAGTCCGCCGGAACTTTCCAGGATTCGAGGGAGTGAAGTTTTTCGGCTGCTGCGATTTCACGTCTCATATAACCTTCATAATGTGCTACGACCGCAATTTGACGCAATGCTCTGCGGTGCAGTTTATTTTCGTAATCAAGTCCGATAAGCTCAAGAGGGAACTTTTCAGGTTTTGCATCCATGATGCCTGCGTACTCCTTGATAAGATCCCATACAAGACGCTTTTCGTGACGGACGGCTTTGGCGGCTTCTTCCGTCTTTTTGCATAGTTCACGGTA
>JAKJHH010000277.1 GCA_022703965.1 Verrucomicrobiota bacterium
CAATTACGCGGACGATCAAGGCGGAATGTTGCCTCCGCCATTCAATGGAAGCATAGGTTCAAACATTCTCACTGACACTCTGGTAAAGAACAATTACTGCCAGCTCAAAAGTCTCTACTGTCCGGAAATGCAAAATATGGTGACATCAGTATGGCTCAGCCATTACGGAAACAATGATACAATGCGAGCTGGAGAAATTCTCTCACAGAAACTCAGCACCCTGAGAGCCCCCTCAAAAGGAATAGCAATGGGCGACAGCTACCTGAACACAAGCGGCGGACTCCCTGACAAAAGCAAGGGATGCTGGAGATTCAAATGCGAAATGGGAGCATGGACTGATCCCGGTTATGGACGTCCTGCCGCACGTCACTTGAGCTCATGCGGAATGCTTTTTTATGACGGTCACAGTTCCATGATAAAGGTAAGGAATTCAGAAAATCCTTGCACGGAATATCCCTTCAACGCAGGAGACGCAGCCTCAAAAGTACATCTTTACTGGAACTACGGAAGCTGAAAACAAAGGAAACATCCTATGAACAATGAATTTTACGATCACGCAAAAGCCGAAAAGATAGCCTCGTACATAAAAGAGAACTGGCATAAGACAATTCATGACGACAGGAAAAATCCGCCGCCTGACAACATAAATCCCCTGCCTGTTCCGCACACAACACCATGCATAACAGGACATTTCACAATATTTTTCTACTGGGATACATATTTCACCAACATTGGACTGATTCTTCAGGATCGTCTGGATGTGGCAAAAAGTAACTGTGAAGCAATGGCATGGCTGATAGAAAAAATGGGGTTTATTCCTAACGATACATTCAAGTCGGACAGCAACCGTTCACAGCCTCCATATTTCAGTCTGATGGTTAGAGAGGTCTATGAGAAAAGCGGTGACAAGGAATGGCTGCGAAAAATGGCTGCATATGTCAAACGTGAATATCAGTTCTGGATGACGGCGCGTCATACAGAACTTGAACTCAATAGGCACGGACAGCATGCATCAAAGGAGTTCCTGCTTAAGTTCTATAACGGACTTCTGCACAGACGTCTCAAGAAGCCTTTGGATATAAGCGATGCGGATAAACTCAGGATCTCAGCCAATTACCTCAGCGAAGCCGAAACAGGCTGGGACTTCAATCCGCGCTTTGAGCAGAGATGTCCGGATTTCTGTCCTGTTGATTTGAACAGCAATCTCTGGCGCTATGAAAAAGATTTGGCGTTTTACAGCAGAGAACTCGGACTTGGAGAGGAGTCCTTTTACGAGGACAAAGCCTCGACAAGAGCCGAACTCATATGCCGCTATCTCTGGAATCCTGAACGCAAACTTTTCATGGATTACGATTTCGTAAATATGCAACACTCGTCCGTAGCCTGCCTTGCCTCATTTCATCCTTTATGGCTTGGTCTTGCTACAAAGGAAGAAACGGAAGCGACATGTAACAATCTCGGTCTTTTTGAATCGGACTGGGGACTTGCCGTATGCGAGAAAATAAGCGATCCGACTTTCTACCAATGGGGATACCCGAACGGCTGGCCGCCGCTTACGTACACAACGTCAGTCGCCCTGAAACAGGCAGGCAGGAACGAGGACGCAAAACGCATCGCCGCAAAATATATCAATTGGGCGATAATGCATTTTGAAAAAAGCGGACAGCTATGGGAAAAATTTGACTCAAGAACGGGCGAAATAGCCGGAGGCGAATACGAAGCTCAGCCAATGTTGGGATGGAGTGCCGGAGTATTCCTCGCGCTGCTGAAAATCTAAGCGTTGCTCAGAATCTGTTCCATGAAGGGGGCATATATTTATCCTGCATCTCAGAATGCTCGTAATATGCCCTCTGAATGTCCATGAATTTCTTGAGTCTCATATAAAGATCCAAGGCAACAGCAGGTTCCTTCAGCACAATATTATCCTTTTCAAGAGGATCTTTGGCAAGATTGTAAAGTCTTGAGAGTTCCAGACTTCCGCTCCAGTCTACAATCAGTTTGCGATTACCTTTCACAATTGCCTGAAGTCTGAATGGATAGGCTCTGGATACAAGATAAATCTCACGTAAGGAAAAATCCTCAGCCGCGGCAAGATTCCGTCCCTGAAAGTTCGGATGCGGAGGCAATTTGAGAAGTCCAAGCACGGTAGGAGAAATGTCTATTGTCTGAGCAGGACGCCTGTCGATTCCCGACTCAAGCAAAGCCGGTGCGTAAACAAGAAGTGGAACTCTGACAGTTTCCTCATATAAATGCTGTCCATGACATGCGGCATCATGCTCATAGAACTCTTCACCGTGATCTCCGGCAAGAATAATGATAGTCTTTTTCATCAAATTCTCACGCTCAAGAGTTTTAAAAAGCTGCCCCAGCTGATGATCAATATAATGCAGACTGTTATCATAATTATTCATCATTACATCGGATTTCGGCTTCATGTATTCGGAATAGCGGATCTTGAAATCAAGAATATAAGGGCTGAATTTTTTAGGGAAATACTCAGGAATGATATACGGGAAATGACTTTGCTGAAGACTCAGAAACATGCAGAACGGAGCCCTTGGCGAACTCTTTATCCATGAAATCGCCTGACTTACAGTATATTCGTCATTAAACTTGCCTGCATGCATCTTTTCTGCGTCATCCATCCCCGCCTTGAATTCCGTTTTCTTCATTGCCGAGTGCAGAAACACATCAAGAACAGAGCTGTTCATAAACGAAGCAAGATTACACCATGACTCATTTTCCGAAGAAAAAATCGAAGTCCTGTATCCGGCCTTATTCAGGATTTCATATATGCGCGTCACCGGATATTTTATCTCGGAAGGGAATTCATAGCTTCCCTCGCCGCTATATGGATACAACGAGGCAAACGGAGCCATAATGGCCAGATTCGTATGATTCGCCGTACTGCGGGCATTCACGAAAACTCTGGATGAAGCCGCCAATTTTTCAAGATTAGGCATGATTTCGCGTTTTGCTCCGCAGCTTATGAGCCTGTCGGCACGCATGGATTCCACCCATATCACGATCACGTTGTACTTGTCTTTATCCTGAAATGATACAGGGATCATGTATGAATGCTCCGCAGGTCTGGACTTGCAATAGACAGGAAGTTCCGCCAGAGCCCGCTCGGAAGACGGCGGCACACATGATTTCCAAATCAGAGCATACGCAAGTCCAAGCATCGGAGCAGAACGTTCGGAAAGCATCATATTAAAGTAGTCAGACATGTTAAAAGGCATTCCGTCCGCAATAACGGTGGAACCGGAATAAACTTTGTCAGCCTCGTAACGAACCATAATGAAAAACGGCATTAAAGACACAAGAATTACAGTCAGACAAATCAAAAAATAAAGCATAAATCTTGATGCAAGGAAACGCCTGAACAGAAACGGAAGAAACAGTCCCACCCCCCACAACACACTGAATATGCCCAGGAGGATAAACGGTAAAATTCCTTCCTGCTCATACATTGAAAGCAATATTTGCCTGAGGTTAAAAACAGCAAAATTCAAGAGTCCACAAGAGACAAAACAGCCGCTGGCGCGAAAACACTCCCAGCTTATAAAATCACCTATCACAAAAGGAAGCGTAAGACAAATACTCAGAATAATCTGCAACTTCAATCTTGATTCCGAATTCCGCTTGAAAAATGAGCTCAGTCTGACGGTAAGCATGGATATGACTGCAAAAAGCAATCCCCAAGCCAGAACGGACTGCACCGCAATATATACCTTAAACTCAAGAGGAAGCATTGTCTCGTGCATGTACGATCCACGCGAAACAAACGCCATAATGATCTCAAAAAGCCCAAGAAAGAAGCTTATAAAGAAAAAAGCGGAAAAACTCACCAGCGTTGCCGGATTAACTCCTGCGATCTGAAACGAGCGCCTGCGAAAAGAACGCTCCGCCCCCCAGCCAGCCGGGACTACAAAATCAATGGAACGTAAAGTTCCTGTATCGTTACTAGACATGACCCCACCCAAAAATTAGTCTTTTAAAATATATCTCAATCGCTGACATGCAAGATTAATTACCTATTAATACGTATAAGCAGGCAATAATATTTCAAAGTTTGCAGAAATTTTCTCATAAATATGATTGCATATATAAGCAAAATGGGAAAAGAGAACCCTCGCTCAGCATAGCCGCAACCAAAGAAGATCTGTAGACCTTCACCCTAACAGTGCGCTTCAGCTTCGCTCAGCGCACGGGAAGAAGCTGAAAACCGGTAGCGACGACAGTCCCTTGCCGGCGAATCCTTAGACGTTGCCTGTCTAAAACAATGGAAAGGGAAACCGTCAAGGAACTGACGGCACTACCCTTTAAATCTTCCTCAAACAGCATCTGCTTCTTAAAAAATTTCGTGGCCTTCGTGCGCTTAGTGGTTTAAATCCCACTCATGATACAAGGAGACTGACATAT
>JAKJHH010000278.1 GCA_022703965.1 Verrucomicrobiota bacterium
ATTTCAGATAAAGAGACCTGTTATCCGCATCAGAACGGAATGTCATCCTCGACGTCCTCTACTACATCAAAAGCGTCTTCAGGCATTTTCGGGGCTTCCTGGCGAGGCGGCTGCTGACGCTGCGGTGCCTGCTGCGGATTTCCCCTGTACTGCTGAGAACTCTGCTGATATGAGGACTGGCGCGGAGGCGCGCTCTGACGGGGCGGCGGAGGCGGAGGAGCCTGCTGATAGTCGTCCTGATACTCTTCATGCGGTTCAGAGTTTTCATCTCTTGCTCCGCCTTTGCCGAGGAACTGGAAATTTTCCGCCACGACTCTGAGTCTCGAACGTTTCTTCTGCGTCTCTTTATCCGTCCACTGCTCCATCTGCAGGCGTCCTTCTACAAGGATGCCCGAGCCCTTCTGCAGGTATCTGGAGCAGGTTTCCGCTGATTTTCCCCATACGGTTATATCCACAAAGCACGCTTCTTCACGTTGCTCCTGTCCGACGGTGAACTTGCGGTTCACAGCTATGGCGAAATCACAGACGGCAGAGCCGCCGGGAGTATAACGCAGAGCAGGTTCTCTTGTAAGATTGCCCATCAGAAACACTTTATTAAGAGAAGGTGCCATATGGATTTCCTCCGTCCGGGTTTATTATGCTATCTTCTGCGCCTGTGATGTAAGCGGCATGTTCTCGGGACGCTCGCAGTTTACAACGAGCATGCGGAGAACTGTCTCATCAAGACGGAATTTGTTGCGGATTTCTTCAACCTTGAGCGGATCAAGTGTGAAGATGTAGTTCCAGTAGATGCCTGCCTTGCGCTTCTTGATTTCTCTGGCAAACTGCTTACGGCCCATCGGAGTTGTTTCATTCATCTTTCCGCCGAGCTGCTCAATCAGTTTCGCGAGACCTTCTGAGAAGGCTTTTCCTTCGTCCTCAACCTTACGGATGTCAAGGATAAACACCGCTTCGTACTTCTTCAAGTGAGTACCTCCTGTTTTTCTTATTTTATAATTGGGTTTTCTTTTTTAATTTCAGAGGCCTTTTTTACAAGACCTTTTCTGTTGTAGATGTTCATGGCTTCATCAAGACCCCGGCAGAGCGCAAGCTTTATTGCTTCAGCTGAGACCTTCGTGACTTCCGAAAAGATTTCCTTCTCTTCGTCATGAAAGCCCGAGAGAACATGATCTCTCTGCTCTTTTATATTGCCGTGCCCGATACCGATTCTGAGTCTCGGAAAATCCGAAGCGCCCGTTTCTTCCATCACCGACTTTATTCCGTTGTGTCCGCCGCTGCTTCCGTCTTTTCTCATACGGATAGTTCCCAGCGGCAGATCCATGTCGTCATAAACCAGCATTATCTGCTGTGGCGATATCTTCTTCGAGTCCATTAATGACTTGATCGCCTTGCCGCTCAGATTCATGTATGTCATGGGCTTCTGTATGTAGACATTTCTGCCTCCGAATCTGCCGCTCCAGTACAGTGATGAAAAGCCATTATGCTTTTCAAATGTTCCGGGAAGCATCGTCAGAAGAAGATCCACTACCATGAATCCGGCATTGTGACGCGTGCCTTCGTATTCTTTTCCGGGATTTCCCAGTCCCGCTATCAGAGCTATTCCTTCCATTATTTCAGGCTGCCTTGATTATTTCCGGAATTTCTTCCTGAACATCCAACAGGGACTTACTTCTTCTTAGCCGGAGCTGCTGCCTTGGCATCTTTGCCAGCCGGTGCGTCCGCTGCTGCCGTTGCCTTGGGAGGCTTGACAAGTTCGGGTTCAGCCTTAGCTTCGCCTTCACCTGCCTTGGCTTCTTCTTCAGTGCCCTTGCTCTGAACGTGGAATACAACAAGTTCAGCATGGGATACAGCTGTAACTCCGCTCGGCAGAGGCAGTTCTCTGACGTGGATTGCCTGACCGATTCCAAGCTTGCTGATGTCAACTGTGATTGATTCCGGAAGATCGTCCGGCAGTGACTTGACTTCAACTTCATAGAGAACCTGGTCAAGGATACCGCCCTGTGAAATTCCGACCGGCGGAACAAGTCCGGCGTGTACGGGAATCGTGGCTGTGATGATCTGATCCTTCTTGACTTCCTGGAGGTCAACGTGCATTACGCCGCCTGTGATGAAGTCATACTGAACTTCCTTGATGAGGGCAAGGAGAGAATCCTTTTCATCAAGCTTCAGTGAGACAAGGTGCACTTCGTTGTTGTAGGACTTAGCCCATTCGACATTGGAAAGCAGAACTTTTCTGCTCTCTGCTCCCCTTGCGTAGATAATCGCAGGGATGAGACCGCTCTTTCTGATGCGGTTGGAAAACGCAGATCCGCTTTCCTGACGGGTCTTGACATTGAGTTCAATCTTTTTGCTCATGTTTCTTCCTTCTTTGGATATGTTATTTTGAATTCAGTTTTACTTCTTGCCGATCTTGAACAGCGAAGACACGGATTCGCATTCGTGAATTCTTCTGATCGCTTCTCCGAGCAACGGCGCAATGTCAAGAGTCTTTATCTTGCCGTTGCAGTCGTTTGTCATCGGCACAGCATTAGCTGTGATAAGCATTTCAAGCGGGCTTTCCATTATGCGCTGACGTCCCTTGTCATTCAGGAGGCAGTGCGAAACAGCGGCGTAAACCTTCGCGGCACCTTCCTTCTTCAGAAGGCCTGCGGCTGCGCAGATTGTTCCGGCTGTGGTTGTAAGGTCGTCTGTAATGACGCAGGTGCGTCCTTTGACGTCGCCGACAAGATGCGATGATTCCACTGAATCAGCGCTTACTCTTCTCTTGGCTACAACGGCGAGACCTGCTCCGAGCGCGTCGGAGAACGAGTGCGCCATCTTCACGCTGCCGGAGTCGGGGGCAACAACAACGGCATCCTTGCCGATAGTCTTCTTGAGGAAAGGTATGAGAACCGGTGCCGCGTAGAGATGATCTACGGGAATATCAAAAAATCCGGCTATCTGCTGAGAATGGAGATCCATCGCAAGAATTCTGTCAGCCCCTGCTACTGTGAGCAGATTTGCCACAAGCTTGGCGGTAATCGGAACTCTCGGCTTGTCTTTTCTGTCCTGACGGGCATAGCCGAAGAACGGAATAACTGCTGTGATTCTGCCTGCCGATGCTCTGCGTGCAGCATCAAGCATTATGAGAAGTTCCATTATGGTTTCGTTCGGCGGTGAGCAGGTCGGCTGAATAATGAATACGTCAGCTCTTCTGATATTGTCTCTGTACTGTACGAAGATTTCCCCGTCGGGAAAGCGGCTTATTTCTACCTGTCCGAGTTCCAATCCGAGATACTTCGCGATTCCGGCTGAGAGCTCGGGGTTCGCTGTTCCCGAAAAAACACAGATTTCTTTTGCGACCGATGACATCAGATCAACTCCTATTTATTCTGATAACGTCACAGGCCTTCGCAAAAATCACGAACAGGTTTCCACCCGTCTCTCGACGGGGCGCAGCGGATATAAATCCGATGCCGGACCTTGCGGTTCTTGACGCTTTTACGCTCAAATCCATACACTGGAGAGCAAGCGCCGGAAATCCTGTAAGGGATTAAAGTCCTGGCCTGAAAGTATTAATATAGCATCCCACTCAATTCTTTCAAGTAACTTTTTTCCGACTCAAGTCCTTATAAATACGAAAGAATCCTTAATATAGCACCGCTCCTCCCTTTTGCCTTTTCTATAGCCCCATATTTCGGCATACCATATATAACCGTCCGTGAATATGGAAAGAATAGTTGAAAAACAGCCGGACTTATTTATAGTGTCTCTGGAAAAGTGACTTCTTATCTCCCTATGGATAATATTCAACGAGGTTTAAAGTTAAAGTGAATTCGCGCTGCAAGAGACATTATATGCCAAGGAGTCGTCCATGACATACCGACCGCCATTTACTGTTAGCTCTGCCGCAATCAGCAAAATCGCGGAAATTTCTGCTTTAATCGAACGCTACGTTATACGAATGGAACAGGAAGATAGCCTGCTCTTGCGAAAGGCAAACCGCATTAAAACTATTCAGGGTTCTTTAGCCATAGAGGGCAATACGCTTTCTGAAGATCAGATTACCGCAATTCTCGAAGGAAAGCGCATTGTCGCCCCGCTTCGGGAAATTCAGGAAGTAAAAAACGCTATCAAAACTTACGAACTGTATTCCTCGCTTAACCGGAGTCGGCATAGTCGCGGGCTCTCAAATTATCCACATGGCTCCTCCGGCAGAACGCGTTCCAAGATTAATGTCAGACCTCTTCAACTGGCTGAAAAAAGCGGAAGATCATCTACTGATTCGCAGTTGCGTCTTCCATTATGAGTTCGAGTTCATCCATCCTTTTATGGATGGAAACGGACGATTGGGACGCCTTTGGCAATCTCTTCTTCTTGGCCAGTTGCACCCGGTCTTCCAGTATCTGCCGGTCGAAAACATGGTTCATTCAAACCAGCAAG
>JAKJHH010000279.1:0-251 GCA_022703965.1 Verrucomicrobiota bacterium
TCTCCTTTGTTGGCCATGTGTCATAGCAGTGGGTGATATGACACATGGTTTAATTTTTTATGGAGTAAGGAAATTCCGGACTTATTTCTTTATCGACGGGAGAGTAGTTCCGGGAGTGAACGTAGCTTCAAGACGACTTTTTCTGATGATTCTCTTGCCAGGTTCATTTATCGTATTAAGAAGATTCTGCATCGCTGTAATTCCCATTTTATAACGGGGGACATTGACCGTCGCTATTTTATAGGGCAAGT
>JAKJHH010000279.1:275-4415 GCA_022703965.1 Verrucomicrobiota bacterium
GGCTCTTATTACTCCATCTACCATGATGTCGCTGCTCACAAAGACGGCATCAGGGCGTCCGCCTCTCAGCAGAATGTCCTTCATTGCCTTATAGCCGTTTTCCGGTTCCGGCCAGACGTGACGCACCATTGAAAAGTCAATTCCGTGAAGTTCGTCGTCTGTTGCCTCCAGATACGAATGAAATTTTTTGATGTCGGTAAGCAATTCGCGGCTGCTGGTCATGCCTATGTAAGCAACATGGCGAAGTCCGCCTTTTATCATCTTTCTTATGAGTCTGTGTATGAGCGGATATACATCGCTTGCCACGCAAGGAACTTCAGGATCTTCAATATCTTCCAGAACAACGAATGGAATTTTATTTTTGATAAGATTTTTATAATCTTTCATATCGCGGTGAGTCATGAAGATGTAACCGTCATAATCAGGATCGGGTTCCTGTTTGTTCGTCAGGAAGAGTTCACATCCTGCCTGTTCCGCTACCTGTGCAATTCCGCGCCAGATTTCCTGATGAAAGAGATCTTTACAGAAGAAACGTGCCTGAATTCTCAGTTTTTCCGAGCCGCGTTTCTTTATGAATGTCCCGATTCCGCGTTTCTTTAGAAGAAGTCCGCGCGAAACAAGACTGGATACCGCCTTGTTTAGAGTTCTTATGTTTATCTGGAATTCATCTGCCAGTACATTTACCGGAGGCAGTTTGTCCTGATAGATTCTGTTTTTAATAGCGTTTTCCAACGCTGATACAATTTCTTTCTGCTTCGATTCGGGCTTTGGCATATCATTGATCCGTATAATTGTTTTAAATATTATACAATGGCTTATAAAAAAGTCCATTCTATTGACAAATATCTTAAAGTGTATTATAATTCAATATACAATTGCATATGGGATAAAAGAAATGTTAAAAAGGTTTACCTTAATTGAGTTGTTGGTTGTGATCGCGATTATTGCGATTCTTGCTTCCATGCTTCTTCCATCTCTTTCTAAAGCAAGGGCTAAGGGGAAAGAGATAAGATGCCAGAGTAATCAGCGTCAGCTTTCACTTGCGCTTTCCTCCTATGCCGGAGATTTTTCCAATTGGATGCCGCTTGCATGGGACGGTTTCGCTCAATGGATAACGAGCCTTAAAAACAACGGCTACCTAAATGGAGTGTCAGGAGTGTCGATTTGTCCGGAGCCAAACAGTCTGGCAACAGGTTATTATTACGGACGCATTGCCTACGAGCTGAAAGGTGGAATTGATAATAACGGTGACGGACAATATTCCTTCGGAAGGATAACGGACTACAAAAATCCATCGAAGAAGGCTGTTATTTCCGATGCAACCAATATTACCTGTGCTTCATGGGCGGTATGGGACTGGGGATCTGCCTGGGGGATTGATGGACGTCACAACAACGGAACTGTAATCGTTCATGCGGACGGACACAGTTCTCTGTATTTCCGCAGAGAAAAGCCTTCCGGGCTTTATGATCCTGCTATTTTTATCCCGAATTATTAATATACAAGCATATAGGAAAGAATTGAATGAAGTCAATACTACGTTCGTTATTACGAGGAGTCTTTATCGTGGGAACAATAACAGCCGCGTCCGCCGAAGTCGAACATGAATATAAAGGTGTAAAAACTGATGATAAGCTTGCTTCTTCTGCGAAAAGCCTGGATGTCAAGATAAGCACGGACTGGAAGGAGCTACGCGTCTACACAAAAAGACTTATGGGGCTCAACTATGACTGGCTTTCGGAAAACAACAATATTAAAGCATATTTTGTAAATGGTGCCGATTCTTATCCTTTGATTGATCCGTCGTACCTTGAGCTTCTGAAAGGTGCAAAACTGCCTCTTAACCGCATGGCAGGTTCGGAATCTCAGGCAATGCAATGGAAAAAAGCTGTCGGCAAGTATTCTGACAGAGCTCCTCAAAAACTTACTCCATGGGCGACTCCAATGCCTCTTGCAACAGGACCTGTCGAATGGATAAAATCCTTAAAAGCTATTGATTCGTCTTCAGAGATTGTATGGGTTTTGAATATGACTACGGATACTCCTGAAGATGCCAGAAATTTGGCCGAGTTTCTTACGGGCTCAAAGGATACTGAATGGGGACGCAAGCGCATTGAATACGGTTTGACGGAACCGATTAAGCCCGCAATATGGGAATTAGGTAACGAACTTGACTGGGGCGGACACAAAAGAACTGCCGATGAATATGTAAAACAATGCAAAGAGACAATGGCAGCGATCCGTTCAGTTCAGCCTGATGCCGTTTTTGCGGCTCTCGCTGAAACTGCACCTTTTTCATCTGCTCAGAAATTCTGGCCTTCGTGGCACAAGACTGTGATTGATACCTTGGCTCCTGATATTCAGTATGTGGTTTTTCATCCATATTATCACGGACTTAAACCTTCCGAACTGATGCCGTATATTGATACTATTAGGAAGGAAATTCAGAACTCTAAAAATCCTGATATCAAATTTTACTTTTCAGAACACGCAAAATGGCCTCCGAACAGAGAAAAAGGCGAAAAGGAATGGGCTAAATACTGGTACAAGACTCATTCGCTTTCAGGTTGTCTTGATACTGCCGAGTGGATCATAATGATGATAAACCGTCCTGATGTTACAGCGATGACTTATCATGCGTTTTCATCCGGGCCATGGGGGATGGTCTACAGAGATAAGGCCAACGGCAAGCTCTATACTACAGGTATCTATGAAATGTTTAAAATATTCAATAAGATTCCGGATCAGAGCACTGTTATTGATCTCAAGGTAGAAGGTGATTTCAGTAATTATAAATCTAAGGAGCTTTCATTTACCGCAGCGGCCGTGGAAAATGCCAAAGAAGGCAAAGTTTACCTTCTCTTCGACAACAGACTGCCGGATACTGAAAGAAAAATTTCTTTCAATTGGGGCGAGCGGAAATTTGTTCCTGAAAAAATCTACAGTCTTTCAGGAAGTTCAGGAGAACTTTATAATACGGCGGCTGATTCTCCTCTGAGAATAGAAGAGAAAGATGCGAGAAACTTGAATCCGTCTTCCTTTGTCGTGCCTCCGCAGACCTTTATGATGATAGTCCTCAAAAAGGAGAATGCTTCGGCAATCGGACGTTTGCTCGGAGTCTTTTAAGACCAATAAAAAAGGCGGAGCTTAAAAACTCCGCCTTTTTCGTCTTCAGAGATCAGAGATCAGAGATTACTTGATGAAAGCTTTGATGTCGTTGACGATTTTCATGGTGCGCTTTCCATATTCTACGTAGTTGTCGAAAAGAGCGGCTGCCTTCTTTGCTGCATCCGGCTCATGGAACACTGAAACCATATGAGGTTCAATGGAGATGCCTCCGTCATAACCGCGGTTGAATGCGTCGATGAGGATCTTTCTTACATCGCCGTCGCCTTCAGCCGGGAACGAGAATTTCATCTTGCCGTCGACCATAGTTCCATCTTTGATGTGGATGTATACGACCTGTTCCTTGACCTTGTCATAGAAGTCCCATGCGCTCTGCATTTTTGTCGGATTCTTCAGGCTGTGGTCTTTTGTGAAGACCGGATTTCCTGTGTCGAATACGAGCTTGAAAGCAGGGGACTGTATGGCATCAAGCAGTCTGAGTGTATTGTTGACAGAGAGTCCGCCCCAGTTGTTGCAGTTTTCATGCACGCAGACAATGCCGCCATCTTCGGCCATTTTGACGAGCACTTTCATGCGCTTGATGACTTCATCTGTGAACTGATCGAGATCGTTTCTGTTTTCTTCAGGAACGAAAAAGCTCATAATTCTGATCATCGGAATTTTGAGTTTCTGCATTCTCGGAATGGCTTTGCGCATTTCGTCATAGCTGGATTCAGGATCCTGTGTGATCGGTTTTGCCCAGTTTGCGATTCCGCTTGAGAAACAGCTGATTGAAAGCTTGGCTTCCGCGAGTTTTTCTTCAAGATCTGCAAAATCCTTGTCTGTCATAAGAGCAAGGTTTGCACCGTACATTGCGCGGGCTTCGAGAAAGTCCCATCCCAGAGCCTTTGTCGCCTTTATCTGAGCGTTTATGTCCGCTCCTGCTTCGTCGGATATACCTGTAAAAAACATTATCAGACCTCTTCGATAAGATATTTAAGACTGAGTTCGACTGAGACGAAAGGATCAAGTATG
>JAKJHH010000027.1:0-7109 GCA_022703965.1 Verrucomicrobiota bacterium
GGAAAAGCGCGAAGGCGGCTCTGCTAATCTACTGCTTCCGGTCGCGCCTGTTATTTTCTGATATATTGGCAAACAATGACCCTGCCGAATTAAGCAGGAGCACTATATCTATATATAATCCACAGGAGTAGTACCATGTCTCTGTTCACGCCCGCAAAAAAGGGGTTCACGCTCATTGAACTTTTGGTAGTGATTGCGATTATCGCTATTCTTGCAAGTATGCTTCTGCCTGCTCTCGGTAAGGCCAGAGGCACTGCAAAGAGGATGTCTTGCGGCAACAGTTTGAAGCAGATGAGTGTCGGCTATCAGGGCTATGTCAATGATTCGGAAGGCTGGTGGATTCCGGTTACCACATGGCAGTCAAATCAGCTTTTTATTGACAATGCCGGACTCAAGGTGAATCCGACTGCGAAAAATTACTGGGCTCCAGCGTTTATCTGTCCCGATGCCAGCGGTGCAAGAAGTTCAATTTCCACATATGGCGGACTCTCGTATTGCAAGGCAAGTCTCTCATACGGGATGAGTTATTTCGCCTCAGGACCAAACTATATTTTCTATAAACTTTCACAAATCAAGCAGCCTTTGAAAAGAGTGGCTGCGGCAGATGCAACTGACTGGCTTATCGGCAACGCACAGACTGATTATACTGCCTATTATGGAATATATGGAGAGACAATCGGCAGTTCATGTATTCCTGCGTATAGACACGATCCTCAGTCGCTTAACATGGTCTTTTTTGACGGACATCTGGAATTCAGCGGATGGCGCAATCTTTATCAGAACAAGGATATAGCATTTGGAATAGGATTCTAAAGTTTTAAAATAAAGGATTTTTCTATGAGAAAACTGAGCGCATGCCTCTTAATGGCAAGTATTTTCCTGCCTCTGTCTATGCTGAAAGCGGAAACTAACCTCGAGCCTTTGCCGGGATTCTATCCTGAAAAAATAGCTGTAAAGCCCTATGATCCGGATAAATATGTAAAGAGCCGCAACGCTTCGGTTAATTTCAGGGGAGCAAACGTCTCTGAAAAGAATTTTGAGCAGGAAATTCCACTTAACGGAGACTGGAAGTTTTCAGGCACAGAGAAGTCGGATACTCCGTTTCCAGCCGATGCTGATTTAGGTAAGGGACTGGAAGGGGCTTCCTTTGATGACAGTGCATGGGCGGATATAAAAGTTCCTTCGAACTTCTACACAAAATATCCGGCCGATCTGAAAAAACCATACGTGAAAGCCTGGTACAGGAAAACTGTCGATGTTCCGGCTTCAGCAGAGGCGAAGCGGGTGTTTCTCCATTTCGGAGTATTGGCTTATGACGCATTACTTTTTGTAAACGGCAAAAAGGTAGGATCGCATCATGGCGACTTTACTCCGTGGGACATTGATATAACTGATTACGTAAAAGCAGGCACAAAAGCAAGTTTGGCTATCCGTGTTTTCAGTGATCTTGGACCAAGCGGCGCGGTCGGCGCTGACAAGATCATAAAAACAGCAAGTCATCCATATGGATCCCAATATGCTGCCTCAAATATAAAAGGCGGAATATGGCAGGCCGCGAGCATGAAAATTGTTGAGCCTCTTTATATTTCTCAGTGCTTTATCAATCCTGATACGGAAAAGTCTCAGATTACTGTGGATTGCGTGATTGTAAACAGTCGCAAGTCGGAGCAGAAGATTGATCTTCATACTCAGGTTTCGGATGCTCTTGCATCGAATCCGTCAAAGTCTCCTTCTCCTCTTCAAAAGACTTCATCTTTGCTGCTCAAGTCTGGTGAAAACAAAGTTTCTTTTACGCTTCCACTTTCAAATCCTCGCTACTGGTCGCCAGATGAACCGAATCTCTATAATCTCAGCATGCTTCTTGATGGCGGAACTAAATTGCAGTCTATAAAATCCGCTCGTTTCGGATACCGCAGTTTCAAGGCGAATGGAGACCATTTTCTGCTCAACGGCAAGAGAATCTACCTGTTCGGTGAGAGCATAATTGTCACGAGCTCGCTTGCTAACGGCAGGCCTGAACAGGATCAGCCTGACGTTAACATGGAAGCCCACAAATTCCTTGGAGACAAACTGCTCGGTTTCAAGTCCAGAGGAAGCAATGCACTGCGCCTTTCCGAGCAGCCTGCCGTACCTGAATTTCTTGACATCGCCGATGAAGTAGGAATTCTGATTTATAATATGTGGGCATGGAGTTACAACAACAAGCTTGATCCTTCCTTTGAGAAGACCAATAGGGAAGAACTCACTGAATGGCTTAGCAGAGATTATAATCATGCTTCAGTTGTCATGTGGCTTGGAGGGAACGAGGTCAAGTGCAACGAAGAGCTTGCTGCAATTTTCGGAAGACAGACTGATTTTATCCGTGCTTTTGACAAGAGCGGACGTCCTGTCAGTGTTTTTTCCGGCGCAGCATATGGGTATGCTCAGTCTATAAAACTCAATACCGACGTTCTTGATTTGCATTCTTATCTTGGGCTTAGCGAGCATCAATGGACTTTCTGGAAACGTGAATTCAACAGAGTTTACGATTATGAACAGAATATTTATGCTCCCGGAGCAAAGAAAATTCCCATGCCTTTTATTATCTGGGAACTTGTTGGATTTTCATGGGGGCAGCGTAGTGCCGTCCTGAATCAGGATACTGTTACTGACTATATGAAGTGGGCTAAAGGTCCTACAAACTGGTCAAATCCGAATGGCATAGGCTGGGCCGGAACTATTGGACTTGCAGCAGCTCTGGATAAAAACAGAGGCGGAAAATATGGAATGGACAAAATAGGCCGTCGCATCATGGAGTATGTCCGTCAGGATACAAGAGTCTGCGGTTACGCACCATGGTTTCTTGAGGCGAGTATAGGACTTCCTTCAACAAATATCTGGACTCAACCTGTTTTCTGCGGCATGCGTGGAGGAAAATATTCCATTCCACTCAGAAATCCTTTGGGCGGCTCTTCTCATACTCAGGAGTTTTTCGTTGTCAATTCTTCCGGTTCCGCTTATGCTAAAGCCGCTATGCGCATAAGTCTTGCTGAATCGGACGGAACTGAAAGTCTTATTGCCGAAATTCCATTTTCCATAGCTCCTTGGGGAACGGCTTCTCTTGAGAAAACTTTCGATATTCCCGCAAAAAATGAGGCTCGATGGGCTCAGATACGTCTGAGGATACTTGCGGATGGACGCGAAATCTCCAGAAATTATTATGATATTTATGTGCAGAACAAGAAAATTCTGGATACTCCTCTGAAGTCACTCAGTGCCGCCGCGCTGCTCTCGTGCGGAGCAGACAGAGAAAATGAGTTCAGCTCAATACTTCGCAAACTGGGAGTCAGTGTTTCGACTGTGACGAAAGCTGAAGACCTCAAGTCAGTGAAGCAGCTCTTTATTGCTCCTTCAAAGCGTATTCTTGAGATTGAGCCGAGTCTCGTCTCCGCGGTCAGGGATTGGATCAAGGACGGCGGTTCTCTTCTTGTAATGGAACAGGAATGGGCCGGCGAGATGCCCCTTATAAGCAGAAATTTCAGAAACACTCCATGTCTTCTTGCCGATTTGGCCTTGCCGAAGCATCCGGTTTTCAAGGAGCTTTCCCAGTTTAATTTCGAGTTCTGGGATAACCCGGAATACGGACTTACTGCATCCTATGTCTGCGATCCTTTTTCATACAACATTGTTGCGGTAAGAGCTCCGCGTCTTGGAGACTCTGAATCCTATGCGGTTCTTTCGGAAGGAAAATCCGGCAAAGGCAGAATTATCTCAAGTCAGTTCTCCGCTACCGCGCTTTGGGGGATTGATTCAGCCGCATCTCTCTATCTCCGGAATCTTCTGGAATACAGCGGCAGTCCTGTTCCTGAAAATCTCATTCCGTGGTCAGTGCAGGAGTCAGAGGCGGATCTTTCCGGCAAGGCCGAACTCTCGTTCATAGACCTTAAGCCATACGCAAATATGGGCTTTGCCGATGAAGTCGAAGGCGACGGCAAGGGCGGCTGGACGGATCAGGGAAAAAATGATTTCCGCATGATGCCGCTTGGTAAACAGATATTGAAGAAGGTTCCTTATGAGATAATAAATCCTGCTGAAAATTCCGGACGTTCCTGCATTGCCGTCTCATGCGAGGCAAAAGGAAATATTGTGCCTTCCGTCAAAGGCATTAAAGTCGGTGCTGCTTTTGCCCGTCTTTTCTTCCTGCATACGGAGGCCTTTGTTCCCGGTTTGCTTACTCCGGTTTTGACATACAGAATCAACTATGAAGACAATTCTTCGCTTGATGTCGTTGTCAAAGATACTTACTCCATCGGCGACTGGTGGAGAGCAGGCAATCTGCCTGAAGCACGAGTCGCATTTGCCAGAGAGAATCCCCTGGGACGTGAAGTCGCCATATTTACAATGGAGTGGAATAATCCGCGTCCTGATGTGCCTATAAGATCTATCGACATGATTGCTGATAAGGGCTCGTCGATATGTCTCCTTGTTGCTATTACGGGTGAAAAAGGAGGAGTCAAGCCGTGGAGTCTTTGCAATGACTCCTGGACAAAGCTGGCTGACGGCGGAGCCAATGATGTTTCAAGAAGTGGACCTATGATTCCGACTGTCGAAGCTATGGAAGGCAAGGCCTTCAGAATAAAGATGCCTGCCAGAAATTCAGATGAGCCTCGTCCTGTTGTGTTTACCCGTTTTGATAAAAATATTAAGAATCCCGAATCATATCGCTACCTTGTAATGGAAGTGAAATCGGAAACAGCCGGTTTGCTGGAATTTGCAATTCCTGATTCAACATGGAAGGAAGCTATGCGCTGTGTAGTCAAAATGCAAAAGGATGAAGACTGGCGCTTTATCAGGATTTCTCTTGATAAAGGACTTGGCTTGCAGGATAAAAAGTGGGGACTTGATGATCTTCGCGGGGAATTCTATATATTCAGCGGAGCAACGAAGTCCCAGCCATGTTCCGCAATGGACTTCTGCATCAGGAATATCCATTTCGAGTAAATAGAGCAGCTGAAAAGCAAAAAAGCGGCACGGAAACTAAACACTCCGTGCCGTTTTGTTTTTAGGCTTCGGCAAGTCTATCCATGATCTTGAACATAAACTTGTTGCTTGCATTGAAGAATTCCTCATGTATGGCTTTCAGAATCTCTTTGCTGCTCACGTATGGGCCGGGTTTTATGTCTCCTTCGCATTTTTCGACGAGACTTGAGACGCTCTTTTTTGTTGATTCCAGATGGAACTGCAAAGCGATGATTTTTTCCTTGTAGATGAAGGCCTGATTTTCACAGGCTTCGCTCCTTGCAAGATGGATTGCCCCCGACGGAATTGCGAAGGTATCTCCATGCCACTGGAAGACTTTGAATTTCGCAGGGAGCTCCGGCATGGCCTTGAGTCCTTCAGCTGTCATTTCGATATCCAGTGCGCCGATTTCCTTGTATTTTCCGCGGGTGACTTTACCGCCCAGGAGATCAGCGATGAGCTGTGCTCCGAGGCATATTCCGAGTACTTTTTTGCCTGAATCTATCGCCTTTTTGATGAAGACTTTTTCTTCCTTGAGCCAAGGATACTCATCTTCCTCATATATATTCATAGGGCCGCCCATGACGACGAGCATTTCAAAGGAATCCGCAGGGGGCAGGGCGCTTTCTCTGAACACATGATGCGTTGTGATAGTATGAGCATGTTTTTCAGCCCATTCCGCTATAGTCGCCGGACCTTCAAAATCGACGTGTTTAATACATAGTATGTTCATGAATCAGATCTCCTGCATTGTATTCTGTAACTTAGATTAAGATAGTCTTAAAAACAGATATCTATATTGAAAAATACGGAAAACTCTTGACAAGGCATAGAGAGTATATTATAATTAACTGTATATATACAGTTGGTGATTATGGCAAGAAGCAATGAAAAGACTATTCCGCTTTGGTCGGAACTTTATGACAAGATGCTGAAGGATATTTCCACCGGACTCCTGAAGCCCGGTGAACGCCTTCCTTCTCTTAATGATATCTGCAAACGTTATGCAGTCAGCAAGATAACTGCAATAAGAGTCCTTGAAGAGCTCGAAAAAGATGGTTACGCTGAAAAGATTCAGGGAAAAGGCACATTCCTCAAGCGTCCTGTCGATGCTTTCCGCATTCGTCTTGTTTTACGACTTCCGGATGCAGGCAGCGGCGACTATATGCTACCTGTAATTGCGGCATATCTTCAGGGGATAGAAACAGAGGCGAGGGAGAATGGAATCAGTCTGGAATATCTCAGTCGTGAATGTCTTGATAACCCTGAGCCGGATGCTTATTATATAATTTTCGCTTCCGATATACGTGACTGCGAATATGCCGAGGCTATCAGCAGGGTTGGCGGGTATGCCGTATTTATACATTCAAGAGAAGCTCTTGCTTCTGCTGATACTGTCCGCCTCGACTTCCGCAAAGGCATGGAAATAACAACTTCATATCTGATATCCCGTGGACGTCGCCGCATTGCTTTTCTTGGAGGATCACTGGAATCTCCGTGGTATGCGCCGCGTTTCAAAGGTTATTATACTGCTCTTGAAAAGGCCGGCTTGCCGCTTGACGTAAAGCTTGTCGGCGAGGTTGAATCTGCTCCTTCCATCGAATCGGTGGCAAGAGCTTTTGACCGCATCATGAGCGATGCCGGAGCCAATCCGCCCGATGCCTTCGTCGCAAGCGATGACTTGAGAGCTATTGTGCTCATGAATCTTTTTCGTCAGCGAGGCATAAAAGTTCCTGAAACTTTTGCGGTCACTGGTATGGACAACCGTCCTTCATCCAGAACATCCATTCCACCGCTGACTACTCTGGATTGTCAATGGGAAAAACAGGGCGCTCTTGCGGTCAAGCGTATCATTGAGAGAAAAAGAGGGACGGAACTTCCGTCATCAGATATTCTTCTTGAACCTAAACTAGTCATCCGTGAATCGGATTGACCGGCACATAATTAAGGAGTTTAAAATGGATTTCACATCTGTTCCGAATGTATATGGAGAAGGCATTATTTTTGCCTTTTCAGGGCTCGACGGCAAGACTGATACTGAAAAGGCAAAAATAATGCCTTCTCCATATACATTCGGAACAGATGTATATGGAGAAGGCATTATTTTTGCC
>JAKJHH010000027.1:7119-30322 GCA_022703965.1 Verrucomicrobiota bacterium
CGTTTTTTCAGGGTTTCAGGTATTCCTGAAGATGCGGTCTTCGAAGCTGCATGCGGCGATATGATTTCCGTTAAATCTGCAAAGGGTGAGTCTCTTTTAAAGATCACTTTTTCAGCATGGCACAGCATTGTCGGTTCCTTTGCTTCTTCCTGCAAGCTTTCTCTGACTGAAAAGAATGGAAGTCCCTCAAAATCGGACGGCACTCTTCTCTACTCAGAATCTGAAGCTGGAGCCGTCGTGCTTTCCAGTTCCAATGGACGCTTTGCTCTTTGCTTCGGCGCATCAGTAAAAGAAGCACTTCTTCGTGCAGAAGAAGCGCTCAAGGCAGATCTTGATTCTGAATTTGCGAAGCGCATTGCATATTATGGCAAAATACCGAAGCTCAAAAATCAGAGAAGACGCATTCTCTTCAACAAGTGCATGAGCATTCTTAAAGTTAATACTCTTTCTCCTGAATATGCGATCAAGAATCACTGGTCGACTCCTGACCGTGTGCCGCATCGCAAAATGTGGCTTTGGGACAGCGTTTTTCACTCCTTCCTCATGAATGAGTTCGATGCTGAAATATCGTGGCAGTTCCTGAAGTCGGTTATCGACATGCAGCGTGAGGACGGCATGGTTCCTCACATGATGGGGTGGAAAGGCGAAGTCAGCGAAATTACTCAGCCTCCGGTTCTTGCCTGGGGCGTATGGAAGAACTATCAGGCTTCAGGAAACAAGGATGTTCTCAAGTACGCTCTTCCGAGACTCGAGAGATATCTTGACTGGAACATGAAGAACCGTGACTTCAACAAAAACGGTCTTCTTGAGTGGTTTATCGAGCAGAATGAACTTTGCCGTTCAGGTGAATCCGGACTCGACAACTCCACCCGTTTCGATGAAGCTCTTCTTATGGATGCTGTCGACTTCTCTTCTTTCCAGGCGATTGATTACGACTGCCTCGCAAAGATTGCCGATGCTCTCGGCGAAAAGGCTAAGGCTGCCGAATTCAAGGCTCTCTCCGACAAGATCGCCGACTCCATTCAGAAGCTTCTTTGGTCTGAAAAGGACAAGTTCTACCTCGATCTCAAGCCGGACGGCACTTTCTGCAAGGTCAGAGCTGTCAGCGGATTCCTGCCGCTGCTTCTCGATAATATCTCAAAGGATCGTGTTGACGCGCTTGTTGCCGCCCTCAAGGACAAGGCTGATTTCGGAAGCGTTTTCCCTGTTCCTTCTGTCTCTCTAGCGACTCCCTATTTCTCCACCGATATGTGGAGGGGCGCGACATGGCTCAACTTCAACTGGTTCATTTCCGAAGGTCTCAAAAAGCATGGACATGCTGATCTTGCTGAATACATCAGAGAGAAGACTCTTTTCTATGCCGAGAAATATTTCAAGGCAAACGGCACGATCTTTGAATTCTACGATGCCAAAGACATTGTTGCTCCATGGGATTGCTATCGCAAAGGACCGCGCAAAGGCGAGTTTTATCTTGATGTGAAGATAGATTCGATTCGTGACTACAACTGGAGTTCATGTTTCACAGCTCTTATGCTTCTTGAGCAGGACGGAAAAGCCTGAGCTGAAATAAAGCAGTAAAACAAAAAATGCCGACTGGAAACAGTCGGCATTTTTTTCAGTTAATTCAGGATTACTCGCCTGATTTTTTGTTGAAGAGCAATATTCCCTTCAGAATTTCCACAGATCTTTCAAGTTGTACATCTTTGATGGATTTTGCGGCTGCCGGTTTGATTTCACCAGGGAAATTGGCGATCTGATACGCAATCTGAGCTTCCTGATTCATTGGAACATCTACGATGATATCTGGCTCGATTCCGACTTCATGGATGACTTTTTTCTTGGGAGTGTAGTATTTTGCCGTTGTAAGTCTCAATGCGCTTTTATCCTGAAGAGGAAGAAGTGTCTGCACCGAGCCCTTGCCGAAGCTGCGTTCTCCGATCAGAACTGCTCTTTTGCTGTCCTGAAGGCATCCTGCGACGATTTCCGACGAGCTTGCGCTGTAGCCGTTGATCAGAACCGCAAGGGGAATTTCCAGATCTTTAGTACTTGATTTTGCCACAAATTTCTTGCTGTCCTTTTCCGTGCGCCCTTCTGTTGAGACAACCAGCTCATCTTTTTCCATGAAGCGGCTGCATACGTCAACCGCCGCGATCAGGAGACCTCCGGGATTGTTGCGGAGGTCTATAATCAGCGCTTTCAGTCCTTTTTCCTTGAGCGAGGCGATGGCTTTATCGAGATCTGCTCCGGTTGTTTCCGTGAACTGCGTAATTCTTACGTAGCCTATTCCGTTGTCAAGGATCTTGGCGCCCTTCACGGATGAAACTTTTATTACTGCGCGCACAAGTTTAAAATCTCTTGTGCTCTCATCGCTTTTCCTGAAGATTTTAAGCGTGACCTGAGTTCCCGGATCACCTTTGAGGAGTTTCAGGCAATCATTAAGATTCATCATTCTGGTGTTTTTTCCGTCGATCTCCATAATGACGTCGCCAGATTGAATTCCTTCTTTAAAGGCGGGGCTGTCCTCTACTGGTGAAACGACTTCCAGGACATTGTTTTTTGAGCTCACGACAATGCCTATTCCGCCGAATTTACCGGTGTTTTCCTCAACGGTGTGCTTGAATCTCTCCGGTTCCTCGTAAGCGCTGAAGGGGTCAAGTTCGTGCAGGACTCCTTTCATTGCGCCCCTGAAAAGACGCTCATAGGTGACTTTGTCGTCATCTACATAATGTTCACGTACAATCTGGATGACCTGCATGAGCATGCTGATGTAAGTATAAGGAGTTTCATGTTTATCGACGCTTGCCGTCGGCTTTTCCGGGTCTTTGATCTGGACTTCCGGCGCGTCTTCTTCCTGTGCGTAGGACGTGAGTCCCGCAAAAAGTATGAAAAGCAGTAAGAATTTTTTCATCAGCTTAACTTCCCTGTTTTTGATGAACCGTTTTCAAGACGTCTGCGTCTGAAGAAATCCTGAATCAGTTCCTTGCATTCTTCTTCAAGAACTCCGCTGCTGACTTCGACTTTGTGCAGCATTCCCGGGAATGATGTTATTGCGAGCGCGCCTCCGGCTCCGCCTGAACGGGGGTCTGACATTCCGAATATGACGCGGCGTACTCTTGAGTTCACCATTGCCCCCGCACACATCGCGCAGGGCTCTTTGGTGACGTAGATGTCCACTTTGTCCAGCCGCCAGTCGCCGAGCGCGTTTGCGGCTGAAGTTATAACCAGCATTTCAGCATGTGCTGTCGCGTCTTTCAGCATTTCCACCTGATTATATGCCCGCGCTATTATACGTCCTTCGTGGACGGCTACGGCACCGACCGGAACTTCCTCTTTCTCTGAAGCAAGTTCAGCCTGGCGTAAGGCTGCTTTCATAAAATATTCGTCGCCGAATACTATCAGCGGATCTTCCTGCATTGCTTTTAAAAAGTCCATTTTATCTTCCGCCCAGCTGGCGGTTCCTTATTTCGTTTATTGCGTCTTCTCCGTAGAGAGCGCGCATGAGTTTCACATTTACATCGAAGAACATTTGAGAGTCGGGGCGGGTTATGACCTCTTCTCTGGACATATCGAGCATCCGCTTGCGTTTTTTCATGTCGCGATTGTATTTGTCCAGATAGCGGACAAGTGTACGCGGACTGAGTTCCTCGAACATTTTCTGTCCGAATTCCTCCACATAATCTGCGGCAATTACAGATACCAGCTCTGTTGGCGGTGTTTTCATCCCAAGCGAAACCAGAAAGTCGTGCACCATTTCCTGACAGGCTATTTCGTCGAACATCGGGAATACAAAACCCCTTCCTCGACTGGAAATATTTGCCGGGAATTCATAGTTTGACGCAATCACTATTGTAACATTTTCAGGCAGGACAAAACTTCCTCCGACATGCGTCCTGAAATAGTACCAGTCTACTTTTCTAGTGTCAATGTCGTCGAAGAATATCACGAATCTGTGGTCTTTCCTGCGCGCAAGCGTCTTTATCAGATTTTCAAAAGGTTTTTCGAGATCGGCAGGTTCCGGCAAAATCAAAGTCAGATTGGGAAAATAGAGCACGTGCGCAATCGTAAAATGTGTTTTGCCGAGTCCGGGCAGACTTGTAATCAGAAGCGGCAGATTGCTGTTTCCGTTCGAGAAATTCTCGAAATGCTTTTTGAACTGATTTCTTGCCGCCGGATATCCATAAAAATCCTTTACAGCCCTTATCGAGCTCAGTGTTGTCGGATGGAATTTGTCGTCGATGTAGCGGAATGCTCTGCCTCCGTGGAACGGATCTGCCTTTTTCGCTTCCTCTACGATTTTAGCTGTGAGTTCATTGTTGAGTTTTCCATCTCCGGTTTTGAATAAGTCCGGAATCTCTGTAAGTTTTTCCGTTCCAGGATTAAGTCTGCTGAGAGACGCTTGCGGAATTGCATTTTCAAGCATTTTAAGATATGCTTTGACAAGAGCCGGAAACACCGTTGCAAGTCTGAACGCGTGAGCTGCAAGAAAGCTGAATGTATTGCTGTCCTGTCCGTAAGTTGATTTTAATGACAGGCTTTCCAGCAGCGATGTTTCGAGGTTTTCAGCAAAGCTTCTTGCGGTGAATTGAACGAAAGAGTTCAGACTGTTCAAGGCATCCACCGAATCGGGCTTTTCAGAAAGAAGCAGAAAGGCTCTCTTTATGGACTCAGGATTCTTGTCGAGCTCTTTTAGGTCCGCTTCCACAAGCACGAGTGCCTGATGAAGTTTTTCCGGAAAGAGTGCATTGCTTATCTGGTAGCTGTCATAGTTTTTGTTCGACGCATTTTGGAAAAGCACATTGAAGCTGGCGAGAGATTCGGCAGCTTTTTCTAAAACTGTTCGTATATCGCTTCCGGACGGCATTGCAGGTATTCCTCTCTTCTTCATCTTTTCCTTGAAAGGAATATAACCTGCATTGCTCTGTCTTTCCAGAAATCTACTGCTATTGCGTCGAAGATGTCGTTTATGAAGAATTTTAGGGAGCCCTAAGTCTTCTGCCGCGAACCAATTGTAAGGATATTTTGCCAGGAAACTATGTTTGAAAACTTAAGGAAACAGAACCGAACCAAACGGCTTCTTGAAGAACTTAGGGCTCCCTAATTGTTTTTAAATTACATCTTCCGATAGACTTGTCAAAAGGCTTTTCTAAAAAAAGAAAGATTTTTTTAGAAAAGTCTGAAAATAATGAAAAGTTCCGAATGATGTCCGGAACTTTTAAAGAAGCTTACCAGTGATAATAACGGTACGGATCATCTTCTGCTACGGGCTTTTGGATGTAGTAGCTTTCCAGCCATGGAGTCTCTTTTGCCGGACTTTTGAAGCGCTCCAGTAATCTGCTGCTGCTTTCAAGGCCTGCATTATGGAGCAGTCTTGACAGCATGAAGGCTCTGCGTCTGAAGCTTGAGCGCATATAGGAATATTTTTCATAATCAAGCGCGTCAAGACTGACGGGACATATTATTACGCTTCCGTTTCCGTGTTTTATTATTGAAAGTTCAGACGACGGCGTAAGTGAAGCATAGTCCAGTTTTGCCTGAAAATATGTATCCATATTTGATATGCCTGCGAATTCAGGAGCATCAAGCTTTGCTGTCTTTGAACTTTGATCCTTCCTGTCGACAGCCTTGATTTTTCCCGGCATCAGAGATTCAAGCTGAGTTTCTGAAAGGCCTATGCAAATGAGCTTGAGTCCTTTGGCGACTGCTTCTGTCATATCGGCATATTTTCCAGCTCCCGGGCCGATCAGAAGAAGCTCCGGCGACTCTGTGGGCTCAGGAATCTTGAAGCCCAGTGTCGTGAGGTTTTCCATGAACTTTTCTCCTCCCACGACATTCCACTTGACTGTTTTGAGCGGGATATCCTCTTGCATGTAATCAAGAAGATTTTTTCCGAGAAGCATTGCGGCAGGCTCCGTCTGAGTTCTTCCGCTCAGGTCGACCTGACAGAATATTATACATCCTTTACCCTCGCGATACTCAAGCAGCGGCGCGTACTGGAGGGCAAAGCCTCCATCCAGAAGGGGCATGAAGTTTCCCTTTTCCGGTTTTTCTATGAGTTCGTCGGCCACTGTTCCGCGATTTCCGCATCTCCATACTCGTGTATTTTTGAAACCGCACCAGTTCCACTGAGGACAGAAAAATTGATTATAATCAAGCATGGGCGGAATCAGTGTCGCTTCTCCTCGCCAGTCAGAGAACAACTCTTCATCCAATCCCTTCAGTACCGGATGATTTTCATTTCGCACGAACAGCTTTCTGAGGCCGTATTGATTGATTCTGAAGCCTAGTCTCTGCATGACTTCGTTCTTTTGCTCAAAAATCAGCACTTTCTGCCCCGTTTTCACCGCGTCTAGAGACGGCAGGACGCCATTGGCAGAAAGAGCCTCTCGTCCGATGATGAGAATTTCATATTGTGAAAGGTCGTCTTTGAGCGTAACTTTCTCGTAGGAATAATTCAGTTCATCAAGCAGTTTTCCGGTAATCCCGACAGGGTCGAAGAGGGCGCTTTTCCTGTTTTTGCTGAACTTTCCAGATTTCTTTATAATCTGAAATTTGAAGCTGTCTTTGAATACTGTTTTATCGGAAAATTTGAATTCGGCTTCCAAGCTGTACTTGCCGTTTTTCATGTCCTCCGGCAGATCAATGAAGATTTTTTCCAGCGCCCTTGTGCCGGGATTTATTGTAAGCTTTCCTTCTGCCTTATGTGTTTTCATCGACTTTATGAAGACCGAATAAGTGCAGTCCAGCGCGGTTCTTTTGTCATTAAGAATTACCAGTGTTTTTCCAAGTTTTTCTCCGGCTGTGTAGATATGCTCTTTGCCTGTGAAGCTCTCGTCGCCTCCGATGAACGCGATAAGAGGCTGATTCCACTTTTTAATGGTTTCCCCGAGCTCGCTGAGTTTGAATGTTTCAGGGAAGGGGGAGAGCGCATAATGATCTCCGAAGAAATAATCGGCGACTAGTCCTGGCTTATTCAGATTTTTGAACCTGTCAGGGTTCTCCTTCGGAGCAGTTTCCCCTGGAGCCTGAATATAATTTGCGTAATCATCCCAGGGGAGCAGGAGTCCGATATTCCACGCTCTCATGCAGCGGAGATTGTCGGCAAAATAGTCAGACTGAATTCTTATCACGTCAGGCAGATTTCCGGCTGTTTTGTAGAACTTGTTGAAACGGACTGCTTCTCCTTTGTTTTCGACAATGAGTTTCAGAAGTTTTTCGCGCTCAGGAGTCCATTTCGCAGCTGAATCACCATAAAACGCCGAGGCATATTCCGCATCCCATACTGTCTGCTTTGCCGTCGCATTCCAAATGAAATCCGGGAATCTGTGGCTTGAAAACGAGGCTATGTGGGGCAAGCCCCATTCAACGAAAGCAAGGGGCATTTTCCCGTGCTTATAATAGTTTTCCAGCCAGTCGCTGCGTTCCTGAACCGGAGCCCAGTTGAGGTAAGTGTTGAGCGTATATTGTCCGCATATATTACCGCCAGCGTGAGCGTAAACAGGACGTGTCGGATCGACCTCGTTGATGATAGTCTTGGACAATTCCGCATTTTTCCTGCTTGGTTCCTTCATGTCCCGTTCTTCCTTGGAGTCAGCCGGGATATAATCGGTGCCGAGCCTGAGCGGAGCCTGTTCTCCCCATGCCGAACCTGAATTATGCTGAGTTGCGTACATTATAATTGAAGGATGATTCCAGTAAAGTTGAGCAAGATATTGTACTCGTTTTTTGTAGGCATCCGCTGTCTGCGGATCATCAAGTTTGTTTTCATATTCTGAGCGCGGATGAGGCATTGAGAATGAGTGAAGCCAGCCTGACTGATCCGCTGCCTCGCAAAAGCCTCGTATGTATGAAGTCGCGCCTTCCTTGAAGTGGTAGTTTGAGCCTATTGAGAAATTGAATCCGAGCTTCTGAAGGCGTTCTATTGTCTCTAGGCAAAAATCTCGTCCTGTTTTATCCGCCGACCAGAAATTTCCATATGTGCCGAGATGGTAGGCTCTGAGGTGAATAATCTTACCGTTGAGCAAGTAATTCTGTCCTTCGACAGTGAATTCTCGGAATCCGAATTTTTCCGGTAGCGTCTGGTCTGACGCTTGTCCATTGACTGAGAGCGTGATTTTACCTTCATAAATATTTTGCGGTGAATCCGTATCCCATAGCTGAGGATCTTCCCATCCGGCCTGAAAAGTATATCTTCCATCCTTTAACTCTGATGTGTTGAATTCAGGGCTTTCAAAGGTTTTGACAGTCTTTCCATCTTTTCCAATTTCTGCTTTGAGCTTAAGCTTGTCCGTAGCTGAGAGATTGGCAATTCCGCAGTCGAAGCTGATTTTCTTATCCTTGACAGATGTGATGTAATGGATTGCTTCCAGTCTGGCTTGAGGCACTATATTGAGGAAGACATCTCCGTTTATTCCGCGGATTTTGATTGTCGCCGCTCTTTTGAAGAAGTTGTTTGTGTCCATCGAAACAAAGTCGAACTCCTTGGACGGGATTGCGCTGACTCTCAGTGTCATTACCTGTTCTTTGCCGACTTTTATGTGTTTTGTGATATCCAGACTGCCGCCTGGGAAGATGATTTCTCCGGCAGTTTCGCCGTCGATGATGACGAGCGCTCTTGTCTGGACATGTTGGATTTCAAGAATAGCGGAGCAGTTTTCTGGGACTTTATCGAGCTTGAACGTACGCTGATACCATGCGGTGTGCCACTTGTCGCGTGTTGCCAGTTTTTCATCCGGAACGAGGCTGAGAGGTTTATTCTGAGGCCATACACCAGGTACTTTGAAATAGCCCCAGCCGCTATCCTGAATTGGAGGCGGAGTATCTTCCGGTTTTCCTGGTTTGTCTAGCGGGTAGAATTTCCAGAGTCCGTTCAGGCAGAGCCTTTCTCTGAACTGATTGTTTTCGCGAGATGGATTGTCCCATGAAAGATCTATCGATTGCGCGTTGATTATCAAAGTATAAAGCACAAAAAAACTGGCAAGAATTTTCTTCATGACCGTCAGCTCCGTTTGGAATCTTTTCCCGGAATGAGCTCCGGGCTGAGTGTTATATTCCGTACTATGTTTTTTTCTATTTTATCTGTGAGAATTGCAACTGTTTCCTGAGCTATCGCCGTGTCATCTGCCGCGATTGTTGTTATTCGGTCAAGTCCGAGATAGGGGACGTGGCTGTTGAATGTTACAAATTCGATGGATTGAAGAGACTTTTTCCCTCCTGAGAAGATGAACTTGAGCTCATTGGCGTTGGAATAGCTGTAGACTAGTACAGCAGTGACTCCCCATTTTTCGATCATAGAGCCTGCTTGCTGAGGCTCTGTTCCGTCCGGAACTCTGAATATTTCCAGCTTGTTTTTGTTCATCAGATTTTCATAGGCGCTGCGTCGTTCTGTGATGCTTTTATGCTGCGCATGGCCTGTAAAACCGAGATAGCCGCAATAGGCTATTTTCTTATGTCCTTTGGAAAGCAGATAGTCGATAGCTTTTTCTGTTCCAAGCTCATTATCAATGTCGACCCAGCAGTCAGTTTTGCCGAGCCTGTCATTTATTGCGATGAAGGGGATTTCAGACAAGCGCAATTTTTGAAGCAGTGCAGCATCTGAAGCTGTGATCATTATGGCTCCGTCTGCGCTTGTTGAATTGAGCTTAAGCTGCTTGGGATCTCCGAAAAATGCGTTGACAGTGTATCCTTTTTCGATGAACTTGTTGCTTATTTTTTCCAGAATCTGTCCATACGTGAACCACGAGAAGTTGAAGCCGAGCACAAGAATGTTCATTGTTTTGCGCGTGCGCAGACTTTTCGCCGTGAGATCCGGTTCATAGTTCATTTCTTTTGCTGCGGCAAGGATTCTGTCTCGAACTTCGTCTTTGACCGAGAATCCTTGCGTATATCCTGAAAGAACCCGGCTTACTGTTGAAGCCTGTACGTTACAGTGTTTTGCAATATCTGATAATCTGACCTTTTTTTCTCTCATTGTTTATTCCCCGCGGGCTTCCGGAATCCAGCGCCCTATTGCCGTTTCCGTGAAGCTTTTTATTTTTGATGCCGGAGCATATTCTGCATGACCGTCGAAAAATATGAAATTTGCTCCGTTCAGGTGACGTAACGCCATCTTTTTACTGTAATTTGCCTCCGGATCGGCTTCATACAAGCTTAGATTACTGAAAGCTGCCTTGCTGATACAATATCCGCCACTTGTATTGCCCGGCTCCTGCTCCCCTGCTAGATAGACTTGAGCCGGCGTTTTAACTCCGCCTCGCCGACAGTATTCATCGAGCCCGTATTCGCCTGACCAGTAGCGGAGATGTCCTGCGTAAGCGTTCATTGAGTATGACGTATATTTTGCATTCTTATTGCTTGAAGCTGTTGAAGGACAATATAATTTTGTATAATCAACTTCGTGATCCAGATCCGTTGTTTTAGCTTTGTTGTTGATCAGCGGATATATGAGATGATGCCATGAAGTCCTGCTTCCGTCTTCACGTTTTCCGTATGGCTTGACCATGTAATCGCCGTAGTTGCCTGTGTAAAGTTCAAAGCCGAGATATATTTGTCTGTATGTTGAAAGGCAAGACAGTTTTTTCGCTCCTTCGCGTGCCTGATTGAGCGAGGGCAGCAGTATGCTGGCAAGTATGCTTATTATGGCTATGACTACAAGAAGTTCAATGAGTGTAAATGATTTTTGCAGTTTCTCTGTCATTTGCGGAATTCCTGATTGCATTTGTGTTTCTTAGAAATCGATTGCTAAAAATTATATCAGAAAAAATCCTTGATGTCAATAGGAGAGAAAATTTTTGTTTCGGGAGCAGAGAGAGCTGGAAATAGTCTTCTATTCAGATTTCTTCAACTGTTTTGCCGTTTGCTCTTGTTCGTTTCAACAATGCTTCGGAACTCTTAAGTACAGCGGCGTTTTCGTCCGTCGAAAAATTTGCAAAAATAGAAGCGACTTTTCCTCTGAAACGTTTATCGATTTCATCCAGATGTTCTTTTAATGCGGGGATGACGCTGACTCTCACTTCCCGTCGATTTTCTTTGTTTTGAACCCGTCGGACAACTTTTGCTTTGACGAGCTTATCAACAGCAGCGGAAACTGCCGAACTTGAAAGTCCAGTATGCTGCATGAGAGTCTGGAGAGAGCAGGGGCCGTATCTGTGAATTGACAGCAGATGATGACGCTGGCGCATGCTGAATTTAGCTACGATGTCCTCTGTCTGATTCTCTTCCCAGTAATCTGCGATATTTTTGCGGCGTATGGCCTCAATGTCGGCATGAGCTTCAAGAAAAAGTTCCACTTCATTCATCAGGGGATCTCCGTAGATTGAGTCGAAACGAGTTCAGGATCAAATTTTACTTTTTCGTCCGTTTTATCTTTTCCTTCGAGAAATTTTTTTGTCATCCTGCGGACAAGCAGCATGCCTGTTGCACCGGCAATCAAGTCTGATGCAAGGCGCGCGACAAAAAGTCCTGTCATTGAATGAAAATACATTGCTGTAAGGGAAAACGGAATAAGGAGTCCGGCAATTCTGTATATATTAAGCCATGCGGCTCCGGACGGCTTGTTGCAGCCTGTGTAAAAGAAGCCGCTGTAACGGTGAATCTCCATCATGCCGAAGCCCCATGAGATGACTATCAGATATTGCGTCATGATGCTGCAAACATTCGGGTCATTCGAGAAGAATGCGGGCAGCCATTTGGAGAACGCGACAAAAAGCAGCGTCATGATGAAACAGAATATTCCGGCGAAACGCATTGAAAACCTGCGGCATTCGTTAATTCTTTCGTATAGACGAGCTCCATAATTTTGCGCCACCATTGGAACCAAAGTTTTTCCTAAGGCCATAGGAACGACGAAAGCTATTATCTCCATACGTCCTGCCGCCGCGCAGGCGGCGACGGCCTCGGCGCCGAATTCGGCAATGATTCTTGTCATGATGGCATTTCCTATGGGCATGAGGAGGATTCCGATGATCGACGGCACCGCGATTCTGATGATGACTCCCCAAGAGTTGCGGAGCAGTCTCCAGTCGAATATCGCAAGTGTGAGCAGGCGGAATTTGTAGTGCAGAAGAGACATTATCAGAAGAGCCGAAAGCATTTGTGAAATCACTGTTGCCAGCGCAGCTCCTTTTATCCCCATTGCCGGAATGAAGCCCCATCCGAAAATGAATATGGGGTCAAGTATGATGTTGAGAAGCATTCCAGCTACTGTCATCGCGCTTGCGCTTTTGGGAGATCCTGATGCCACAAGCACATCATTTGCCGCCATGGAGAGCGCGGCGGTAATGCTTCCCAGATACCATATTTCCATGAATTCATGAATCAGAATCATGACGTCCGATCCGGCTCCGAACTGGCGGAAGACTGGATCGATAGTGAAGTATCCTATGATTCCGCTCAGAATCGAGACAATACAAATGAGTAGAAGTCCGGCACTGCACAGTTTTGCTCCTTTTTTGTGATTTTTTCTGCCTAGCGCGTGAGCCAATGGAGTCATCGCTCCCATGGCAAGTCCCATGAAGACGCAGCCGATAAGCATGATTACAGGAAAGGTGAACCCCATTGCCGCCAGCGGCAGAGTTCCAAGTTTTGCGACAAAGTAGGTGTCGGCGATATTATAGCCTGACAGTGCGATTGTTCCCGGCAGCATCGCCAAGGCTGTTTTCAGCATTGTTCCGCCGATAGAGCCGTTTGTGTATACGGCTTTTGAGTTTTTCATAAAAACCTGCTTTAATTATTCTAAAAGAGGATAGTCCTATTTTAGGAATATATTGTGGTTTCTTGAGATTGCAAATGTCCGGGTATTTTCCCGGAAACACAGCTTATTAAGTGAAAAAGCTTGCTTTGAGGCAGATGTTTTTTCGGAAGCGGGGTTGAATATCGCATATAAAATGTTATTTTTTTATAAAATGCATAATATTCCGTACTTAAATAATCTCAAAGGAGGAAAAGTACATGACAGGTAAAATCAAAATGCTGGCTCTGGCTGCGGCAATCGCCTCAACAGCAGTGATCAGCGGCTGTGCAACATCGATTCCGATAAGCCTCATCTACACAAAGGTCACCCTTCCGGTCAGCGGATCAGGTGAAATGAAGTGCGGAAAAGTCGGCGAAGCTGCATGCAAGACATACTTCACACTTTTCGCCGCCGGTGATGCCTCCGTTCAGGAAGCCGCAAGAAACGGCAACATTACAAACATCAAGTTCATCAATTACAGAGCCAGCAACTTCTTCGGAATCTACGGCTCCTATACAACAATCGTATACGGTGACTGATTTCATTATGTTCCGTACATGAACTTGTGCAGAACCGTCCGGGTATCCGGACGGTTTTTTTATTAGGACTCTAATGCCAGAGAAAAGCAAGAAAACTATTTTCAAGCCTCTCAGCTCCAAACTGCTTCATAGGCAAGTTTTCGAGCACATTCAGGAAATGGTCATGTCCGGAGAGCTTTCTCCAGGCGACCGTCTGCCTTCCGAGCGTGACATGAGCGAAATGTTCAAAGTCAGCCGGAACTCTGTCCGTGAGGCACTGAAAGCTCTCGAAATTCTCGGCATTCTGGAATGCCGTCAGGGCGGGGGCAATTACATCAAGTGTGATATCAGCGCTGGAATAATTGAACCTTTATCTATTCTCTTCAAACTGCACAAGGGGCGTTTTACTGATCTCCTTGAGGCGCGCCGCGCTTTGGAGGCTGAAGCCGCTTCTCTTGCCGCCTCCAGAATCAGTTCAGAGGAAACAGCTGTTCTTGAAGATCTTATGAAGAGAATTCGCTCAACAGGCTCTGAAAAGGAAAGTGTTGCTCTGGATAAAGAACTCCACCTTAAAATTGCCGCATATTCTGGCAACATAATGCTTCTTGCCTTCCTTACCGCGATATCCTCTATGCTGGAAACTGCCATCAAGGACGGACGCAAGGCGATAATGAGTACTTTCAAAGACCGTGAGCAACTTTTTGATGCCCATGAGGAAATTTGTCGTGCGATTATAAATCACGACAAAGATGCAGCCTCTGCCGCTGTGAATAAACACTTCAAAATGATTCTCGATAATATCTGAAAGAAAAAAGCCCGTCGGCTGACGGGCTTTCATAGATTACTTTGCGGTCTCTTTATTCGGCTTTCACTATGCGAATTTTTATCGGCTCAAGCTTCTGAACTTTCCAAATGTTTTCCTGAGCTTCCCCGAAGGCTTTCACTAACTGTTCTTTTTCGTCGCGATATTTCCGATATTTCTCGAAGACCTTGCCGTAGTATTCTTTTTGAGCTACTTTCGAGAGGAAGGTTTCGAGTGCGGCATCCGCTGCGACTTTATCTGCCGGATCAACCTTAGCTCCGCGTATTATTGCTTCTGTCTGAACTATTGAGCGAAGGGGTTGTTCTGCATTGTATTTCTTGGCAACGGCATCCCATATTTTCGCGGCGGCTTCGGACTGGGCTGTCTTCAGATTTGCCATATTGATCCCCTTGGCAAAATCGGCAGCGGAGAATTTGCCAGCTTCAATTTCATTAGTAAAGAGCTTGTAATTGCCGTCTGCCAAGCCGCTGACTTTGAGTGTTTCCTGATTCAATGACTCAAGAGGCACAAGTGCCGAAGCTTCTTTCCATGGACCGCTTGAAGTCGGGAAGGGCAGGGCGTTTGCTTTATAGGTGAAACTTATATTTCCGTCCTTAACGGCGAGCTCTTCTATTTTACAGTTATTCTGAACTGTCGCTTTTCCTGTTTTCGCGTCGATTGCGCTTTCCGCGACGAGCGACGGGAAATTCTGGGCTTTGAGAAGGAAGTACGCCATCATGATGTGTCCGGATGCCGGAGGATGGACGCGGTCATTGCCTGCCAGATTCTTTTCCGGATTGGCCTTCATGAGTGCTGTGATCTGGCTGTGCAGGTCAACTATAGGAAGTTTATATTGAGTGGAGAACTCTTTTCCAATTTCGGCGCATTTTGCAAGTCCATCGTTACAGGCGGCGAGATTCGGGGCTTTGGCTGACTGGCTGTACTGGTCATATGGAGACGGCAGGATCAGGACAAGTTTTGCTCCTGCTTCCTTGATTTTCTTGATGTTGGTTTCCATGTTGGCTTTATAGCCCTTAAGAGCGTTCTCTCTGGACTTCAGTATCTTTTCGTCTGTTTCGTCGAGATTTTTGTATGCATCTCTATTTACGTCGTTCATCCCGAACATCATATATACAGTATCCGGTTTTCTGTCGAGGACGTCGAACTGAAGTCTTGGGAGTCCGCTTGAGGCACTGCCTCCGGCTATTCCCGCATTCATGAATGTGATTTTTTTATTTGGGAATCTTGTTGAGTAAAAACCGTTTATATAATAGGAATACCATCCGGCATGAGTGATGCTGTCGCCGTAGAAGACCACTCTTTCTCCGTCTTTGAAAAGCTCGGGAGATATCTGCTTGTCATCGGCGGCGCTTAGTCCTCCGATAAAAAATGAAGCTGTAAGAGCCATGATAATTTTTGCCTTGTTCATGATTTCCTCTTTTTGGTTTCTTTAATTATACAAGGCATTGCATGAAAAAACAATAATGGATCATTTTTTTACTTTGAAGTAGTACTCGCTGGCGGCGATGCCGTAGCTGTTGCTTTTGCCGGTGGCGATTTCTGAGAATTTGTGGAGTTTTACATGTCCATCCAGCCAGAGAATATTTGCCCCGTTGTTGTGGCGATTACCAAATAATGGAGTTGTTGCGCTCCACGAGGGCGGGGTGACGGAGAGGTATTTCCATTGATCAGATGTGAGTTCAATGTCTGTGCTGTCAGCGATAACTATTGTTTCAGACTGCTCCTTGAGCTGTGAAATGTTTTGCCTTTTATAGTTTGCGGAATCCTGAGATGCCCCAATTGTGTCGCTCCAGCCGTAGCCGCCTTCCATGTACCAGTTTGTTGTAGGATTGAGGATCTTGGTCCAGCCGGGACACCTGAATACTCCCTTGTTCATTCCGGTAAAGGCAGAAGAAAACGGTACATTTTGGAAACCAAGATAAACGGCGAGCATATTTTTCCAGCCAGTAGAGGTGTAGCCTACTTCGAGATACTGTTTGACTGGAAGCCATCCGGCTCAGTCGTTTGTATATGACGCGACTGCCACTCCCATCTGCTTTTCGTTTCCGGCGCAGGCAATTGTTTTTGCTGTCTCTCTTGCCTTGCTAAGTGATGGCAACAGCATTGCGGCCAGAATTGCAATGATCGCGATGACAACCAGAAGCTCAATGAGGGTGAATGATTTCAGTTTCTTTTTCATATCTTATTTCCTTAGTTTATGCTTCTGAATGTGTCAGCGTTATCAAAGTTAAGCGGATAAACGCTGGGAAGGATCGGATTGCTTTCTCCGTTCATTAGAGAATTAAGGGCTCGTACCGCGTCTTTGCCCATCTCCTCATGTCTGCATTCGACGCGTGCAAAATGCGGACTAGTGGAATTTTTCGCATCGTAGCTGTTGTCAATCATGATGCTGAGGTCTTCCGGACTGCGGAAGCCGTGCTCTGTCAGAGAGTCATAAAGTTCTCCGGCAACGCCATTTGTCACAATCAGGCTGGCTCTCTCTTTTTCCGGTGCCGAGTTCCAGAACTCAAAAAGGTATTTGCCGAGTTTAAAGCCTGGTTCCCAGTTCGGATGCATTCCGGCATCCGGCACACACGGGGTGAGTTTTATTCCTCTTGTTGCCGCCCATTCCATTATGTGTCGAATGCTTGACTCTCCGAAACTGTCATGACCGCAGCGGTCTCTTGTGATGATGATTCGTCTATGTCCGTTTGAGTAGGCGTATTCGGTGATGTGAGTTACTTTTTCCATGCTTATGACTGGAATTTCCTCATCACGCTTGAGGGACTGGGGGGCGTTCAGTACGATAAAGGGAATCTTGTTATCTTTTAAGTTCTTATATACACGTGGATCTACTTCTCCGGCCAGAATCAGTCCATCAATTTTTCTCTGATTCATGATGGAGGAGAATATAAAGCTATCCTTTTTCTCGAAGGGCAGACGGTTGACAAGCAGTCCCAGACCCAGTCTCTGAGCTTCGTTGTCTATACCATTCAGGTAGGCTGCATAATAAGGATTCAGCCAGCCGCTGCTTACGGATTCCGAAAGCATGAAGCCGATTTGTCCTGTTTTCCCAGTAGCCAGAGAACGGGCTGTGAGATTAGGACGGTAGCCGAGTTGTTTTGCCGCGTTTCTTATCAGCTCAGACTTTTCCTGGCTGATTCTTACTGTCGCACTGCGCCCTTTGTGCAGCACAGAAGACGCAGCCGTGATTGAGACTCCGGCAAGTTCAGCTACATCGCTCAATAGTATTCGCTTTTTTATTTGTGTCTGCATGTTTGATTTAATTTGATTTAGCGTTTTATCATATCTATATTCTATGATATTTATTGATTTGAGTCAATATCGTTTTGATATTTTTTAGATTTTTGTATAAAGCTCTTTCTTTTCTTCTGGAAGCTCTTGATTTTTCGTGATTTCAAAACAAGTTTATTTTATAAGATTTGAGCATGCAGGAAAGCTACTTTTTTGCGCTGCATGAAATGCAGGATATTTTTTTATCTTATTGCAAACGTTTGCGAAAAAAGCTCCTCAGCTTCAGAAAACCTCTTTTTAAAAGATTTTGTGAGATTCTGGACTTGTTGCGCTTTTTCATATGAGACGCTTAAAAACAATGTGTTTTATGATCGTTTTGTGCAAATGAAAGATTTTCTGGAAATCCATTTGAGCTTGAAAACCTTGTTAAAAAATTATATACTTTAAGAGTATTTTATGAAAGCCGCATGCTTTCAGCTCAGAATTAGAACCGAACCAAATATAAAATAACGGAGATTTTCTCATGGCCAGTCTGAACAGGAGCTTCCTCAATTCCAAACCTGCAATCCCGTCTGATGTAGAAATTTCAAAGGTTTCCACTTCCGCACCGGAGAGAATTCTCCAGTTCGGAGAAGGCAACTTCCTCAGAGCTTTTGCCGACTGGATGGTCGACAAAATCAATTCCGACGGACATTTCAACGGCAGAATCGCGGTTGCCCAGCCTATCCGTAACGGCATGGCAAAAATGATCAACGATCAGGACGGCCTCTATACTCTCTTCCTCCGCGGTATCCAGAACGGCGAAACTGTCAACAACAAGACCATCAACGCCTCAATCAGCCGTGTCATGAATCCCTATGAAGAGTGGAACGAAATGAAGAAGCTTGCTGTCAGCAATGATCTGAGATTCGTTTTCTCCAACACCACTGAAGCCGGTATCGCTTATGTCGAAGAACCTTTTAACAGAGATGTATGTCCTGAATCCTTCCCAGCCAAGCTCGCAGTCCTTCTCTTTGAACGTTATAAAGCCTTCAACGGCGCAGCCGACAAGGGACTTGTCATGATTCCCTGCGAGCTCATCGAAAAGAACGGCGAAAACCTCAAGAAGACAATTCTCAAGCTTGCCGAATACTGGAAGCTTGAAGCAGGCTATGTAAAGTGGATCGAATCAGCCAACATTTTCACAAATACTCTTGTCGACAGAATTGTTCCAGGCTATCCGAGGGAAGAAATCGCTGATATTCAGAAGTATCTCGGCTATGAAGACAAGATTGTTGTCGCTGCCGAAATCTTCCACCTCTGGGTTATCGAAGGTCCTGAGCAGCTCAAGAACGAGCTTCCCTTCCACAAGTCCGGCTTCAATGTTGTCTGGACTTCCGACATGACTCCTTACCGCACACGTAAAGTCCGCGTTCTCAACGGAGCTCATACTTCCAGCGTTCTTGCCGCTTATCTCGGCGGACTCAACACCGTCGGCGAAATGATGCAGGACAAGGATTTCGGCGGATTCCTCAGAAAAGGCGTTTTTGAAGAAATTCTCCCGACACTCAAGCTTTCCGAGCAGGAAAAACTCAGCTATGCCGAGTCCGTTCTTGAGCGTTTCCAGAACCCCTTTATCAAGCATGAACTTCTCTCAATCAGCCTGAACTCCGTTTCCAAGTGGAAAGTCAGAGTTCTTCCTTCTCTGCTTGATTACACAGGACTCAAAGGCTCTCTGCCTCCGGCTCTCACATTCTCGCTTGCCGCCCTCATTTCCTTCTACAACGGCGTTCCCGCTGCCGGTGCACCGGAACTCCGTGGCAACCGCGGTACAAATGAATACCCGATCAAGGACGACAAGGAAATCCTCGAATTCTTTGAAAAGGTCTGGGGCGAGTTCAAGAAGAGCAACAAGATCAAGGATCTGGTCAATACAGTCCTTTCACATAAGGCCTTCTGGGGACAGGATCTCACAGCCATTCCTGGCTTTGCCGACACTGTCGCCGCTGACCTCAAGAGCATCCTTGCCGACGGCTCCAGAGAAGCTGTCCGCAAGCTTCTGAAATAAGGAGATTATCATGGTAGAAACATCAGAATTCATACATATACATCCTTCCGACAACGTCGCCGTCGCGGTTCACGAACTTGCGGCAGGCTCGCTGGTGGAAGTAGCCGGACAGAAAATTACTCTGTCCGATCTCATCCCTGCCGGACACAAATTCGCTATTCGCGATATTCCGCAGGGCGAAAAGGTTATGAAGTACGGTTTTCCGATCGGCTACGCTGTCAGCCCGATCAAGGCCGGAAGCCATATCCATTCGCACAACCTTAAAACCCTCCTCAAGGGAACCGAGATATACGACTACAAGCCGATTGTCAATGACATCGGACATGAGGATACTATTCCGACCTTCGACGGCTATGTCCGTCCAGACGGCAACGTCGGTATCAGAAACGAAATCTGGATTGTGCCGACTGTCGGCTGCGTAAACGGAATCTGCGAAAATCTTGTTAAGAGATCCGCCCGTCTTCTCGGTTCGAATTCCTCGGTGGACGGCGTTTTTGCCTTCCCGCATCCCTTCGGCTGTTCGCAGCTCGGAGGCGATCACGAGAATACCCGCAAGATTCTTGCTGGACTTGTAAAGCATCCTAACGCCGCCGGAATCCTTGTTGTCGCTCTCGGTTGCGAGAACAACACCATGGAATCCTTCAAAGAAATTCTCGGCCCGCTTGATTCCAAGCGCGTCAAGTTTATGCTTGCTCAGGATGCAGGCGATGAGTTCGAGGAAGGCGAACGTCTTCTCAAGGAACTCATTGAGGAAACATCCAAGGCAAAGAGAACTCCTGTTCCGATAAGCAAATTGCGCGTCGGTCTCAAATGCGGCGCTTCAGACGGCTTCTCAGGCATTACAGCCAATCCGCTTCTCGGTGCGTTTTCGGACTATCTGGTTTCCTGCGGCGGCACAACTGTGCTTTCTGAAGTTCCGGAAATGTTTGGTGCTGAAACAATCCTCATGGAGCGTTGCGTATCTCCTGAAATCTTTGACAAATGCGTCAATATGATCAATGGATTCAAGGAATACTTCCTCCGCTACAATCAGCCGGTTTACGAGAATCCCTCGCCGGGCAACAAGAAAGGCGGCATCACAACTCTTGAGGAAAAGTCTCTCGGCTGTACTCAGAAGGGCGGTTCCGGCCCGGTTGTCGATGTGCTCGAATACGGCGATCTTCTTGCGAAGCCCGGACTCAACCTGCTCAAGGGACCCGGCAACGACATCGTTGCTGCGACAGCTCTTGCCGCATCCGGAGTTCATATGGTTCTTTTCACAACGGGAAGAGGCACTCCGCTTGGAAGTCCCGTTCCGACTGTGAAGATCTCGACCAATTCCGATCTTGCCAAAAGAAAGCCCAACTGGATCGACTTCAATGCAGGCCGTCTCCTCGAGGGCATGACAATGCGTCAGGTGCGCGATGAGTTTATAAAATACCTCATCGACGTAGCCTCAGGACGTGAATATGCCAGAAATGAAAAGAACGGTTTCCGTGAAATCGCGATTTTCAAGGACGGCGTAACTCTGTAAGAGATATTGTCCCGTTTGTTTTTTGGGTTCTAGCTAAGGGCGGTAGCAATGCCGCCTTTCTTTGTTGTATGTCATTCTAGTTTTCAGTAAGTATATTATGCACCATTATTGACTCATTTGCTTGCCTTGTTATTTACGTATAAAACTGATATCATAATAGAGAACAGAGCAATGGTGCATATATGGGACTTATCAGAAAAAAACTGGATAGAAATTCATCAGAGCCTCTTTATATTCAGCTCAGAAATATACTGAGAGAGGCGATTGGTGACGGTGTTTTTTCCCGTGAAGGACGTATTCCCGGAGAACTGGATTTATGTAGAATCTATTCTGTAAGCCGCAATACTGTGACTCAGGCTCTTGCTTTGCTTGCCGAGGAAAAACTTGTATGCCGCATAAAAAAGCGCGGGACGGTATTGCGTTCACGCATGGATATCTTTGATCCTCAGAATACTTTGAAGACCATTGCGATTGTATTTCCTGTTTCTTCTGCTTGGAAAGCAGCTCTTGCCGCGATGAAGGACTCAATAGATGAGGCCGGTTTTTCTTATAGGATTTATACTTATCCATGGAAAAGTTTCGCAGCTGAAAAAAAGCAGATTCGTCTGGCAAAAGGAGCATGTGACGGCATGATTCTTTATCCAAACGGACTCGGTGATGACTATGAATATATTCAGGAGCTTGCCGATTCAGGCTATCCTCTCGTACTTTTTGATCTTTATTCGTCTTTTCTGGGATGCAGCAGTGTCGCTACTGATCAGTTTCTTGGCGCGTACAGGTTGACGGAACAGCTTCTGAAGTCCGGGGCTCGCAAAACGGTCTACCTTAAGTCATCTTCTCATCTTATCTCAAACAGATTGCGTTATGCCGGATTTCAACAGGCTTTGGCGACTTGTCCAGAGGCTTCACATCTGATCTGTGATGAGGCTGGCGCAGGCAAGACATCTTTTCTTAAACTTTTAAAAGAAGCCGAGTCGGATTCCGTATTCGCGCCCGGTTTGGGCGGAAGCTTTTCTTTTATTGCGAATTCTGAAGAAGTTCACACATTTCTTGTCAGGAAGAAGATAAAACTTGTCCATTTTGATTCATTGCCTAAAGGCAGAGCCGTTCAGGATTTTATTCTTGCTTCTGCACTTCAGAATGAGGCGGAGCTTGGAAAGAATGCATTTGTTCTCCTCAAGGAAATCCTGAAAAGCCCTGCTTCTCCGGCTAAGAAGATTTCTGTCGCGCCCGACATAATAACCAATAAGGATTTGATATGACAGCCAGACGTTTACACATTATCATGAATTCACATATAGACCCGGTTTGGATCTGGAATCGCAGTTCAGGACGTTCTTCATGGATGAATACTATCCGTTCCGTCGTGAAGCTCATGAAGGAATTTCCGGAGATGAAATATACCTGTTCCTCTTCCGCGCTTTACAGGTGGATAGAAGAAGCAGACCGTTGTCTTTTCAATGATATCGTTTCGCTGGTCAAAGAAAAACGCTGGGAGCTTACAGGAGGATGGGAGGTTCAGGCTGATACAATACTCAGCCGGGCTGACACTCTGATCCGTCAGGGGATTGTCGGAAAGTCCTATTTCATGGATAAATTCGGGGTGGATGTCAGAACTGCTTACAGTGTCGATTCCTTCGGACACAGCGCCGGACTTCCAAAAATTCTGAAAGCGACCGGATTCGATAATTACGTTTATGCGCGCGGAGAAAAAACTTCAGGTCTTTTCAAATGGAGTTCCGATGACGGCTCAAGCGTGACTGCTCTTCAGATTCTCAATGGATACGGCATTGCCGCCCACTCTGACAAAGAATCCGTCATGAAGAGAACCCGGAATATATGGGAAAACGGGCTTGAAGAGCAGTCTTATTTTTTCGGACTAGGAGATCATGGCGGAACTTTATCCAGAACTCATATTGAATGGCTTGAGGATGCACGCAAGGAATTCAATATGGTATATTCTACACTGGAAGACTATTTTGCTTTGACTGCCGACTCCGTGAAGGAAGAAATTACAGGTGAATTAGGTCCCGTATTCCGGGGATGCTATTCGACTTGTCACGAGGTCAAAGCTCAGATTGCTTCCGCTGTTGAACTGATGCGCAAGGCCGATGCATTAGAGATTCCCGAAGCGGAACTTTCGGAAGCGTGGCGCGAACTCCTCTTCAACCATTTTCATGACATACTGCCCGGCACAAGCACAAAGGAAGCTTATCTTCGCGATGTTTATCCCGGCATTGGAATGGTTCGCCACAAAGCTCTTGAGCTTATCGATATGGAGCTTGCCCGGCGCGATACTTCCAAGGATACAAGCTTTATGAAAGAAGGTGGGATTCAAGTA
>JAKJHH010000280.1 GCA_022703965.1 Verrucomicrobiota bacterium
CGGTTCTGCTGAAAAATTTCCTAAATTGCTCCAGTCTATAGACTTTTTGTCAATTTGCTGGCGTTCAAGGAATTCGAAGTAAAAAGGACTTCCTGGAAGCGGCCTAAAATTACCACACCCCATTGAATTACAATTCAGATTCTTTATAAAGTCAAATGTCTGACGTATATCGTCCTCTGTTTCCTCTGGAACTCCAACCATAAATGAAGCTCCAAGATCAAGTCCGGCCTCCTGAACATATGAACATGCCTGACGATTTAATTCTACAGTAGACTTCTTATTCATTATTTTCAGTATCTTGTCTGATCCACTTTCTATACCTATTGTAACCTGTCCTGCGCGTAAACTTGCTCTCCATCTAAGACGTCCAGATGGCTTAAATAAGCCTGTTCTGGAAAAACCATCACATATTTTGAGTAATCGTTCTTTATCCATTCCAATAGTATCATCCCAAAATGCTATTGTATTGATATCATATGTGGCCAGATATTTAGCCATTTCAATCACATAATCGGCAGAATGAACTCTGTATGGCTTTGACCAGTCTGCCGCACAGAATTTACAAGAGAACGGACAACTGCGTGATGTAAGGGCAGAAAGCGATTTTGATAACCAGCCAAAAGTCGTATAAGCCGAATACTTATAATAAAAATCTGACTTTATCAAATGGTAATCTGGAAACGGATACTTATCAATATTCATTTCAACTTCACGGCGGACAAATTTATCCTCTTTTCCTCTCAACATCAATCCTGATATCGAAGCTGGAGCGTTACCAGATAGAAGCTCAAGACAAACATCTTCGCCTCCGCCTACACAAATAGCATCAATGGAAGGAATTTGCTCAAAAGTCAAAGCTGGCTCTATGGATGGATGTGGTCCCCCGGCAACAATAAAACTATCTGGAGAAAAGCTTTTTATGAATGATGCAATATCTTTGGCTTCATTGAATAAAGCAGTCAGCATATTGATCCCTATAAACTCAGGTCTCAAATCCTCAACTATCTTCTTTATGCAAGCGATATAGTCATTGGTCTTATTTTTTATTATCAGTTCGCGTCCATCAATAAAATGACAATCAAAGCCGTTTTTAATAAGATATGAAACCATTACAATCAGTCCGACCGGAGGAATTCTGCATATCTGCCAATCGGCTCTTTCCCATGCGTTATAATCAGAAGAATGAGGAGGCAGAATGAAAAGCATTTTAGGCTTCATGGATTATTCTTCTTTCTCAATTTTTAATGTAAAAAGCTTATCTGAAAATGAAACTGGTCCACCTATAGGATAAAGTGGACATTGATTGATGCTGAATAACGCAGCCGTCTCCAACATATCCCATACAACGAGTTCATTAAAGTTATATTGAAATCCTGAAAAAGCATGCCCCCCCTTGTAAGCAACAATGCCACTGCGTATCGAAAAAGTCGAATGAGTCAAACTGGCTTTGAACTTAAAAGAGAATACATGAATATCCCCCGCCAATGCATTTAGATGATTTATTTTATAAGTATCCTGAAGCTGAAATACAACGTTACCCTTTAAATCTTTTACAGTTACTCCAAAAGCAAAATCTGAATCTACGTTCTTTTTGATCTCGGCAATGCACCAGATATGAATTATTTCATTATAATCAAATGTTTTTTTGACGATCCCGCCTGAATCAGTGAGAAGATAATTCAATATATGAAGCTCCCCTGTTCCATAGCGTTCGTGACTTGCAAGAATATTATCAAAATCAGGATTAGGTAAAAATAGAGAGTTGGGGATTCCGCGCTCGTCTAGACCGTCCTCGACTCCGTCGTTGAGGGCTTTCAGAACTTCAGGAGAAAGTTCAATTTTTTCAGCTTTAGAACCTTCCGTTCCGATTTCAATTCCTTGCTTTTTCCAGCAGAATTTTTCGTATTCTTTGCAGACTTCCTTGGCATCACCCCACATGACACTTTTGCCGTGATTCAGCCACAAGGCGCGGGAGCAGAGGCTTCGGACGGTATCGACTGAATGAGAGACGAAGAGGAGGCTTGTACCGTTTTCAACCATTTTGCGGAGTCTTGTATAACATTTTGACTGGAAAACTGCATCACCGACGGCAAGAGCTTCGTCGACTATCAGGATTTCAGGCTCAATACAGGTATTCACTGCAAAGGCAAGACGCATTTTCATGCCGCTGGAATATGTTTTCAACGGCTGTTCAACAAAATCTCCGATGTCGGCAAAGTCCAAAATCTCATCGAATTTCTTGTCGATTTCCTTGTTTTTGAGGCCCATGACAGCCGCATTCATATAGATATTTTCACGTCCTGTAAACTCAGGATTGAAACCTGAACCAAGCTCAAGGAGGGCTCCGATTCTGCCGTTGACATCTGCCCAGCCTTCGTTAGGCTGCAAGGTGCCGGCGAGAATCTGAAGAAGTGTTGACTTCCCAGCCCCGTTTTCACCGACAATGCCGACGCTTTCGCCTCGTTTTACTTCAAAGGAGATATCTTTCAGAGCCCAGAAGACTGAGCCATATTCCTTGCCGAAACTGTGCAGAAGAGCATGCTTGAGTCTCTGGTTCATATCGGAGAACATCCGGTATGCCTTGCTCAATCCTTCGGCTTTTATGGAAATATCGTTACTCATTTTAAATCACATCCGCATAGTTGTCTTTGCCCCACATGAAGGCCGCATATCCGAGCGACATCACAGCGATGCCGAAAATCATCCATATTCCGAGAGCCCCCCATTCAGGCCACTGCCCCCACATCACAACGCGACGGATGTTGTCCACAACAAAGGCCATCGGGTTGAACTGCATGAGGAACTGCGCCTTGGCTGGAAGCATTGTCGTGCTGTAGAAAACAGGAGAAAGAAACATCCACATAGTCGTCAGAAGTGAGACTATCGCCTGAACATCGGGAAGAAAAACGCCCAGTCCGGCAAGAATCCAAGAAATTCCCATGAGCAACAAGATGAGCGGCAGAATCACCAGCGGCAACATGATAATCGTATAATGAAGCGACATATTGACTAAGAGATTCGTCGCAATCAGAATCAGGAAACATATTGATCCGTGGTATATTGCTGAACAGATCAGCGAAACAGGAAGAATCTCGACCGGGAAAATGACTTTTTTAACCAGATTAGCATTCTCCTTTATAATGCCGGGAGAACGTCCAAGACTTTCATTAAGCAGATTGAATGCCGCGACTCCGCAGAAGAGCGTGACGGCATATCCGGCTATCCCCTGCTCCGCGACTCCGGGCCATCTGGAACGGAAGATCACGCCAAAAACAAAGGTATAAATGCAGAGCATGAGAACAGGCTGAATCAGCGACCAGAAAAGCCCGAGATAGGAGCCTTTATAGCGGCTAGCCACCTCACGTCTGGCAAACTGAGACAGAAGATCTCTGTAAGCCCATATACAGAGAAGAATCCGGACAGGATTCATATACCTGACCAGAGTCTTGCTTTTTGATGACGAAATATGCATTATACAGAAACAATCCCCTCTCTAAAATCATCATTCCACGCAAATTAAGCTTATAATATACAATTTAATATGTTTAAAACAAGCTTAATTTATACGTAGTTCAGAGTGTTTTCAGATTCTGAAAGATTTTTAACCATATTCTTAATTTTATCCGCAGACGAGGCCGGACAAATCAGCGTAACGTCTCCGGTGTTGACAATTATCATATCGTGCAGATCAATGGCCGCGACAAGAGTCCCAGGCTGAGTCTGCACTATGCAATTCGAGCTGTTAATTCCTCTGAAAAGTCCCTTGACGGTATTTCCGGATTCATCCGGCTTAACATGATTGCGCAAAGCCAGCCAGCCGCCGATATCATCCCAGTCGAAAGAGGCCTCGGCAACAACTATAGCATCGGATTTTTCCATCACGGCATAATCTATCGATATCTTTTTAAGCGGCTCGTAAAGAGCGGCAAAAGTCTTCTCAAAACTCTTCTGATCCGCAGAGGCCGCAGCCATGGCGTCGATCAAAGGATAAAGCTCAGGACAATGAGCGGCAAATGATTTTTCTATGCAGTTCAGAGTCCAGATGAACATGCCGCCATTCCACTTGAAATTCCCCTGTTCCAGAAAACTTTTTGCGGTTTCGGCATCGGGCTTTTCCCGAAACCCTGCACCCTCGAAAAATACTGTCGCAAGGCCGTTGTCGATTTTTTTTCCGCACTGGATATAGCCATAGCAGGAAGCAGGATAAGAGGGCTTGATTCCGATTGTAACGATTTTTCCTGAACGGGCAACTGAAACAGCATCTTCAAGATTGCGGCAGAGAGCATCGGCATTCTTTATAACGTGATCAGCGGGCATCGTAATGATGACCGAATTCATGTCGTTTCCGCTCTTCTGCTTTATGATTCCGGCAGAAGCGGCGATACAGGCGGCTGTGTCGCGGGC
>JAKJHH010000281.1 GCA_022703965.1 Verrucomicrobiota bacterium
CATAACCAGAGCAGACATGCATGAATTCGTCCTGCCGCTCATCAATGAACTTTGCAAAATAGCTGGGCAAAAGGAACTCAGATTCAGGCTTTGCGACACTCTGGGACTGGGCATGCCGTTCAAACGGGTCGATTTTCCACGCGGAATTCCTTCATTGCTCTGTTCCATCATGTCGAGAACACCGCTAAAAACCGAAAATCTGGAATGGCACGGCCACAACGATCTGCAACTCGCCACAGCCAATGCAATATCCGCATGGCTGCATGGTTGCATGTATGTAAACGGCACAGTGCTTGGAAACGGCGAACGCAGTTCCGTCGCCGCAACCGAAGCGTTGCTTCTGCACTGGATTGGACTTACAGGGGAAAATTCAGAAGTCGACTTCATGGCAATGTCCGAACTCATAGAAATCATGAAGTCGGAAATAAACGCAAAGAGCAACGAGTCCTCCAAGCTCTTTGGCGATGAAAATATAGATGTCAGCACAGGAATCCATGCCGACGGCATTGTCAGGGAATATGAAAGCTATTCCGTTCCGGAGTCCGTATCCACACGCAAAAGCCGTTTCAAGATAAACAGCAGTTCCGGACTCGCAGGAATCGCAATGCGTTTAAATTCAATTATAAACGACAGCACCATAAAGCTTTCAAAGGAAAGTCCGGAAATCAGAGAACTCAAAAAAAGCATAGAACAGATTTTTGAGAGCGGACGTCAGAGTGAACTCAGCGACAGAGAGCTGATTGACATGGCTTCCAAGTTCTTTCCATTCCTGAAACAAAAATGTAATTAAAATTACAAGCATGTAAATCTCTGCATATGAAAGGAGATCGTAACATGGAACTTATAAAAGCAAAAATACAAAAAGCGACAATTGATGATGTCGAGGCTATGACACTGCTCCTCATGGAGCTTTTCTCCATAGAAAAAGACTTTGAATTCGCACCCGACAAACATCGTATGGCATTGAAAATGCTTCTCAAAAACAAAGATGCGATAATTCTTGTGGCCAAAAGCGCGGGAGAAATCATCGGCATGTGTACAGTTCAAAGTCAGGTTTCAACAGCGGAAGGCGGTAAAGCCGGGATACTCGAAGACCTTGTCGTTACGGCTAAATACCGTAAATGCGGCATCGGCTCCCAGCTCCTTTCCGAAATGGAAAAACGGGCTTTCAAAAGCGGATATCGCCGCCTCAGCCTTCTGGCTGATTACGAGAACGAACCGGCCCTTGAATTCTACCGGAAAAAGAATTGGCAGAAATGCAGAATGATATGTCTGCGGAAATTTCCGGAGAAAAAGAAAAATGCAGGGAAATCCTAAAGAATATTACACACGCGAACTCGAGGCCCTTTACGAGATAGCTAAAATGCTGTCTTCCGGGCGCATGCAGACAGAAATATTCAGGGAAATCCTTTACATTCTGGAAAAGCGGCTGTGGATGTACCGCGGAACAATAATGCTACTGACTCTCGATGGCGCTGAGCTTGTAGTCGAAGCTCTCGGCGCCGAATATTCTCCGGAACAGATGAAGACAACCTATCGCAAAGGCGAAGGCATTACGGGCAAAGTCCTGGAAACCGGAAATCCCGAAATCATTCCGCGAATATCCAAGGAGCCCAGATTCCAGAACAGAATCTATAAGCGAAAAGATTCCGGCGATTTCAGTTTCATCTGCATACCCGTGATCCTTGAAAATCAGACCGTCGGAACAATATCCTGCGACATAGTTTATGAGCCAGACAACGACCTCAGCGATGTCGTCCGCTTCCTCAGCATCGTCGCAAGCATGATTTCCTATGACATACAGAACCGCAGAAGTCTCCGTGCCCAGAAAGAAGAGCTCGAATCCGAAAATAAGAGACTTCTTGGAGAACTCACCGAAGCATTTCATCCCGAAAACATCATCGGCAATTCTCACGAAATGCGCATGGTTTACAAACGCATCTGTCAGGTGGCTCAGTCCGACACAACCGTTCTGATTCAGGGAGAATCCGGCACAGGCAAGGAACTCGTCGCCTCGGCTATTCACTATAACAGCCAGAGGCTTGGCAAGCCCTTCATAAAGGTCAACTGTGCGGCTCTCAGTGAAAACCTCCTCGAAAGCGAACTTTTCGGACACGAAAAAGGCGCATTCACAGGAGCCTATCAGCGTCGGACAGGACGAATCGAAGAGGCCGAGGGCGGAACTCTCTTTCTGGATGAAATCGGAGAGTTCTCTCCGGTGATTCAGGTAAAACTCCTGCGCGTCATTCAGGAACGCGAATATGAGAGCGTCGGAAGCAACAAGACTCGCAAGGCAAACGTGCGAATCATCACTGCCACCAACAGAGATCTTGAAGCCGCCGTGCGCGCCGGAACATTCAGACAGGATCTTTATTACAGAATCAACGTATTCCCCATATATCTGCCTCCGCTCAGAAACAGGAAAAGCGACATAATCCTGCTCGCAAACTATTTTATAGAGAAATACTCACGAAAAATGAACAAACTGGTCAACAGAATAAGCACATCAGCCATAAACATGCTGCTTGCCTACCATTGGCCGGGCAACGTCCGTGAGCTCGAAAACTGCCTCGAACACGCAGTTCTGCTCTCATCAGACAACGTGGTTCACGCCCATGACCTGCCCCCTACCCTGCAAATGCCCGATCTCAAGGATCGCCAGGAGGGCACTTACAACTTGAAATCCAGAACCGCTGTCTTTGAGAGAGATCTGATTATCGATGTCCTAAAAGAACATAACGGCAATATAAACGCAGCCTCAAAAGAGCTCGGTATCACCGGCAGAATGGTGCGTTACAAAATTCAGAATCTCGGCATTGACATAAAATCAATCACCCGAAAATGATTCTCCAGTCCAGATATTAATGGAATTCATCCCTTAATTTCCTTCCAGCAAGTCCCTCACCCTGCTTGAAAGACGCTCAAAACGGATGTATACTGAAGAGAAGGAAGATGGCGGGAAACAAGTCCCTGAAAAAGGACTTGCGGAAGGAAAGTTCAAATCATACCGATGAGCAATCTAAGGCTTAGTGAAGTCCGGCAAATTAAAGGGTTTCACAAAGTTTACGATTGAGAATTGGTATAAGCATTTATTTAGAAAGGACAAATATAATGGAACTTGATTTCACCGTAAAAAAGCTCGGTCCATGCGAGATCGATTCTCCGCTCGACCCGGGCACTTCGTTCGATGCCCCCGATTCCGGAATATTCTATCATGCAAACCCCAAGGATCAGGAAGAATATTTCAAGAAATTCGGTAAGATTCCGATTTTTGAAAAAGCAGGTCCCAAGGGCAAAATCTTCCACGATCCGGCATGGACAAAAGCAGGTATCCTTACCGCCGGCGGCCTCTGTCCCGGACTCAACAACGTCATCAAGAGCCTGACTCTTACGCTCAAAATGCACTACCATGTCCCGGTTGTCTATGGTATTCCCTACGGCTACAGAGGACTTGATCCCAAATTCGCATATTCACCTATCAACCTGACTCCCGAAATCGTCGACGCCATCCACAACGAAGGCGGAACAGTTCTCGGCTCATCAAGAGGCGGAGGCGATGCAAAAAAGATCGTCGAAAGTCTTGTCAGAATGAATATCAACGTCCTCTTCTGCATCGGCGGCGACGGGACTCTCCGCTGCGCTCATGAAATCGCGGAAGAAGCAATGAACAGAAAACTCTCCATCAGCGTGGTCGGCATCCCGAAAACCATCGACAACGACATTTGTTTCATGGACAGAACATTCGGTTTCGAGTCTGCCGTTTTCGCGACAGTTCCGATTATCAGCGCCGCTCACAATGAGGCAAAAGGCGCTCCTAACGGTGTCGGACTTGTACATGTTATGGGACGCGACAGCGGATTCATCGCCGCCTACGCCACTCTTGCCAATACCCATGTAAACTACTGCCTGATCCCGGAAGAGAAATTCAACCTCGAAGAAGGTGAAAACGCCCTCTTCCCGGCTCTGCTGAAACGCCTCAAGAGACGTCAGCACGCCGTTGTTGTCGTATCCGAAGGCGCAGGCCAGGAATTCTTCTCTGAGCAGAAGCGTGAAAAAGACGCATCCGGCAATGTTCTTCACCAGAATATCGGTCTCTACCTCAAGGAAAAGATAAGTGAATTCTCGAAGAAAACAGGCTTTGAAATCAACGTAAAATACTTCGATCCGACCTATCAGATCCGCAGTATTCCTGCTCAGGGCGCGGATGCCGTTTTCTGCTCACTGCTCGCGCAGAACGCAGTTCACGTCGCAATGGCAGGCGCAACAGATGTCGTCATCGGCCACTGGAGCAACAATTTCACACAGGTTCCGATTTCCGCCGCAACAAGCAAGAGAAAGAAAATCAGTACAGACGGCTCTCTCTGGAGAAGTGTACGCCTCTCCACCTGGGCAAAATACGAATA
>JAKJHH010000282.1 GCA_022703965.1 Verrucomicrobiota bacterium
GAAACAGTCTGTTGAGGCAGTCGGGGCATATTCCGTGGGTGAATTCGGCACCTGAATGATCTTTAACGTATTTTTCCACCTGTTCCCAGTAGCCGCTGTCGTTTCTGACTTTTTTACAGTGCATGCAGATTGGAATTATTCCACGCAGTGTATTGATGTGGTTGAGGGCTTCCTGGAGTTCACGGTTTTTCTGTTCCAGCTCTTTTTTCTGCCTGTAAAGAGCAAGGAATATATTGATTTTACAGCGCAGAATAAGCGGCTCGACCGGCTTGAACATATAGTCTACAGCTCCGCTCTCATAGCCTAGGAAGACGGCTGCTTCCTCTTGGCGCTTGGCTGTTGCGAAGATTATGGGAGTATTGGCGTTTAAGCTGCTCTTGCGTAGCAGAGTGGCGGTTTCAAAGCCGTCCATTTCAGGCATCTGGACATCAAGGATTATTACAGCAAACTCCAGTCTTTCCGCTTCCAGCAGTGCATCCTTTCCGGAGGATACTCTTATAATGTCTCGGTCTGATGATTTCAGTGTATGGTAAAAGAAAAGCAGGTTTTCTGCCTGATCATCCACAATCAGAATGCGGGCTTTTTCTATGTCCGTGATATTGTCCATTTTTTTTCGAAAGGTTCATGAATCGTGAGCCTCTCTCCTCCCTTGGCATATATTAACGCTCTCTTTTGCGCAAGGCAAGTTGAGTTCATTGATTTTGTTCTTATATCACAGCCATCCCATAAGAAAGTAAAATGCGAAGCATTTTAACAGAGTGCAGGAATTCATTCCTGCCCGCCGAGCGGCGGAAGAGCGATTTTTCTCCACGCCACCGCTTATTCAGAAAATACCCAATTCCAGTTTTTATGTTTCCCAGATGCTTCTCATTTTAAGTTCAGAGCAAGCTGTTTCAGTTGCTTTTTTCCAATTGACTATGGGATGACTGTATTCTTATATCATGATCTGTTGAAAAGACGCAACCCGGTTGTATCTTATTCGACTTACTGAAAAAGAAGGAGACTTCCATAATGTTGACTGTATCCGGCAATCAGTTTATGCTTGATTCCAAGCCGTTTCGTATAATTTCAGGTGCTATGCATTATTTCCGTGTTATGCCTGAATTTTGGCGCGACCGCATGAAAAAGATGCGTGCCTGCGGCTTGAATACGCTCGAAACATATACAGCATGGAATCTTCATGAGCCTGAAGAAGGGCAGTTTGATTTCAGCGGCATACTCGATATCGAAAAGTATATCAAAATTGCTCAGGAAGAGGGACTTCATGTTATCCTGCGTCCCGGCCCGTATATTTGCGCCGAATGGGAGGCCGGAGGTTTTCCGTATTGGCTCATCCGCAAGCCCGGCATCAAGTTCAGAGTGATGAATGAGCCTTATGTCAATGCTGTTGAATCTTACTATAAAGCTTTGCTCAAGCGCCTTGCTCACCTTCAGTATCCAGTCGGCCCCATTGTTGCGGTTCAGATCGAAAACGAATACGGAAGCTTTTGCAGCGACAAAGATTACCTTGCTAAAATTGAAGCCGTGACAAAGGAGTGCGGCTTTGATAAATGTCTGCTTTTTACCTCGGACGGTCCCTCAGATCGCTTTCTTCAGGGCGGTACTCTGCCGCATATATTCAAGACAGTGAACTTTGGCTCGCATCCTGCCGGAGCATTCGAGAAACTCAAGGAATATCAGCCTGAAGGCCCTTTGATGTGTATGGAATTCTGGAACGGCTGGTTTGACCACTGGACAAAATCCCACATCACAAGAGATGCCGATGATGCAGCAAAAACTCTTGATGAGATGCTTGCTGCCGGTGCTTCTGTGAACTTCTATATGTTTCATGGCGGTACGAATTTCGGCTTCATGAGCGGTGCAAACGCCAACAGTCCAAATGATTATCATCCGACTGTTACAAGTTATGACTACGATTCTCCGGTTAACGAGTATGGAGATCTGACCCCCAAGTATTTCAAGTATCGCGATGTTATAAAGAAGTATGCTCCTGTGCCGGACGGAGAGCCTGAAAACGCTCATCCGATCAAGAAATCTTATGGTGAGCTGAAAATTACTGCTGCCGCCAAACTTTTTGACGTATTGCCGCAGATATCAAAAGAGCATCAGTCAATTTTGCCTGAATACATGGAAGCCTACGGACAGGATCACGGATTCATTCTGTACAGAACCCGTGTTCAGGGGCCTCGTAAGGATGGACACGAGTTCAGGATTTACGGCATTCATGACCGCGCTATGATTTTCGCGAATGGGAAACATCTCGATACCATTTACAGGAATGAGCCTGAACGTACAGTCAGATTCGATATTTCTGCCGAGGGCGCTACACTGGATATTCTTGTTGAGAATATGGGCAGAATTAATTATGGACCTTATGTCTGTGATCCTAAGGGAATCAACGGTGCTGCCTCCGGACTTCAGCTTTTGAAGGACTGGACTGTTTACACAATGCCGATGAAAGATATCAGCAAGATAAAATATGGTGCAGCTGACTTTATCAAAGGCCCTGCCTTTTACAAGACTGAGATCAATATAGATGAACCTGCTGAAACCTTCCTTTCGCTGCCGGGCTGGACAAAGGGCGTCTGCTGGGTGAACGGCTTCAATCTCGGAAGATATTGGAGTGCCGGACCTCAGAAGACTCTCTATATTCCTTCTCCATTGTTGAAGAAAGGAAAGAATGAGATTGTGATATTTGAACTCCACAAGTGCGAACGCCTATCAGTCTATCTGACAGACAGGCACGATATAGGCTGAGTAATACCAATTTGTTATCAAATATAACAGGTGTTACGCCTGTATCCCAGTAATGTAGCTCAATTATGTTTGTTACACAAGAAGAGCTGATAGCGGGTAGCGACGGCAGTCCCTTGCCGTCGAATCCTTAGATGTTGACTGGGAGAAGACGTGGAATGGGATGCCTACCTGAAAAATATCGATTGCAGTTTTTGCCAGTTAGCAGAAAGGGCGGCTATTTTTAGAATAAATTACCGTTTTTTATGACATAAGGCCATTCTTTTGAATTATCTATCAGACCGGCTCTATTTGGGTTGTTTCTTATATAGTCGAACTTGAATTTTGCACATTCTGAATTGCGGCGGATTCTATGTTCAAAAAAATCTCGTTGGAATTCTATTCCCGTCTTTCTTGCTACATAATGTTTCCAGGTAGTGATAATTTTACTGATAGAGTTTCCTTGGGGGAATGTGAATATTGCATGTATATGATCTGGCATAAGTAATATAAAAAGTGCTTCCCAATAGTGTTTTTGTTCTTGATAGTATTTTATGCTGTCAAAAACCATCTGTGATGTGCTTTTATCGCAAAATTGGTTTATTCCGCGTTTTGATGCGCAGATTGTGATAAAGTATAGTTCTTCAGATTGATTAATCCAAAGAGGAATTTCATGCGGCAATTTTTTTCGTGAAGAGCTCATTCATACACCATGAAGAACTTATATTTTCAAAATGAATATATAGAGAGAATGAGTTTTTGTCCAATTTGCCCTTGGATAAAAAATGAGGAAAGGGAAGGGAAGCCGTCAAGGGACTGACGGCACTACCCGTAAAATGTCCTTCAAAACAAGATTGGCTTGATAACTAGCACTTAGGTTGACAGTGGACTACCTGCCAATGAGTTTCCAATGGTCATTTACTTTTTTACCGGCAGGATTTCGAGCCAGTAGCCGTCGGGATCGGCGATGAAGTAGATTCCCATCGCTTCGTTCTCGAAACAGATACAGCCCATTTCTTTGTGTTTTTTATGTGCCGCTTCGTAGTCATTGCATGAGAAGGCAAGGTGGAATTCGTTGTCTCCAAGATTATAGGGGCGATCCATATCGCGCATCCATGTAAGCTCAAGCTGATGCTGAGAGCTGCCGTCGCCGAGATAGACTATGATGAAGCTGCCGTCTTTTGCGTTGTGCCTCCGGACTTCCTTAAGACCAAGAGCCTCATGGTAGAATTTGAGGCTCTTGTCCAGATCGAACACATTGAAATTATTATGCAGGAATTTGAATTGCATTGATGATCCTTTCAAAATGTTTTTGCGATTTCTTCGGCTTCAAAAGTGGCTTTTTTGAGAGATGCTTCCCTCTCCGGCATGTTCATCCCCTCGACAAGTATGCTTTTGATATCGGTGATGCCGATGAAATGAAGAGCTGTTTTCAGATATTTGACCTGAAAATCCATTGGATCACCGGGCATGCCTGAGTATGCGCCGCCTCGAGAGGCAACGATCAGAGCTTTTTTATTTCCGAGCAGTCCGTTGAAGCCTTTTTCCGGGGAAAAAGTGAAACTCATTCCCGGCTGTATTATGACATCCAGAAAATGTTTGAGTTTATATGGAATTCCGAAATTCCACATGGGAACACTGAAAACATATTTGTCTGC
>JAKJHH010000283.1 GCA_022703965.1 Verrucomicrobiota bacterium
TGGCTTATGAATACTCAAAAGATCAACGTTTTGATGAGGCTCATGCTCTTATTGACAAGTATATCGGACGTAAGCTTCCCGGTCGTTTTTATGCCGAGGGACGTAAGGCCGATCTCTTTAAGCGCGAAGGCCGTGTCATTGACGCCTTGCATCTCCTTAAACAGCTTCTCTACAGGCATCCATATTATGTTTATGGACGTGATATGATAATTTCAATTCTAGAGGAGAACAGGAGCAAGGGCATTGTCAGTGAGATGCTTCCTGAGCGTCTGTCGCCTCAGTTGCTTACGGATGTTGAATTCAGATACAAACGCATGCTTCTTCTTGATGAATATTCGATTCTTCCACGTGAGCAGTCCGATGCCGAATGGGATACCCTTATTAAGGAATTTCCTGTCTGGCCTCAACGTATGCATCAGCTCCGCTACGATAAGCTTTGGGAGGCCGGAAGACGTGATGAGGCAAAAGAGATCATCAACAGCATATATCAGAAAGATCCCGCCAATGCCTATGTAATTGCCAGACGCCTTGAGTATATGGCTGAGGAACTTATCGATTGCATTAGCAACATGCGTCAGAACGATATATCCAATCCACATACGCAGGCTAGGCGGCTAAAGTATGTGGAAATGGAAAACAGACGTCTTTTGATTCCCGCAGTTGTTATGGAAATTTGGAACGTGCCATCGTTGAACTATGACGAATGGCCCATGGATTTCTCCTGGAAAACCTTAGACCGTCTGAATATGACGGATTTTGTCGTAGACAAATACATCAAGGAGCAGTCAAAGGCTGGCAAACTTATGCCGCTTGCCGTTCTGTATAAAATCTGCAAGTTTGTGGAGCAAAAGTATCCGTTCACCAAGAATATCTGGAATGACTTGAAGCTTGATAAAATCTACCATGAACGCGGTACGAGAATTCTTGATGCCTTGCTGAAACATGTGCAAAAACATCCAGAGTCATCGACCTCGCACTACTCTTATATTTTTGACTCCTATGTCAGCACTCAGCGTTCTGATCTTGTTCTTGCCTTCTGGCGTAAAAATAAGGACTTCTGTTCTTCCAGTGATGAATTGTGGGGGGACGTCGGCCGTGCAATGTGCTCTGCTTCAAAGCATGATCTTGCCCGCTCCTTCATGGCGGACTGGAGAGATCGCAAGCAGATTGAATCATGGATGCTAGTCAATTATATGTGGTCCCTCTTTAAGTACAAAGATAAAGAATACGACAAAATGCGTAAAGCTCTTGAGGAATTTGAGGCCGTCTTTGAAAGAATTGGTCCAAATGATTATTATTCAATAATGACTGTCATTTACATCTGCGCTATTTGTATTGATCTCAAGGATTACAATCGTCTACTGGATTGCAGTTCGAAGTATATGGGAATACTTGAGCGTCCGTTGACGGACAATGATTCCTCTACAGAATATTATAAAAATCTGCTCAAGTACATTCTCATGCAAAGAGCAATGCTGATGACGGATAATCAGAATGAGCTGAGCGCTCACGAGGCGGCTTTCTACAAGTCTTTTGACAGTACTTTGATTGGTCAGTTTAAAAACAGCTGGATTCCTCTTTTGCGCCACAAGAAGCGTCCGCTTCCTTCCATCCTCAAAGCCCACTGGCGATGCCATGGATTTACCTTAATGGCTTGGACGGGAGCTGTAATTGTTCTTTTTATTATATGGCTTTTTATTGTTTCTATCGGAGTTGATGGCGTGACAGGATTAATTTCTGTTTGCATACATGGATTCGTCATTTTGGGGCTCATTCTTACAGCAAAGAAGTTTAGAAGGCTCGCATGACGGCGGACACAAAAAAGGCTGTCCGGTGAAGGACAGCCTTTTGATTCCAGTTCTTGTCGAATTGCTCAGAATGAGAAATTCAGCACGGGACAGAAGGGAAGCCATCCGTCCTTGATGATGTTCACGAGACCGATCTGGAAGCCGTTGCTCTGACTGACGTTGACGAGTCCGAGCTGGAGGCCTTCCATCTTTTCGGCAACGTTGACAACGCTGGCCTGCATACCCTGATTCTTCTTGGCAGAGTTGAATGCGGGAGCAAGCTGAGTTCCTTTGATCTGCTCAGTCATACATGAGAACGCCGCCATTTCGACGCCGTAAACGCAGCCTGTTCCGGCGCTGACTGTCGGGCTGAGTTTGATTCCGTAGACTCTGGATGTGTCAGAGCTTTTCGGTACGCCCGGGAATACGTTGAAATCCAGAAAGTCCCATTCGTTTTCCGGAACTACTGTAACGCTGTCGGCAGCTGCGGGCTTTACGACCTGAACAGTTGCTTTCTCTTCCGCTGATGCGACAGTGCAGAGAACTGCGGCCGCAAAGATGAATGTCATTATCTTTTTCATAGTGTCTTATCCTTTCAGCTTATCAGTTCGAGCAGTTGAAGATCAGTGTGAACGGAATATAGCCGTCCTTGATGATATTGATAAAGCCGAGCTGAACTCCCTTGCTGTCGCTGTAGTTGACTACACCGAACTGGAAGCCTTTGAGTTCATCAGCAACAACGTTGACCGCTGAAAGCTGTGCACCCGAAACCTTGTATCCTACGCTGACAGCTCCGGCCTGAACGCCTTTGACTTCCTCAAGCGATACGTTTGAGACTGAACCCTGAAAGCCGCTGATCTTGTCTGTGATGTTGATCGGAATACTTCCCTGAACGCCCTTGATGGTCTTGGCGATTGACGGACCGAACCATGAAGCCTGAAGTCCTGACACATAGCTTGTTCCGCTGTACAGGAAGGACGGTTCCATACCGCAGACTCTTCCGTCTCCGTCGACGAGGGGAAGTCCGAGCTTGATGCCGTAGACGTTTGAATTTTCCGTGCATCCAGGTACTCCCGGGAGGAAGCCCACCTGAAGGAAGGTCCATTCGTTTGTCGGTTTGAGCTGTACGTTTGACTGTTCAGCTGTCGGCTTGGCCGCTGTTGTTTCTGTTTTGACTGTTTCCTGCTGCTGTGCCGGCAGCAGAGCGAGTGAGCAGAACAATGCTGCTATTGCGAGAAGCGATTTTCTCATTTTTACCCTTTTTCCTTTTTCTGTTATGGTTAATTAAATTCTAACAGAATCCTTATAATCTAGCACGGAATTCCCTGTAAATCCAGAAAAACGCATTATCTTGTCACCTGAATGGAAATTTCTTTCCCCCTTAATTGTAAATTCAGGAAGCTTCTCTTTCAGATTCTCTTGTTTGTTACGAAAATGCTGGAAACTCTATTTATCCTTGAAGAGATAATGATAAAAGAAAATTTGCCTATTGAAAAAATGCATATCCTGCTCTAATTTTCCTGTCTTTCAGAACCAGAAGAAAATGCGAGGAACAAAATGGATAGCGAAAAGTGCCCGTGCGGTTCCGGCAAACTCTATGCCGAATGCTGCAGACCTGTGATCAAAGGCGAAAGAAAGGCTCTTACAGCCGAAGAACTTATGCGTTCACGTTACAGCGCCTACGTGAAAGTCGAAATCCCGTATCTCAACGAGTCCACTCATCCTTCTCAGCGCGAGTCTAACGACGAAGCCGCTATGCGCGACTGGGCTGAAAAGTCAGTTTGGCTCGGCTTTGAAATCATCAAGACCAGCAAAGGCGGTCCGTCAGACGATCAGGGTTCTGTCGAATTCATCGCCCGCTACAAAGTCGGCGACGGCGCAAAGCAGGATCATCACGAGACCTCACAGTTCCGCAAGGAAAACGGCATCTGGTACTTCTACGATGCTCAGCTTATGCCCGTAAAGCCTTTCATTCGTGAAGAGCCCAAAACCGGACGTAACGATCCCTGTCCGTGCGGAAGCGGCAAGAAATTCAAGAAATGCTGCGGGTGATAATATGATAGTCGATCAAATTTCCAAATGGAAATCCTATCCCTGTTTCTCAAAGATCGGCGCTGCCTTCGAGTTTCTCGCCAAGGCCGCCCCTGATATTGCCAACGGAGATCACAAGATCGACGGCGACAATATCATTGCCAAGGTTTCCGAGTACACAAGCAAGAACGAGCCCGACGCTTTTCCGGAAGCTCACAAGGTTTATGCCGATATTCAGGTTCTCCTTTCGGGTGCCGAATACATTCAGTACATGCCCGTTGAAGGCCTGACTGAAAAAGGCCCCTTTGAGGAAAAACGCGACGTCGGATTCTACCTCAAGGCTCCCTGCTCGACGATCAGACTTGAACCCGGTCTTTTTGCTTTGTTCATGCCTCAGGACGCTCATGCTCCCTGCATCAGCATCAACGGCCCGGCAAAGATCAAGAAAGTCGTCATAAAGGTTCGCAAAGAACTTATAGGCTGATGCGCTTTCTGAAGAATTGAACTTCTAAGTTCTTCTAAATTTAAGGCTCCGGAAGACA
>JAKJHH010000284.1 GCA_022703965.1 Verrucomicrobiota bacterium
CAAGCAGCATACTGCGGTTGAGGCTGGCGATGCATTCCGGCTTGTCTTGAACTACTCGGGAATCAGTCAGTATCGCCTCAAAGACATCAAGCGTCAGAAAGAGACTGCGCTTGGCGGCGAGTACAGGATTGCCGCCAAGGAATTTGCCTCAGGCAAGACCGCGGAAGCGTTTGACCGTCTTGATAAGGCAGGAGCCATTGTCGAGGCTAAAGGCGAAGATCGAATCCGGAAAATTGCCGAAGCGTATGTCACCGCAGTAGAGGCAGGCAAGACGGCGATTGTCGTGAATCCGACTCACAGAGAAAATGAGGCTGTTTCATCTATGATTCGCGAAAAATTGAAAGAGAAGACCCGGATTCTGAATGAACGCGACTTTACGGCGCTGAAGCCGCTTGGCTGGACTGTCGCCCAGAAAAATATTTTGCAGAATTATCAGAAGGGGCAGATTCTGGTTAAAACCAGCGGAAGCGGTCAGGGGAGCGAATGGGATTTTAAAGGAATCGAGCGTGGTAAAGGCGTCAGACTGAGAAACCGGCATAGCGGAGAAGAAACGCTCATTGAGAAAACTGAGCTCAAGTCATATGAAGTGTGCGAGGCGTTTCCGATGAAAATCGGGATCGGAGATTCCGTGATGCTCAGGATGGGCCAGAAACAGCCTGGAAACGAGCTATCGAACGGGCAGATTGTCCGCATAAAAGGTTGGAGCGAAAAGGGGCGTCCGGTGACAGACGAAGGCAAGGAGCTGACATGTTCATGCATTTCATACGGCTATGCCGCGACCTCGCATAAGAGTCAGGGAGCAACCCGGAATGTAGTGCTGATCGGGCTCGACAGATATTCCGTGAATGTGGCGGACATGAAGACGGCGTATGTTGCCGCGACCAGAGGTTCGGACGAGATCAAAATCTTTGTCGAAAACAAGGCTGGACTTGAGCTCATGTCTGGGCGTACAGGAGACCGGAGCAGTGTCACGGAATATGCGACTCGTATGCTGGAGAAATCGCTTGCCAGGAAAAATATGCTGGCGAATTCGATCAAAAATATAAATGAGATTTTTCAGAAAACCGGACTTGGCCTGAAAGACATTGTCCAGCGTCAGAAGTTCAGCTTGCCTTTCCATCTGAAGCCCACTCAAAATGAGCTTAAGCAGATAAAGCTTGCTCAGGCTGAAGAAATTCTGGATGGTCCGCCTGTGGCGCCTGTCCCTGTAATAGAGCAAATACAAACTCATACTCAAACGAAAGGAATGGAAAGATGTTAGATAAAAAAAGCAGAAAGAGAGTTTTGAAGTCAGATGAGGCTGGTTATGCGGCAGCGGAAAACGCGTGCTGCATCTACTTCAATGACATGGACAGTCCGTGCCGGGCATTCCCGTATACCCAGCTGATCAGCGGCGAGCTGAGTCAGGATCAGATGCAGCTGAGTCTTGTCTTCAGCTCGGGCACAGTCCTGATCGAAGGCGAAAATCTGCTGGATATCTTTACGCTCCTGTGCGCCAGACGTCTGGTCGGAGTGAGCGTATTCATCCCCAATATAATAACAGACCTCCTAGACCGGGTATCAGTAAATCGTATCTTGTATTCGCAGAATCCGGTCGAGCTCAATTAGTCACGATTAGTCGCCGGAGAAATCCGGCGACTCTTAAGATTTAAGACTGCACATAATAGGCACGGGCTCGTAAGGACGTCCAGTTATTTCCGCAGCAGAAAATCCATGAGGGAAACAACTTCAATTCCTGCGATGCCGTCGCCATGCGCTTTTTCCAGCGTAATAATTGTTTTAGGATAGTTGTCACGAACAGCAAGCAGAGAACGCGTTTCTCTTTCTATCACAGCCGGATCAGTCAAGGCAGTGGTTACCTGGTAATAGTGCGCCTGGCTGTTCTTTTCCGCAATAAAATCTACCTCCCATTTATCCAGTTCTCCGATATAGACCCTGTCATTGCGACGGCGCAATTCAAGATAAACCAGATTTTCGATCAAATACGAGATCTCGCCGCTCCTGAATCCGATCTGAGAATTCCGCAAGCCCAAATCATTCGCGTAGAACTTATTGCTTATTTCAAGCTGTCGTTTTCCTTTTATATCATAACGCGTCGCTTTGTAGAAGAGCTGTGATTCAACCAGTCCGCTCAGATAGTTGATGACTGATTGCACATTCACGGAAAGTTTCTGATTTTTCAGGTAGGAGCTGATGCTGTTTGCCGTAAGGGGATTGGAAATATTATCGTAAGTGAAACGGCAGATATCATCAAGCAGAGAGGTATTCCGGATATTTTTGCGCTTAATAATATCCTTGAGCACAATTGTATCATGGATGCTACGCAGGAACGGCAATGCTGTTTCATCCGAAAGTTCATCAAGCATGCGAAGGCCCGGCAAACCGCCATATCTCAGATATTTGTCAAATAGAACGGATACATCTGAGAATTCCGGATAAAATTCCCGGAACTCCGCCAGTGAAAGAGGATAAACCGGGAATTCAATAAACCTGCCTGTAAGTTTGGAGGACAGTTCCCCTGAAAACATTGTCGAATTCGAGCCGGTAATCGTAACATCATATCGTTCCGGCTGTCCGGACCAGGAGGCCACTGTCCGTTCCCATTCCGCAATATCCTGAATTTCATCAACAAACAGATATACCTTTCCGCTGATCTTTTTTATTCTGCGGACAATATATTCGTTCAGATCCTTGTAAGTCCGGATAAAATCGAAATCCAGAGATTCCATGTCGACATAAACAATGTTATCCGTCGGTGTACCTGTCGCTTTCAAATGCTCCATGATCTGCCTGACAAACACACTTTTGCCGACACGTCGTAAACCCGTTACCGCTTTGATGACTGGCCGCCCTATGAACGGTTTCATTTTATCAAGATAGTGTTGCCTTGTAATCATGGGACATCCCCAGTTGTTTTCAATTATGATTGATATTGTAGCATATATTGCTATAAGTTTCAATTACGATTGAAACTATGTATGCTGATTGCCTTTTTTATAGATACAGATAATAAAACTGAAGATGTGAGTGTTTTTTATGGCTATAAATGTAAAAATATCACATTGAGTATTCCGTTCCTGAGGGGGGGACGAGTTTGCAAACCCGGAATTATTTCCAAATCATCTCTGGCTGCATGTGCTTGCGGGCACAGGCAGACAAGTAAGAATTGATAAGAGATTGATACGGCATTCCTTGCGCTTTAGCTATTTTCTTAAAATACAGAATAGTATCTTCATCAATCCGTATGGTAATCTGCTTTTTAAGCATTCGCGCATATGGATTCTTTATCGAATTACTGAAATCATATTCTTTTTTCATTTGAACCTCCTGTACTGGCTGCTTTCATTTCTACTTGCTTTTCGGGCTGAAATTATGCGGATGGTTTTGTCATCGTCCCTGTAACAATGGCAACATATCAGTATGCGCAATGACGAACTCATTCCCAATAAAATAAAGCGGTCTTCATTCCCGGAATGATCCGGATCAAATATCAAGCGCGCATCTTCGTCAGCAAACACGGTTTTTGCCTCGTCAAAAGACACCCCATGCTTTTTCTCGTTCAGCGTTGCTTTGGCCGGATCCCATATAAACGTTATCAAAACCTTACTCCTGTTCTACCTTATGCTGTAATTATAACATAATTATATTGTAATTGCAATTGTCATTTGCATTCGACCTCTTATGAGCTCAAGAAAAAGAGAGGAGGCTGGAAATTTCCGTCCGCCATAAACTTCGATGGCGGACGGAAAAGAGGTGATGGATTGAAGAGTTCGCGTATCAGGTAAAGACTCAAAAACAGTTTGCAATGAAATGACTGCAAACATGATCATCATAAATATGTTTTAGAATTTCAGCTACAAAATACCCCCACCGGAGAAAGCCAGGAGGGGAAAGGCGGTTTGATCTATTGATCGGGCTTCTTTCTCTGACTGGTTTTCTCTTTTTTATTTATGCGCTTCGAGGGGGGATGCAACCGGTCCGCAGCGTCAGTCGACAGCGGCCCGGCGCAAGGTAAGGTCGAGGCCGCCAAGAACAAAATAAAGGAAAAATACAATGAATTCTCTTCTCATGACATCCGACTTGAACACTATGATTCCGGCGCTGATATCCGGAGCCGATGAGCACCTCTTCATTATTACGCCGTATCTGAGACTGAATCCGCTTCTATTAAGTCTGCTTGAGCAGAAAAGAAGTGAAGGGATTCCGGTAAAGATCCTGTGCAGGAAGAGGCCGGACGAAATGCCGTTTTTCGGCAGCCTCCGGAACCTAGATATCCGCGTGAACGAGTCTCTTCACGGTAAGGCGTATTTCAGCGAACGTGACGCGATCATAACATCGCTGAATATGACCGAGC
>JAKJHH010000285.1 GCA_022703965.1 Verrucomicrobiota bacterium
GGCATCCTTCCATGGCTCACATGTAAGGCGTAGATAGAAATCCAAAGCATAAACGGCAAGCGGAGTAGCAAAGGCGGCAGTCCACTGTCCGTTTTTATCCAGAGCAACAGCCTGAGCGCCTACCGAGGTCAGATAAGGCATGAAATCCCACGCGGCATGTTCACCGCCAAGCAGCATCATTCCATAACGTTTTCTGGACGGATCACTCAGACGGCGTGCATAATTATAAAGCTCTTTCCAGCTTCTGGGCGGCTTGTCAGGATCAAGTCCGGCCTCTTCAAAAAGGTCTTTTCTATAGAAGAGCGCACGAACAAGCAGGCTGTACGGAACAGCCCATATATGTTCTCCTGATTTGTTTCCATCCACTGCCGGCCCCGGACGCTTTATCACCTGCCAGACCTGAGGCGGAACTCTTTTATTCATTTCAGGCATGAAATCGGATTTTTGAATAAACTCGTCCAGAGGATAGAGAAAGGATTGCTGAATATAAGTATCGGACTGACGAAAATTTACGTAAAGAATATCAGGCGCAGTTCCTCCGGCAATGGCAAGAAGAATCTGTGAATCCATTTCCAAACCGGCGATACTGATACCGCTGAAGGATTCCAGTTCAATGTCGGGATATTTTTTATGGAAGGCTTTTATCACCTCAAGATTTGCCTGATTGAAAGGATGGGTGTCTTTGGGATCAGGCAATGCGAAGAGCTTGAGAGGTACTTTAACGCGTTTTTCCTCAATGACATCAAGCAGAGGATTTCGATCCTGAGCGTAGAAGGGGAATGCTGAGCATGTCAAAATGATCCATAAAAGGATCGGGATAAAATGCCCGCGAAGTGAATACATCTTATTTCAGACCTTCAATTTCGGAGATGAATCTGTTGACAAGAGAAGCAGCCATCTCCTGCCCCGAAGCCTCTGCAATCACGCGAATGACCGGTTCGGTGTTGGATGGTCTGATAAGTACCCAGGCGTCATCCCAGTCCAGTCTCAAGCCGTCAACAGTGCATGGATCAAGATGAGCATAACGCTCCTTCAAGCCACGAAGAACAGTCAAGGCATCTTCAGCACTGCAATTCATCTTTGCGCTGACAGAGTGGAATTCTGGAATTGATGCGACAATTTCCGTCAGAGATTTCCGGCGAGCCGCCATCATTTCCAGCATGAGCGCCATGCCGGAATAACTGTCACGACATAGATGCACGGCAGGCCAGATTATTCCTCCGCTGCTGCCTTCACCGCCCATTATCGCGTTTTTCTCAAGCATCATGCTGCTCACATTGATTTCACCCACACGGGAATAAAATAATTCGGATGAATATTTTTTGACGACCAGCTCAAGAGCTTTAGTCGTCTGAATGTTTGCAACAACCTTGCCGGGGGTATTGGAAAGTATATGCTCCGCCGCCAGAACGACTGTATATTGTTCGCTCACGGGCTCGCCACGGGAATCCATGACCACAAGACGGTCGGCATCAGGATCCTGAGCAAAGCCGATATCGCAGGATTCCGTTTTTACTGCTTCATGAAGCACTTGCAGATTTTCCGGAACAGGTTCGGGCTTGCGTCTGAACACTCCGTCTCTTTCCACAAAAACAGGAACAACTTTGCAACCTAGTTCCTCAAGAAACTGCACCGTATAATAGGCTCCCGCTCCATTGCAACAATCGACTGCGACTTTGAAAGCCGCCTTGCGAATCAGGTCAACATTAATGTGCTTGAATATCCTGTTCCTATGGAACTGAAACGCATTGTCATAACGCTTGACCAGACGGTAATCGGCTTCTCGAACATATTCACGATCAGGCTGATTGTATATATTCAGGAGTTCAGCTGCCTCTCCATGATCTAGAAAAAGTCCGCTGGGGCCGATGAATTTCAATGCATTCCAGTCGGCAGGATTATGACTTGCGGTAATTGCTATGCCTCCATTGGCCTTCAGCTCGTCTACTGCAATTTGAATCGATGGAGTCGGAAGAATCCCCGTCAGAACGGGGCGGCAGCCTACTGATATCAATCCGGCAACAACAGCATGCTCGAACATTACGCCGCTGGGACGGGTATCACGTCCGACAACGACTTTTCCTTTACCGACATATTCGCCGAATGAAGCAGCGAATCCGGCAACAAGCGAGGGCGTAAGCGACTCGCCGACAACTCCGCGAACTCCGCTGACGCTGACTTTGAGGTTGTGTACTGCGGTCATATGGACACCATTCTTTCAAGTTGACCGGTTATCTGAAGAACTTTGTCCTCGGCACCGTCCAAACTGTTCCATTCGAGTATTATTCTGATCACAGGCTCCGTCTCGGAAGCTCTCAAGTGAGCCCAGCCATCAGGCCAGTCAAAACGGAACCCGTCATTTTCCGTCAAAACCGCATCAGGGAACATACCTTTCATCCTGCGAAGAAGAGAATAGGCGTGTCCTGAGTTGCACTGAACCTTCCGCTTGATAATATGATAACGCGGCAAACGTGCGGCAAGCTCGGCTGAACCGCAGTTTTTGAGCGCCATTGATTCAAGAATAAGCCCCATCGCCATAAATCCGTCAAAGCCTGGAACCGAACTGCCGAGGGCAATGCTTCCGCTACCGTCGCCGGCAATCACTGCCTTGACTTCCTGCATGCGGTCGATAATATGAGCCTGACCGACTTTTACCTTGCTCAAAATGCCGTTATATTTTTCAACGATCTTGTCGAGAGTCATAGTCGAACATCCATTTGTAACAACGCATGATTCCTCTTTTGCCCGACATGAAAGGACATGCTCAACCACAAGCGGAAATGTATATTCTTCGGAAAGCGTTTCGCAGGAGTCTGTAACTACCGCCACACGGCTCATGTCGGTGTTGAATACAAAGCCTACATCTGCTTTCAGAACTTTCAGCATTGACTGAACCTGAAGACTGCTCCTTGGCCTCGGCTCCGGAGTATGCGGCAGATAACCTGACAAGGTATCGTTAATCGGAATAAGATGAATCCCGAATTTCTCCGCGAAAAGTGAAGCCAGATGAGCGCCGGAACCATTGCAGAAGTCGGCAATGACAGTAAAGTTTCCAGATGAGATTGCAGGAATATTCAGCTGAGAACACACAAGTTCCACATAAGATTCCGAAAGTCCCGGAGGCAACACGTCAATTTTGCCGCACTTGTCATAACGCTGCCAGGAAAAACGGCGTCCATGATAAACATCGAGAAGCTCCTGCATCTGAACACTGTTGAAGTAAGCGCCGCTTCTGGAAAGAGGCACAAGAGCGTTCCATTCAGCAGGATGATGTCCGGCTCCTATCAGAATACCTCCATCGGCATTCAGGGCGGGAACTAGAAAATGCAGTTCAGGAGCCGACACGACTCCGGCATCAATCACTGTGCATCCGCAGGACATCAGCGCAGAGAAAACCGCACTTGATACCATTCCGGAAGAAATTCTTGTGTCGTTTCCGACAACGATTTTGCCGCCGTCCAGATAAGTTCCTATAGCAGAGGCAAAGTCAATGATGACAGGAGGAGTCAGCCCTTCGGCTATTCTTCCCCGCATTCCCGATGATCCTAATCGTAAATGATTCATTCGAGCTCAGCTCCGCAGAAAAGTTCTTGTTCAGTCGTATCGTTTTGAAGCAAGGACTCTCTTGGTATCCATTTCGTCCTGCTTGCGTCTCAAAGTATCGCGTTTGTCTTCGTGTGTCTTGCCTTTGGCAAGTCCGATTTCCACCTTCACACGACCATGCTTCAAGAAAAACTTCAGTGGAACAACCGTAAGGCCTCGTTCCTTTATCTGTCCCGCAATCTTCAGGATTTCTTTCTTGTGAAGCAGCAGCCTGCGCGGTCTTCTGGAATCATGATTGAAGATATTGCCGTTCTCGTAGGGGGCAATATGCAGATTGTACATAAAAGCCTGCCCACGCTCAATTCTTACAAAGGAATCGGCAGGTGAAATCGAGTGAGCGCGGCAGCTTTTAACTTCCGTGCCCCTGAGTTCAACGCCCGCCTCATATGTATCAACAATCGAATAATCGTGAAAGGCCTTTTTGTTTCTGGCCAGTACGTCATCCTGTATTTCTTTTTTTGCGCTCAATTCTATTCTCCGGTAAAAAATTTCTTTGCTTTATCCAAAAATGAGTCCCGCATCGGATGTGCATCTTTGTCCTCCTCAGAAGCCATTGAAGCCGCGAAGGCTTCAAGTAATTCTCTCTGCTGACGACTGAGATGTCTGGGAACATCTATCAGTATTTTTACGCGCTGATCTCCGCGACCTCCTCCGCGCAAGGCCGGAAAA
>JAKJHH010000286.1 GCA_022703965.1 Verrucomicrobiota bacterium
GGAAAGAGAACCCTGTGCTGGTGCTGCTTCTCGGCATGTGCCCGACACTTGCGACCACCTCAAGCGCAGTAAGCGGGCTCGGCATGGGACTCGCAACAACGTTTGTGCTTGCAGGAAGCAATGTCGTAATATCCATGATAAGAAATATTGTGCCGTCCAAAATCCGCATTCCCTGCTACATCGTCGTCATTGCGACATTTGTTACGATTGTGGATCTTGTAATGCAGGCATATGCTCCGGCTGCTCTTTATAAGTCGCTCGGAATTTTTATTCCTCTTATCGTCGTAAACTGCATTGTTCTCGGAAGAGCCGAAGCGTTTGCCTCGAAGAACGGAATGGTCTTTTCTCTTGCCGACGGACTCGGAATGGGAGCTGGATTCACTCTTGCACTCGTTGCGATGGGCGCTGTAAGAGAATTTCTCGGAAACGGAGCTTTTTTCCAAGTCAAGATTCTTACTTTCTGGGAAATACCTTTCTCTCTCATCACCCAGCCTCCGGGAGGCTTCATTGTACTTGGCTGCTTCCTCGCTCTGATGAACTGGTACAATATGAGAAAGGCGAAAAAAGAGGGCAAGAAATTTGCTCCGCCTCTTGAAATGGACTGCCGTCATTGCAGTATATGTAAGATCGAAAAATAATACAGCTTAACATATAGAGGGGACTCATGGAAGAACTTGATTTTACAGTAGAGAAGCTTGGAGAATCAAACATTCAAAGTCCCCTCAAACATTTAAAGTTTGAGCGGCCTGAAGCAAGAGTGTTTTTCCACAAGGATCCTGACGAGCAGGATGCTTATTTCGAGAAATACGGAAAACGTCTCTGTTTTGAAAAAGCGGGGCCGCGTGAGAAAATTTTTCACGATCCCTCATGGACAAGAGCCGCCATACTCACTGCCGGCGGTCTTTGCCCCGGACTCAACAACGTTATAAAGAGTCTGACGCTTACCCTGAAACTGCATTACAATGTTCCCGTCATTTACGGAATCAAATATGGCTATATGGGACTGAATCCGGAATCTGGATGCAGTCCCTTGATTCTTACGCCTGAAATCGTTGATGACATCCATGAGGAAGGCGGAACCATACTAGGCTCCTCCAGAGGCAATCAGGATGCGGCCTTAATGGTTGAAACTCTGGTGCGAATGAACATCAATGTTCTCTTTTGCATTGGCGGCGACGGCACACTTCGCGGAGCTCACTCAATCGCCGAGGAAATTACAAGACGAAAGCTGTCCATAAGCGTAATCGGTATTCCCAAAACGATTGATAACGACATCTGTTTTACGGATAGAACTTTCGGCTTCGGAACCGCTGTAATGGCTACGGTTCCTGTGATAACATCGGCTCACAATGAAGCCAAGGGGGCGCCGGGCGGAATCGGGCTTATTCATGTAATGGGACGCGACAGCGGATTTATCGCGGCATATGCATCTCTGGCTAATACTCATGTAAATTATTGTCTGATTCCCGAAGAAAAATTTGCTCTTACAGAAGGCTCCAATGCGCTTTTGCCTCATCTTATGAAGAGAATTAAAAAGAGAGGTCATGCCGTTATTATCGTCTCAGAAGGCGCAGGACAGGAGCTTTTTGAATCAAAGGACGATGTTCGTGACGCATCTGGAAACAAGCTCAATAAGAATATCGGACTCTTCCTGAAGGAAAAGATTCAGGAATATGCAAAAAATGAAAAGGTCGTAGTTAATATAAAATATTTCGAGCCTGCTTATCAGATACGCAGTATTCCGGCGATGGGAGAAGACGCGGTTTTCTGCTCTCTCCTGGCACAAAATGCCGTGCATGCAGGGATGATGGGACGCAGCGATATGGTTGTCGGACACTGGAGCGACAGTTTTATTCATGTTCCTATAAAAATGGCAACAAGAGAGCGCAAAAAGATAATTCCGGACGGCGGTCTCTGGCGTAGCGTAAGACTCATAACATGGCCAGAATATCAGTAAACAAGGGGAAGCATAATGAAATCACATGAAATAGATTATGTAATCAATGGCGACGATATGCAGTTTGTCGAGGTGGAGCTTGATCCGTCCGAAACTGTAATTGCCGAGGCCGGCATGATGATGTACATGGAAGATTCAATAAATTTTGAAACTAAAATGGGAGACGGCTCTAATCCCGATACCGGATTTTTCGGCAAACTGCTTAATGCCGGAAAGCGCTTTATCACAGGCGAGTCGATCTTCATGACTCATTTTACCAATACTGCTTCATCCGGTAAAAAACATGTTGCTTTTGCAGCCCCTTTTCCCGGAAAAATCATTCCGGTTGACTTATCTAAACTTAAGTCGGATCTGATTTGTCAGAAGGATTCTTTCCTCTGCGCCGCACTGGGCACAAAACTTGATATCGCATTCAATAAAAAGCTAGGCGCCGGATTTTTCGGAGGTGAAGGCTTTATCATGGAGCGCATGCATGGAGACGGTATGGTTTTTATTCATGCCTGCGGAACAATAGTGGAAAAGGAACTCAAAGGGGAAACACTCAGAATTGACACCGGCTGTGTTGTTGCCTTTGAAGACGGCATATCCTTTGACATTCAGAGAGCCGGAAATCTCAAATCAATGATCTTAGGCGGCGAAGGACTCTTCCTCGCAACTCTTTCGGGATACGGCAAAGTATGGCTTCAGTCTCTGCCGTTCTCAAGACTTGCGGAAAGGGTGATATCTCACGCTCCGGCAGGGGCGACAGGCGGAGGACAGCGTCAGGGAGAAGGCTCTGTCCTAGGTGGCCTCGGCAACCTATTCGGCGACTGATTGTCTTCAGTGCCAGAGAGTCCTAAGTTCTTGAACTCTTGAACTCACATCTTCGGCAGCCGTGATTTCCGTTACCATTGCGATTCTGCGTGCGCCGGCCTGAATGAGTTCAGGTATATGCCGGGCTTTTATGCCGCCCATTACCGTAAAAGGAACATGCACATAGGGGAGTACTTTTTTCAGCGTCTCAATTCCCAGCGCGTCCATCGGCAATGATTTGGTGCCAGTGGGAAAGAGAGGGCCGATGTTGATATAGGATGCTCCGGCATTCTGAGCTTCAACCGCTTCTTCAATAGAATGCGTGGAACTGCCAATTATGAGCTCAGGAGCAAGTTTTACTGCTGTTTCTATCGGTAAATCGTCTTGACCGAGATGAACGCCGTCGGCTCCGCAGGCAAGGGCGATGTCAATATGGTCATTTAAAATAAGAAGCATTGAATAGGAGTCTGTTATCTCACGATATTTCAAAGCGAGTTTGAAAATTTCTTTTTTTGTCATGTTTTTTTCACGAAGCTGAACAACTTTAGCGCCGCCGTCAGCGACAGATTTAAGGATATCCAGCGGCGGACGGGAAAGGCAGAATTCCGAGGAAATAACAGGATAGACGTCAATTGCTTCAAACTCTTTAATTTTTTTCATTATGTAACCTTGCTGTGCTTTATTTACACTATGTATTTTGAAGGAAAAAAAAAGCCCGGCAGTTGAAAAAAACTTTAAATCATTTAGAATTGTAATCAGGAAGAGATCAGGGCATAGGTCATATGGCATACATTATCATCAGACATCCGGACAATAAAACAGACGAAATTAAACTTTCCAACGACAAGTCGCTCAGCCTCGGCAGAGCTCCTGTTAACGATGTCTGTCTCAATCGCGACCCCAAAATAAGCGGAAAACACTGCGTCTTGTCCTTTGATCAGGCAAGCGGCCGACATCTCATTACCGATCTCGGCTCTACGAATGGAACCATCATAAACCTTTCACGCATTGCGAAATCGGCGGTTCTCAGAGACAATGACAAAATCAGAATCGGCGATATCAGGATACTTTTCCGCGAAGGAGATCCGACCGAAGCCACATCAACCACAACCACAAGAAAAGTCAAAAAAATCGCAATTAGTCAGGCTCCGACTACAGATACATGTGTAATTCCGACTCTTGCCAATCTAAAACAGGCTCCAAGACTTACTCTGGTTGATAATTTCCATTATGAACCAGGACAGCTTATTGAGCGCTATGAAATCATCTCAAAAATAGCGGATTTCCGTTTCGGAAGCATATATTCTGTTCGCTTGCCGGGAAAAAATCAGCGTTTTGCACTTAAAATCTTTAACCGGGCTTTTGATATTCACCATCCTGGCATTGATGAATTCACCAACATCATCAATAAACTCAGGACTATTGAAAACCCATATTTTGTAAAAATAACCGACTCCGGCGTATTTCGCGGACACTGCTTCTATACAATGGAAATGGTTCAT
>JAKJHH010000287.1:0-383 GCA_022703965.1 Verrucomicrobiota bacterium
TGACGACTCCTACAAGGGTAACGTTCGGGAAATGCAATCCCTTGGCTATCATCTGCGTTCCGATAAGTATGTCAATATTGCCTTGTTTGAAATCAGTCAGTACTTCCTCATAAAGATCCGGACTTGTCATTGTATCGGAATCCATTCTCGCTATTCTTGCATGCTGGAATATGGCGCGGGCTATGGATTCGACTCTTTCCGTGCCGACTCCGCTGTAACGGATTTCCGGTGAATTGCACTGAGGACAGGCATTGTAGGCTGGAATAATGGCTCCGCAGAGATGGCATACCAACGTTTCCCTTTTCTTGTGGTAGGTATAGGGAACCGAACAGTCCGGACATGTTGCCACAAAGCCGCATTGATCGCACATCATCTGACGTGCG
>JAKJHH010000287.1:393-4213 GCA_022703965.1 Verrucomicrobiota bacterium
TTCAGGAATAATATAGTTTGCTCCCCGGCTTCCAGACGCGCTTTTATCGAGTGAATGAGAATTTGGGAGAAGTAGCCCGAGGAGCCGCCTCCGGTTTCTCCTTCTTCAGGTCTGTTTCCGAGTTTTGTATCGACAACCTTCATCAGAGGCATGACTTTGTTGTCCGCTCTCTGCATCAGAGTGGACAGGATATATTTACCGTTTTTAGCATTGTTGAAACTCTCGAAGGAAGGTGTCGCTGATCCGAGTATTACCGCCGCGTTTTCATAAAGACCGCGCATGACGGCGACATCTCGGGCATTGTAGCGTGGCGCTTCAGACTGTTTATATGAGTTTTCGTGTTCTTCGTCAACGATAATCAGTCCGAGTTTTCTGAAGGGGGCGAACAGTGCCGATCTGGCTCCGACTGCGATTTTTACTTTGCCCTCATGGACTTTCATCCATTCATCATAACGCTCTCCGTCGCTCAGGCCGCTGTGAAGTACGCTGACCTTGTTGCCGAATCTTGCCCGGAAACGTTCAACTGTCTGCGGAGTCAGTGAGATTTCAGGAACAAGCACTATGGAATCTTTGTCGATTTCAAGGGCTCTTGCTATGGCTTGAAGATAAACTTCGGTCTTGCCGCTTCCTGTAACTCCATAGAGCAGCATGACATGCGGCGGAGTCTTCTCTTGCTTTTCCATCATGCCGACGATGGTGTCCAGAGCGCTTTTCTGTTCAGCTCCTAGTTCAAGCGGCTGAGTCGGAAGAATCTCTACATTCTCATAGTGATCCCGTTGTATGATTTTGTCTTCTTTTGTTAGAAGGCCTTCTTCGATGAGCGCTTTTAGTGTCGGCGGATTGACGTTTGCGTTTCTCTTGAGTGATTCTGCGGTGGAGCCCGGATTCATCAGGAGTTCCTTCAGCGCGGCAGTCTTCAATTTACTTTTTTTTGCATGTTCCAGTATAAACTTTTCTGCTTTATCCGGATCGCTTATGAAGAAATGTGCAAGAGTTTTCTTTTTGATTTTACCGCTTCTGACGGCTCCTGGAAGAAGAGTTCTTATCGCCTGTTCCTTACTGCAACAGTAATAGCGTGCCATCCATTCGGCAAGACGGATCAGCGATTCAGGGACTTCAGGATGATCGTCGCAGACGGATTCAATCGGCTTCAAATCACTTCTTTCAGAGAAATCCGCCAGAGCCACAACATAGGCGCGTCTTGTGCTGTGACCGAATACTACATTAACCTGGACTCCAGGTTTTACCCGCCAGACGAGCTCATCCGGAATCGAATAATCATAACTCTTGTCCAAAGAAAGATGAACCGCGACTTTCGCGATTTTCTGATGAACAGTGTCATTCCTGCGAGGCTTTTTGTCGCCTCCTTTTATCTCAAAAAGCAGATCGGACATAGTCTGACTCAATCCTGCTCTTTGGACTGCGAACCGGCATTGTTCTGGCAGTAGATTATGAGTGCTTTCGCATACTGGCAGCCGGGGCTTATCGTCGAGCTGTGCGGCATATTGGCGGAAAGATATATGGTATCATTTTTTTTCAGCGTAGTCCTGTTTTTCTCGTCGCCCGCGATATAGTCGATTTCGCCTTCCAGAACTACGAAAAACTCATCTGAATCGTGCATCATCATTTCACGGATTTTGTCGGAAGGCCTGTATTCGAGTATGAAGGGATCTATAATGCGGTCGATTTTTTTGAAAGCAAGCGAGTAATAGCGCATTCCGTATTCAGGTGCGTTGTTGCGGATAATTTCCTCGCCGCTGTCCAGACTTCCTTTGATGTATTGCGGAGATTTGAAGTCATCTTCGAAAAACGCCGAAAGCGGCACTCCTATCACTTCTGATATCTTCTTTAGCGCCGACAGCGAAGGCGTTACTCTGAAGTTCTCAAGACGCGATATGTAGCCTTTCGTGAATCCTGCCTTGACTGCGAGCTGTTCCACTGTAAGGTTCTGCTGCTGGCGGATTTTTCTTATGCTCTCAGCTATATTTGAAAGGTTCATTTTTCTTCTTCTCCATGTTCTGTTGCTAAGATAGTTTCATAAGCTGCAAAATAAAAGTAAACAAATGAGAAAAACCTATTGACATATCACTGAGTGTATTCTATAATTTACTGTAATGAAACTTTTAATGAAACAAGAAATTGAAAGGCAGTCAAATGGAGACTTCTCTATATGATATCGCGATAATAGGCGCCGGTGTTACAGGTGCTTCGACCGCGAGACTTCTTTCCTCCTTTAATTTGCGGGTTGCTCTGATCGACAAGGCTTCGGATGCCTGTTTTGGTGTATCCAAGGCGAATTCCGGAATCGTGCATGCCGGATTCCATCACGCGAGTACAAGCTTGAAAGCCAAGCTGGAGCTGAAGGGGAACTTCATGTACGACAAGCTTCATGAGGAATTGAAGTTCTCCTTCAAAAGAACCGGAATCATTGTTGCCGCTTTTTCGAGCGAGGAGATGAAGACGATCAGAAAGCTTTACGAGCAGGGGCTTGCTAATGGAGTTCCGGATATTGAGATATGTGGCTCAGAGCGTCTTCTCTCCATAGAGCCTAAGCTTAATCAGGATATCGCCGGAGGTCTTTATGCTCCGTTTGGCGGCGTAGTCGAGCCTTACCGCTTTGTTTTTTCTCTTGTAGAATCAGCCATGCTGAACGGGGTTGATTTTATACGGAATTTTGAAGTCGTTTCATCTGCATGGGACGGCTCTTCTTACACGATGAAGTCAAGTTCAGGTGAACAGGTAAAAGCCCGTTATCTTGTCAACGCAGCGGGGCTTTTTACAGATAAAATTTCCGAGATATTCGGTGCGGAAACTTATAAAATCATTCCTCGTAAAGGCGAAGAATTTCTGCTTGACCGTAATACATCAGCCTGTCCGTCAAACGTCATTTTTCCGGTTCCGGCTAAGGAGTCGAAAGGTATGCTCGTGATTCCGACGGTCGAGGGAACCGTGATGATTGGGCCGACATCCGAAAATATCGAGGACAAGTCTGATCTCAGCACAAGCTACAGAAATATGGAGAAGATTTTCCTTCAGGCTTCCAGGATGGTTCTCGGAATTTCACGCAGGGACTTTATTACATCTTTTACCGGCTTACGCCCGACTTTGGAGCACGAGGATTTCATGATAGAGAAGTCCGGTAAAGTTCCTAATTTCATACATGCCGCTGGAATTCAGTCTCCCGGACTTACCGCAGCTCCGGCTATTGCCGAATATATCGTAGGAATTCTGGAAAAGGATTTCGGCCTGAAACTGGAGAAAAAAGCAGATTTCAAAGCTGAGCTTCCTCCTCATAAATCCGTGCGCGATCTTTCTGCCGAGAAAATGGATGAACTGATAAAAGAGAATCCTGCCTACGGAAATATTATATGCCGCTGCGAAAGAATCTCCGAAGCCGAGATTGTCGAAGCCGTCAGGCGCGGACATCAGACTCTTGACGGAATAAAATTCTATACCCGTTCAGGCATGGGAAGATGTCAGGGCGGATTCTGCACTTATAAAATACTTAAACTCATTTCACGTGAAAGCGGAATTCCGGTCGAAAAAATAACCCGTCGCGGCGGAGCTTCCTACATAACAGGAAGTCGCCTTTCCGCTGATTTTCTTGCTAAGGAGAACGTCTGATGTTCAATAGAAAATATGATGTCATTGTAATAGGCGGCGGAGCTGCCGGACTTTCGGCGGCTCATGAAACAGCTTTGCGTGGTCTGAAGACAGTAATCATCGAAAGAGAAAACTGTCTGGGCGGCTCCGGTCATAGACCTCTTCATCTGCGACGAAACAAATCCGCGAAGCGTTGTTTATCAGCTCCAGCGAATCA
>JAKJHH010000288.1:0-254 GCA_022703965.1 Verrucomicrobiota bacterium
ATACCGGGAATGACGCCGAAACGGATTTCAGCAGCCTTCTCGTGTTCATAGTCGCGTTCTGCCTTGTCGAGACGCTGACGGGCAAGCTCAAGAGATTCCATGAGGGTGCGCATATCGCCAATGGATTTCTTCTCATTTTCCCAGCGAGCCCGCATTTCACCGGACTTGCTCTTGAGTTCGGCAAGTTCTTCCTCGATATTTTTCAGACGTTCGGCGGAAGCCGGATCTTTTTCCTTCTTGAGAGCGGCGGCTTC
>JAKJHH010000288.1:303-4124 GCA_022703965.1 Verrucomicrobiota bacterium
GTTGAACGACGATTGAGTTCATCAATCTCGACAGGACAGCTGTCGATCTCAGTACGGAGTTTGGCAGCGGCTTCATCAACAAGGTCAATGGCCTTGTCCGGCAGGAATCTGTCCGCGATGTATTTATCGGACAGAGTGGCAGCTGCGACAAGAGCGGTATCCTTGATCTTTACACCGTGATGTATTTCATAACGTTCCCTGAGACCGCGAAGGATGGAAATAGTATCCTCGACAGTCGGCTGAGCTACAAGAACAGTCTGGAATCTGCGTTCGAGAGCTGCATCCTTTTCGATGTGTTTGCGATACTCATCAAGAGTGGTCGCGCCGATACAATGGAGTTCGCCTCGCGCCAGCATGGGCTTGAGGAGATTTCCGGCATCCATAGCACCCTCAGCGGCACCGGCACCGACGACAGTATGAAGTTCGTCGATAAAGAGGATGATATTCCCCTCGCCCGAAGTAACTTCCTTGAGGACAGCTTTAAGGCGTTCCTCGAATTCGCCGCGGTATTTTGCACCGGCAATGAGAGCGCCCATGTCAAGAGCAATGACTCTACGGTTTTTGAGTCCTTCCGGCACGTCGCCGCGCATGATTCGGATTGCAAGACCTTCGACAATTGCAGTCTTACCAACGCCAGGCTCACCGATGAGAACAGGATTGTTCTTGGAGCGTCTGGAAAGAATCTGAATGACGCGTCTTATTTCTTCGTCACGTCCGATGACAGGATCTAGCTTGTCCTTACGGGCAAGTTCGGTGAGATCGCGTCCGTATTTTTCGAGAGCCTCGAAAGTTGTCTCCGGCTCCTCGGAAGTCACACGCTGATTGCCTCGAATGCTCTTGAGAACATTGAGAACGGCATTGCTGTTAATGCCTGCTGAATCCATGAGCTGACGGCATTTTTTATCGGTCTCATAGACGGCAAGCAAAAGATGTTCAACGCTGATATACTCATGCTTCATCTCCTCCGCCTTCTTTCTGGCGGCAATAAGAACCTGACTGAAATCTCTTGAACTGTAAGTCTGCTGAGCTCCGGGACCGCTGACAGACGGAATTGATGAAAGCTCTTTATCCAGCTTTGAGCTGAAAGAGGCCTCATTAACATTCATCTTTTTCATAATCGAGGAAAAAAGTCCGTTCTCCTGATCGGCCAAAGCCTTGAGAATATGCACAGGACGCAGTTCCTGATGTCCACGCTGAACAGCAATTTCATTGGCAGCCACGAGGGCTTCCCTTGAGCGTTTGGTGAATTTGTCCATTTCCATAAATATGTCTCCTTTTCAAATTATTCAGGAGATAATACAGCAGAAAGCCTGCCAGAATCCCCCGAAAAGCCCCTTTTCAGCCTGAGAAGAGAAAAATAGCACAGGCCTTGCCGTAGTCAAGATCTGAGACAAGATGACACAGTCATAAGAAACTGGAAGACATAATGAGTCAATCCGCTTTTTTGGACACAGTCTTCTTGCTTTATTCTTCATCTGGTTTAATGTTAAAGCCAACGAGAAAAACGAGGTGAAAAGATGAATCTGAAGAAGAAACTCCTCCTGACAGCTGTAACATGTGCAATGACATGTTTTTACGGAGTAACAAGCGAAGCACAGAGCAAGCCCCAGATTGAAGATACGATAAAAGCTCTGGAAACAGAAGCCGACAGCTATGATAAGGAAAATAAAAAAGATCTCGCCAAGGCGACCAGAGAACTCATAAGATATCAGAAAGCATTGATCACGGTTCTTGACTCCAACCGGGAAGATATGCTGAAAACAGCTAAAGACTGCATAAACGACGCAACAAACGCAAGGGATGCAGTCCTGATGTCTTACTTCATAAAGGAAAATGATGCCGAGGCAATACAGCTGGAAAAGGCTAAAAAGCCTAAAGCTGCCGAAGCCTGCCGCAAGTGCACTCAGGCAGCCAAAGACTTGAAGAAAGCCTACGAAACAGGGGATAAAAATCAGATACAGTCAATGAAGGACGCTTTGAAAAAAGCTCAATTTCAGAAGGATGCAGTCGCCATAGATGAAGCGCTCTGGAAAAATGATCAGGAAAAGAAAATAGCTGAGCGAGACGGCAAAAAAGACATCGCAGATACCTTGACCAAGCTCATGGATGCAAGAAGAAACCTCAAGAACGCTCTTAACTCTGGCAAAGAAGACGAAATCAAGAAGGCTCGCATCAAAGTTGAAGACGCCGAAGATATCCGTCTCATCAAAATTCTGCCTGACGAGATAAAAGCCGGAGAAGCGCTTTCGCAAAAGTACGACAAGGAAGGCAAGGATGAACTCGCTGATGCAGAAAAAAAGATCTGCGAAGCAAAAAGCAATCTGAAAAAAGCCCTTGATTCCGGAAGCATATCAAACATAAAAACAGCAAAAGCCACTTTGGAAAAAGCCGAAGATTCACGCATTCCAGCCCAGCTGAATATGGAAATACGCTGGCACAAAGGCGAAGTAGCAAGTCTGGAAAGAGAATCCAAGCCCAATACAGCCAAAGTAGTGCGCGAGATCATAGAAATCAAAGAAGACCTCATCAAAGCCACCGAGTCTGACAACGAGGAGCAGATAAACAAACTTAAACAGAAGCTTCGCGATCTTGACAGGGTCAAATACGCAACAAAGCTCACAGATGAAATAGTTCAAAATAATAAGGACATAAAAATAGCCGAAGAAGCAAAAAATACCAAGCGCGTTGAAAGATTAAAATCACTGATTGAAGCCAAGCAGAAACTCTCCGATACCCTCAAGACATCGGCAAGTTGGAATGACATCAAAAAACTGGAATCAGTAATGTGGAGAGCCTCAGAGCTTGTCTGGAGTACTTCACTTGAAGCAGATATCCCCAAACTGACGAACGAAGCCGCCACTCTTGAAAAAGACGGAAGAACAGACGAAGCCAACGCCGTCAAGAAACTATCCGAGGTAAAAAAACAGCTAAGCGCGGCCTTTGAAGCAAACAACTCCGCAGATATAACAAAATTCAAGGCGGAACATGAAAAAGCAGAATGGGGACGCGACGCTGCAAGAAACCGCTACGATGTCAAAAAGTTGGAAGAACAATCCGGCAAGCTGGCAAGTGAAGGAAAAACTGAGACACTGGAAGTTGTAAAAAGAATAATCTCCGCGAAAAAAGCCTACATAAGCAGCCTTGAAGCAGGGAATAAAAATGAATTTCAGGCTCGGAGAGACGCAATCAAAAAAGCCGAAGATGACAGAAAAAAGGCTGAGGCAAAAGACAAGGAAAACGAAGCGAAGAAAAAAGCACAGCAGACGAAAAAACCGGCTCCGTCAATAGGCGGCGGCAAAAAACTCTGAGACTCCTGAAGCAACGGGCTCATCAAGAGAGTCCGTTCCCAAACAAACAATATAAATCGTACGACGAATAAAGAAAGAATCCGGCGCATCCGATGAGCAGACTGATTATAAAAGGAAAGAACGTACTCAAAGGCGAAATAAAAATAAGCGGCAACAAAAACGCAGTCCTCCCAATGATTGCAGCTGCCATGCTTACAGACGAAGAAGTCATCCTCGGAAACGTGCCGGACATCATAGATGTCGACGCGATGCTCGAAGCAGCCGCAGTGCTTGGAGTCTCTGTCCGCCGTCAGAAAAACCGCCTCTATCTGAAAGCTGACAACATAAAGAGAAATGACATCCCCCGGGAAATCTGCTCAAAAATCAGAACTTCAATTCTCTTTGCCGCCCCCCTGCTCCACAGAACAGGAAAAGCGGCCATATGGGCTCCCGGCGGAGACGTAATCGGACGCCGGAGACTTGATGCCCATTTTTACGGACTTCACGGACTCGGAGCAAAAATAGAGTCGGAAA
>JAKJHH010000289.1 GCA_022703965.1 Verrucomicrobiota bacterium
GCATCCGAAGCCTTCGACGACTGTAAGTCCGGTAGCGTCTTTAAATTTCGAGGCTATATCTTTGCGAAGTTTTTCGGCTCCTGTAACGACAAGTCTTAGGGTGCGGAGCTGTTCAACGGTAAACTTTTTCATGTAGGACTGAAGAAATGAGGGAGTTGCAAGCAGTATTGTGAGCTCAAACTTGTCTATAGCCTCTCCAATAGCGGCGCCGTCGAGCGGATTTGCGACATAAACGACTTTTGCACCGGTCATCATGGGAATCCAGAAGCATGTTGTGAATCCGAAGGAATGGAAGAGCGGAAGATTTCCGCAGAGTTTATCGCTGTTACGCCAGCCGACTATACGCAGGAAGGAATAAACATCGCTGCTGATATTGTGGTGCGACAGCATGACTCCTTTAGGATTGCCCGTTGAGCCGCTGGAGAAAAGAATCACGGCTGTTCTGAAAACATCGCGGTGGTGTTCAGGCGCGACAAGGTTCATAAGTTCCTGCTGAGGCAGAATAGCGGCGGCAAGAGTCCAGAGCATCTTTTGCTTAAAGCTGATCGAAGCGGCAAGATCTTCAAGGAAAATCATATTTTCCATTTCAGGAATGGATGTTTTTTTGAGGAAGAGGCGGCTTGTAATGATGTATCTTGCGCCTGCCTTTTCCATGCACTTGCGGATACCGTCAGGAGACATCGAAAAGTTTAGAACTGCCGGAATTTTGTCTGCCATAAGCACGGCAAGGATAGTCACCGGAGTGGCAAGGACATTGGGAAGCATGACTCCGATATATTTTTCATTATTGCAGAGTCTGCGCACGTGGCGGCTGAGAATAACGGATTTAACAAGCATGGAAAATGCGGAGATCGTTTTACCGTTGCTTTCATGAATAATCTTTCTGAAAGGATGTCTGCGTGTATATTTAGCAAACTGGTAATGAATGGGACGCTCCTCGTCACGCGGGATCATTTCGGTTTCAGCGGCAAGTTCGGATATTATCTGTCTGAGGGCAAAAGGTGTCGTGTCAGGAGGTACGGGATTTCCGACGGTGACGGAGGCCGGGTAAGGGAGTTCCTCTGGCAGGCGCATTTTGATGTTGCCGTAATAATAGCTGAAAATACTGCCCCAGAGCATGCCGAGGCGTATCGGGATTATAGGAATTTTGACATCATCGGGAAGTATGTGCATCATGCCTTTTTTGAATTCATCCATGACACCGTTGCGCGTGATGCGTCCCTCAGGAAAGATGCATACAAGTTCACCTTTGCGGAGGAGCTGGCGTGTGACTCTGAACATTTCGACCAGCTTTTTGGGTTTGTCCTGCGAGGGAACCTCGATAAAGCCCAGAAATTTGGCAAAGTGATGAAGCAGCGGAGAACGGTAGTAATCTTCATGCATCATAAAGTGAATTGGACGTGATGTTGTGGCACTAATAAGAAGTCCGTCGACAAAAGAAACATGATTTGCAATCAGAAGAGCCGGGCCTTCTTCCGGAATTCTGTCCTCGCCGCTGATTTTCACCCTGTAGACGATTCTGGTTATGAGTACTGTCATAAAGCGTATAAGAATGAATGGCAATAGATAAACGGCGTAGGCAGTCACCAGAAAAAGCGATATTGAAACAAGCAGCAGCATTGCCTCGGGGCTTATGAAGACTCCCTTGATGAGGCTTTCACCACCTGCGGCACAGAAAACACTTGAGAATATTCCTGCAAAAAGTATCGCGGCAAAGCAAATCACGTTGGAGGCCGCAAGGATTCCTCCGCGCTGATCCGCAGGGGCTTTGAGCTGTATATACGCTTTGAGCGGAATTACAAAAAGACCTCCGCCTATACCCGCCAGAATAAGGAAAAGCAGGCTGAAAGGATATATCATGTGCTCATTCCACGTGAAGTAGCCGCCGGGAAACAGCACGGATACGGCGAGGAAAATCGACATTATCGCGCATCCGCAGGGAACTAGTCCGAATTCCACGCGGTTGCCGGAAAGACGTCCGGCAAGGTAGCATCCGAAGCCGATACCCAGAGACGGCGCAAGCTGAACGATTCCCAGCGCAAGCGGATCCGTGCCGGGAATCAGCAGACTGTATTTTGCGTAAAGAACAAGCGAAAGCTGTATAATGGTACCGGCGGCGAGAAAAAAGGCTTCACCGAGCACAGAAAGGTAAAACGCGCGGGTTTTGAAGATGTTTCTGAAGCAGTCGCTGAAGGGAATTTCTTTTTCCGCTTTGACCGCATGTCTGGGATTTCCGGTCATGTAAGCGGCAAGAAGTCCTGCAAGAGAAAATGACGCCATGATGAATCCTGCGATGTAAGAGGAGTCGCCGCAAAAGTGTTTGATGATGAAGCCTGAACCGAAGCCAAGAATAACGGCAATGAAGGTAAGCATGCCTGAAATTCCGTTGGCACGGGAAATTTCCTTTTCACTGAAAAGTTCGGGAAGTATGCCGTTATAGGCAGGACTGAAGAAGGCGCTCTGCATCGTCATAAGGAACATGACAAAGGCAAGCGGAAGAGCTCCCCAGCTAGGACTCATAAAAAGAAAAAAGGTGCCGATGAGCATTACAATCAGTTCGGCAGCCTTTGTGTAGATCAGTGCAGTGCGCTTGGGAATCATGTCGGACAGCCATCCGGCAGGATGTCCGGCGATGAGGAATGGAAGAACATACGCAACACTGAGCAGAAGAAGAAAAACTGAATCGTCCTTGCCTCCCCCCATGGCCGCGGCGCAGGCGATGGAAAGGCTTTTGAAGGCGTTGTCGTTGAAAACTCCTAAAAACTGGGCGGTCACGGGAGCGCCCAGCCTCGGCATTATGTTTTCAGGTTTTTCAGATGTCATATCACAGATTCCTTTTTTTGATATGACATTACCTTAACACAGTCTTTTTATAATGTTAATCGATATTAAATTGATTCAATATTGATTGAATCAATAATAAGCTTGATCCTGCTTATTTCACGGGAATAATGAGCTTCTGTCCTTCGCGGATGATATCGTTTTTGAGGTTATTTGCTTTGCGGATGTCATCCACGGAAACCTTGTATGCGGCGGCGATGATGGAAAGAGTTGCGCCCTTCTGAACAGTGTATTCGTAATGGTCTCCGGCGGCAGGAGCGGAAGAAGTCGCCGCGCCTGTGGATGTGCTTGCTGCCGCTGTCGCAGGAGCGGATGCCCTTGAAGCTGTAGCAGCGACATTTGAGATTGCGCTCTGCTGTTTCTGAAGGACTTCAGTAATGCGATCCAGATTTTTCTTATTGTCATCGTTGACCGCCTGTTTGAAAGCAAGCATGTCCTGAACGAGAAGTTTGTTATTCTGATCAAGTACAGTAATATTTTTTTGGATGTCCTGAATTGCCGTAGTCAGGCGGGCGTTGCTGTCCTGAAGCTCGCGCATCTGAGCGTTGAGACGTCCGATCTGCTCCTCAAAATAGCGGATTGATTCGGCACTGTAGTTAGAAGGAAGAGTCTGTTGAGCCTGCGTAAAAGCAGCGGCACCAAGCATCATTGCAAGGAAGAAGAATTTTTTCATTGATAAGGCCTCCCGTGAAAGTTATTCCAAGTAAGATATAACCAAAAACGGTCAAATCAAACCGGGAGGCATGCAAGTCTTATTCATATCCGAGCCAGAACAAGGATCCTGGACTGCCGATTTCACTTGCCGGAATAGATGAAACTTCGCGGCTTTCGCCATGCCCGTCGAAGAATGTCATGTTCGTTCGGGTTTTCAGATGTGTATATCCCCAGTCATAGAGGGTAGGATTGTTAACCTTATTGGCTGAATAATCGTCGGTAAACCATCCGGTGAGAGCCCATGGGCCGTCTGCCAGACACGTTGTCCTTGATGGCGATTTAAAGCGTCCTGGAAGTCTGGAGCAGTTTTGATTCAAAGAATAGGTGCGTCCTGTTGTGGCATGTTGAGTACGTGCAACATCACAGCCCATACTTTTTACTAGAAATCGGGAGATTTTATCTCTGTCGCCTGTATTCATCGTATCTCGGTAACCGTAATATGGAGAAAGAAAAATCCACCATCTTTCCATGTCGGATGTGTATGCCTGAGGAATATAGCCCTTATAGTCCGAACTGTAATTTTCAAGCGCTACAGAAATATTCTTGAGCTTGCTGAGACA
>JAKJHH010000028.1:0-4242 GCA_022703965.1 Verrucomicrobiota bacterium
CTGCCATAAACTGGGGGCTTGTCGCTGGTAAGACAAACACCATCTATCCGTGGCGCTGGGATGAATCCAAGGGAGAGCCGGAATTCTATTTTCATGACGTATTCCACAAGGACGGTTCTCTGCTTTACCCTGAAGAAGCTGAAGTTTTCAAAGCTGTTACAGCCTGACTTATAGCAAACGAAAAACCCGTATCCACTAACAGCGGATACGGGTTTTCTTATAAAAAAAAGCTTCAGCGATTGCTTACTTCCTGAATGATATCGACAAACTCTTTGCCGCTGATTTCTTCCAGACGGCGTCCTTTGGCTGAGAGTTTCTCGTTGACTTTTATGGCGGTTTCCGTCATGTGCTCATGAGTTTCCTCGGAGCCGCCTGAGATGACAAAGTTATCGCCCCGGGTCACTCTTTTGTGCCCGTCCTCATTGTCAAGCCCCAGCCCCAGCATGACTGCTTTTTTCTTAGTGTTTCCGCTCATTTTATACTGAAATCCTCTTGGTTCTGGAAATTATATCACAAAAATGCCGGAAAAGATAAGTGCTGTATTAAAAAAGTCAAAGTAAAAAGCCGTTTATTCTGATTGTAAACGATTCAGTTTTGTGTATAGTTTTACAAGCAAGGGGGTAACGCAAACAATGGAGCCTTTTAACGCGATGTCCGAAGAATTCAGTAAGATATTGACGGAAATATCCGTCGACAACTTCAATTTTCAGGTAACTCCCAATCCCTTCGAGGAAGGCGGCTGCATTCTCTGGTTCCGCGATACACTGACACATATTTCCTTCATGGCTCTTGGAAAATTCGCTTCTTTCGACAAGCGCAAAGTACTGGATTTCGTCGTCCGTTACGTCAGCAATGCCGCTATGCGCACTGAGATCGATGAACGGCGTTTCAAGGCTAAAATCGACAGTCTGTCTCTTAAGTACTTTGAACAGATCGAACTTGCCGACTACAGCGAACGCGAAGAAGCTTACCGTCATCTTTACGATCTCAACAGCGAGATTCCCCATCCTACTGAACTTTCACATAAACGCCGTGTCATGACTCATAAATTCCATCCCGACAAAGGCGGTTCGAATCAGGCGATGAGCATAATCAATGAGGCTTATGACTATCTGTCCGCTCTTGAGAAAAACAAAAATACTCACAAGAAAAAGTCTGTAAGCTGATAATGGCCAGAATCTCTTTCAATCCAGGCGATATCCCCTCAAAACCAGGCGTTTACATATATCGCGACCGTTTCGGCGAAGTCATTTACATAGGCAAAGCGTCTAATTTGCGGAAACGCATGTCGCAGTACTTTCAGCCTTCAAGGATGCGTCTTGCCGATCCGAAGTCACGCTCTCTAATCAACAGCATTGCTTCATGGGAATTCAGAACCGTCAAGAACGAGAGCGAGTCGCTGATTCTGGAATCCAGACTTATCAAGGAATACACTCCGCGTTATAACGTTCTTATGCGTGACGACAAGCGTTATCTCATGCTCAAAATCGATATGACTGAAAGATTTCCGCGCATAAAACTGTCGAGAATCCGGCGCGAGGATGGCTCCATTTACATCGGGCCTTTTCCTGTCAGCCGCGTAATCCGTGAATGCGCAATTTTTCTTTCGCGTTTCTATGGACTACGCATCTGCAAATGCAACGAACCGGGCGAAAGAGACCGCAGTCATTGTCTTGCCGCGGTCATAAAGGACTGTTGCCGTCCTTGCGAGGGCAATATTTCCGATGACGAGTATATGGAGCGCGTTAAGAAGCTCGTCAAGCTTTTTGAGTCCGGCGACAAGGAGCTTATGGCAAGTCTTGAACTGAAAATGAAGGAAGCCGCCGCCGCTCTGGATTTTGAAAAAGCCTCGAAATGGCGCGATATTCTGAGCGGAATCCGCGAGCTTTCCTCAAACCGCAATTTCCGCTATGCCTCTATCAGAAGCGAAGGCGGGCTTGAAGCTGTAAAGCTCTTGCAGGACTTCCTGAAAATGCAAAATCCGCCCTCGCGTATTGAGGCGTTCGATATCTCAAACATCAGCGGAGAACTTGCCGTTGCCAGTATGGTTTCCTTCAAGGATGGACGTCCCGACAAGAAATCCTACCGTCGTTTCAGAATCAGAGAGGTTTCAGGTATCGACGACTTCGCAATGATGTCCGAGGCTGTAAAACGTCATTTTAGAAGAAAAATGGAGGAGCATACGGCTTTTCCCGATCTCCTTCTCATCGACGGCGGCAAAGGCCAGCTCTCCTCTGCCTTGCAGTCCTTGAGTGAAATCGGCTGCGAACTCAGCTTTACTGTTGCCGGTCTTGCGAAGAAAAACGAGGAAATCTATCTTCCCGGCGCGCACGATCCGCTGATTATTCCGAAAGACAGCCCTGCCTTAAAACTTCTTCAGGCTGTCCGTGACGAAGCCCATCGTTTTGCCGTGACTTATCACCGTCAGCTTCGTAACAAAAGGATACAGGAATCGATCATCGATGAAATTGAAGGAATCGGCCCCGAACGCCGCAAGGCTATTCTCACAGAATTCGGTTCCGTGCGAGCCCTTCGTCAGGCCAACGCCGAGGAAATCTGTCGCCGAGTCCCCGGCATAGGCCCGAACATAGCCTCTGCAATCCTCGAAAAACTCTCCCCTCAAAAACGCGATGAGTAGCCCTGAATTACTTTTGCCTGACTGTCAGCGTATCTGCTTGCGGAGTTTATTTTTCGTGGCAATGCGTAGAGGATGCCTCATAGGAAGACAGAAGGCAATGTAGAAGGCGCGAATGCACATAAATGCAAAAATAATGGCAAATAGCAGAACAAACAGCGCGAACATAAGAGCCATCCTGAATTAAAGGATAATGTACAAAATTGATATTTAAAATTCAGATTTATTATTCAATGCAGTGACTGATTCAGGCAGTCACGCTTCTCCGACTTTCACAGTCCCTGATGACTCCAGTAACGGATCGTCTATATTATACGTCAAAGAAAGGGATATAGCAAATAATGCGGCAGTTGATGCAGGCAATGCCGCCTCGCCGGATATCACAGCTCCTGATAGCTCAAATCGTGGCCTGAATATATTATAATTGTAGTTTCAAAAGATGCCATAGTCAAAAGAACAGTTATACGGCGGGTTGCTTACTCAGTTTCCGAAAGAAGGAAAATCGTTAAGAGATGATTTTGAAATAGTATGGAAAAGAAAAAATCCGGCTAGAACCCCGAGCGGTTCAGAGGAAGATACAGAAGGTTTGACGAGACCCGGCTCAACGCCAACTGCATCTGACTCTAATTATAACACATCTGACAAAAAACTCAATAACAAATACCGTGCGAAGAAAGCCGATCTTTATGCTTCCGTGAACTCCCAGAATATTAGCAGGGCAACAGACAAGCAGATCGGCTCTGATAAGATTCTACATCAATTACTTAAAAAATCAAAGAGTTTTTTCAAAGGTTGATTTGTGAGTGGGATTTAAACCACGAAGCGCACGAAGGTTACGAAATTTTTTAAGAAGCAGATGCTATTTGAGGAAGATTTGACAGGTAGTGCCGTCAGGCTCTTGACGGCTTCCCTTCCCATTGCTTCCAGCGTTTAGCGTCTAATGGTTCGACGGCAAGGGACTGCCGTCGCTACCCGTTATCAGTCCACTATTGATTAAAGAACATTCGGACATAAGTTATAAAACACTCGTCCTTGTATTTTTCGTGTCCTTCGTGTGTTTCGTGGTTTAAATCCCACTCACAATAAACTTGATTGGCGCATTACGTTCGCTGGCAAATCCTCGAAAAACTCAGCTCAAAAAGCGTGACTGACTCTTCCTGTTTTCGCGAGCTATAAATTTCATCTCATTTATCTCTTTGAGCTTGAAAAGGTTCGTTCTTAAGGCTAGTTTTTCTGTTCTTATCTACAGGAATATTTATGGACGACGGACAAAGCGCGGAAAAAATCATAAGACTTCAGGACAGAGCCGAAATTGCAGAGCTGGAATTCAGGCTGAAACAGAGGGAAAAGCAGAAGCTTCCTTCGGATCAGCTTCTCCGTAAGCTTGAGTCTGCCCTTGAACGCGCTCAGAAACGAAGTCTTTCGGATATTGCCGATAATATTAAAATCAATTTTCCGCCCGAACTTCCAGTCTCAGGCAAAGCAGATGAAATTGCCGAGGCTATTAAAAATAATCCTGTCGTGATTGTCTGCGGCAGTACCGGCTCGGGCAAGACTACTCAGCTTCCGAAAATTGCACTCAAAGCAGGTTTCGGACGGGCAGGGAT
>JAKJHH010000028.1:4252-16275 GCA_022703965.1 Verrucomicrobiota bacterium
CCGCCGTATCGCGGCTTCCTCAATGGCGGAACGCGTCGCGGAAGAAACTGAATGCAGATATGGAGTCGAGGTCGGTTGTCAGGTTCGTTTTGACAGCAATGTATCGGACTCCACCGTTATAAAGTTCATGACGGACGGAATTCTGCTTGCCGAAACATGCACAGACCGCGATATGCTCGCTTATGAAGTTCTGATAATTGATGAAGCTCATGAACGCAGCCTCAATATTGACTTCATCCTTGGCTATCTGAAGGGGCTTCTGGTTCGCCGGAAAAGTCTCAGGATAGTGATAAGTTCGGCTACTCTCGATGCCGGTTCTTTTTCGGCGTTTTTCGATAACGCACCCGTGATTGAAGTCGAGGGCAGAACCTTTCCCGTCGAAGATATATTTCTGCCGCCGGAGGAAGATGAAGAACTTCCTTATCATATCATGCGCGCCGTCAATGCGCTTAACGAAATTGATCCTGATGGTGACGTGCTTGTTTTCCTGCCCGGCGAGCGTGAAATCCGGGACTGTACGGATGTGCTCGAAGGACAGCGCTGGCGCAATACCGACGTGCTGCCTCTTTTTGCGCGCATGGGCTTGGCGGAGCAGCGTAAGATATTCCATCCCGCCTCGAATCGACGCATAATACTGGCTACAAACGTGGCGGAGACATCCATAACCATTCCGCGCATTCATTACGTGATCGACAGCGGCATGGTCAGACTCAGCCGCTTTAATCCGAGGAATCAGGTTCAGGAACTTCAGATTGAGCAGGTCTCTCAGGCAAGCGCAAGACAGCGCCGGGGACGTTGCGGACGTATCTGCGACGGCATCTGTGTTTATCTTTACGATCAGGAGACAATGGAGAAGGCGGACAAGTTTACCGATCCTGAAATCCGTCGCTCTTCTCTTGCCGGAGTCATACTCAGAATGGGCATGTTGAGACTGCCTCCGATAGAGAATTTTCCTCTGCCTGATCCTCCTCAGGTTGCGCTTATAAGGGACGGTTATCAGACTCTTTTCAACATCGGAGCGATAGATGAAAATCATCGCATAACGAGACGCGGCAGAGAGCTCTCCGCATTTCCGATAGACCCTCATCTTGCGGCAATGACTGTTCGTGCGTATGACGAGAAAGTACTGGGCGAGATTCTTGTGATAACATCGTATCTGAGCATCATGGACCCGCGCGAAAGACCGGCGGAGCGTCAGCAGGCTGCCGATCAGGCTCACAGACAATGGCACGACAAGCGTTCGGATTTCATCGGAATCCTCAATCTCTGGAACTTTTTACATAAGGATCTTGCGAAGAGTTCGTCGCAGAGCCGTTTCCGCCGTTTCTGTCAGGCTAATTTCCTTAATTACAGACGTGTTCGTGAGTGGTTCAATCTCTTTCAGGATCTTTTCGAGACAGTCAAGGATTTTGAATGGAATATCAAGCTTCCCAAGGATCAGGTTTTCGAGGACGTCAACTACGATAAAGTTCATTTTGCGATTATGGCGGGGATTCCGACGCATCTTGCCCGTTATGACCGGGAGGAGAAATATTATCGTGGTACTAAAGACCGCAAATTCTACATTTTTCCTGCTTCGGCACTGCATAAGGCGACTCCGGAATGGATTCTATCTTTTGAGCTTGTTCATACGAGTCGTCTTTTTGCGCGTCAGGCTGCCGAGATCAAACCGGAATGGCTGGAATATGTGGCTCCTCATCTCTGCAAAAAAGTCTATGATAACATTCAGTGGAACGCCGAACGCGGGTTTGTTTCCACGTGAAATGGTGGTTTCCGGCGGACTCCTCATTCATCCCGGAAGAACGGTTCATTACGGACGCATTTCACCTGAAGAAGCAAGAAAAATATTTATCCGTGACGGGCTTGTTCCCGGCAATATGGACGCAGAGTCTCAGTGGCTAGTTAAGCACAAGAAAATGCTGGATGATGTGACGGAATGTGAAATCCGTCTGCGCCGTCCGGACGCTCTTTTTGATTTCGATGCGGTGGAAGATCGTTTTCTCGCAATGCTGCCGCCTGAAGTCTGTTCTCTCAAAACGATGAACGAATGGATAGAAAAGAGCAAAAGCGATCCTGCGATTCCGTTTAAAGAGGCGATGACTGAAGAGGGGGCGTCTGTCGACTGGGACTACGATTTTCCCGACTGGCTTGAGTTTCTCGGCTGTCCTTTTGAGATCAAATACAATTACGATCCCGGCGAGGCAAGCGATGGAGCCGTGCTGCTTTGTCCCGAGGATCAGCTTAATATGATGCCCGACTGGATTGTCGACTGGACTGTGCCGGGCTGGTTGCCTGAAAAGGTGCGTCTGCTTCTGAAGTCCTTGCCGAAGGACATTCGCGGGCGCATGACTCAACTTAATGAAAAGGCTGATGCTTTCTGCCGCGATTTGAAGGACGGCAAAGTTTTCTGCGAAAAGCCCCTGCTGGAATGTCTGTCCGATTATTTCTCGAATCTTATGGACGAGGATATAGAGCCGTCAGACTTTTCCACGGACAAGATGCCCGGCTATCTGACGTATAAAATCGGAGTTGTGAGGAAGGATGGTTCTTTGAAGTCGCTGACGGTCGGCTCCATGCCTGACAGAAGTGCAGGCGGGTCGAAGCTGAGCCGTCGATTTAAAGCCGCCGATGAATGGATTGTGAGCGGAGTTTCCGACTGGCCGGGAGACTGCCCTGAAAAAATTGAGATCGACAGGCAGAGCGGAACTTTCGCCAGCGTTGCCTTGACGGATGAAAGCAAGAGCGTCGGACGTCATGTTTTCCTTGATCCCCGCGAAGCTGCTTTATCGCACAGAAACGGGCTTGTAAGGCTTTACCGTCTGCTTGACAACGATCACATAAAATTCTGCGGAAGAAACATAAATCTTTCCAAAGATACCCATATGTTTCTCTCTGTACAGGACAAGGAGTCCGGATTTTCACAGGATATAGTTTCGACCTCGATTTACAAGTCCCTGACAGCTTCAGGTGTTGTTGATATCAGAACGGAGGAAGTTTTCCGCAAGCGTTTCGATGAGGGACGCCATAATCTTTATGCCGAGCTTCAGGAGACGATAAAAACGATAGAAAGCGCGGTGGCGGAACGTAATCGTATTGCCGCACTGATAAAGGGAAAAAGCGGGAATTCGGCAATGGAGGACTCAATAGACGACATCGAGTCCGAGCTTGAGTTCTACTTTCGTCCCGGATTTATACGTTATCCTCTGATGCTGGAAAATTATCCTCGTTACTTGCGCGCCTTGCGTCTGAGGACAGAGCGAATGATCGGCGATCCGGCAAAAGACAGGCTCAAAATGAAGCAGGTGGATTATTTTGATGAACGCTTTGCCTTGAGCATAAGCAGTGTGGCTGATTTCGGCAGAAGCTTTGCGCTTCAGGAATTTGCGATGGCTCTTCAAGAATGGCGCATAGCCGTTTTCGCGCCTGAAGTCGGTACCTCAATGAAAATCTCCGAGACCCGTCTCCAGTCCCTCTGGGATAACCTGAAACTCTAAGGGGACCGGAGTCTCTTTGGAAAAATTCACTTTTTGTTTGTTTATGAAAAATTTCATATTTTTTTAGACAATATGAAAATATTGCATTAAAGATGATTTTTTTCAGAATATTCACATGAAAATACTATTGCTTATACAAGTAAGCTTGTGGTATAATTTCTTCTGTAGATTTTGAAAATTAAAGAAAGCAGAGGTAATGAATGTTTAAAGTGATTTTGATGATCTTGCTGGGGCTGGGCATGTTTTTTCCGGCATTTTCACAGACGGTGCAGCCGGATATCAATAATAATTTGAAGATTGCGAACGGTGGAATCACGTTCATTGACGGGGATTCCATTCTCCTGATGAACAAGGACTGGAAGGGAATTTGCAATCCTAAGGAAGTAAAGGGAAATGCCGGAACGAATTCGACCGGAGTGCTTATCTGTGAGTGGAATACTGAAAAAGGCAGCCTGACGCGCAGTGTTACGCAGCTTGCCGGCGGCGGAGTTCAGGTGAAATATGATTTTTCCTTCAAAAAAGGACTCGATGCAAAGTATATGGAGCTGGCTCTGACGATACCGCGCGGCTGCATGGACTCAATGGAAATGAAGTCGCAGAATCTGAAAATCAGCGAGCCTGTGAGTCTGGAATCTCTGGCCGGAACTCTCAGCATTGATCCTGCCGGATCAGGCGGAGCATGGTATCTGGATGATCTGCGCAAAGTGGAATGGGCTCAGAAGTTCAGGCTCCGCTTTGCAATGGACTACAAGTCTGAACTCGGCTTGCAGGGGACTGCTGTCCTGACGTTCAAGGCAAAGAATTCGGTATACGCTCCCTTTGTGCCTTTGAAGCTGGGAAAAAGCGCCAACCGTTCATTTGCGGATGACGCTTCAAAGAGCGGCTGGACGGGACAGGGCGGTTCGAATGATCTGCGTTCAATGCCTTCAGGATTGATGATTTCTTCGGGAGTTCCTTTTGATATCAGCGGACGTGCTGTGATTCTGCGCAGTTTCAATACTCCTGAATTTCCCTTGAATTCCGGACTTATTCCTCTTGAGCCTGCTCTGAAAACGCAGTCTCTTTATGTTCTTCACAGTGTTGCGTGGGGTGAAAAATTTGAAACTGTAGTTGCTACTTACAAACTTTTCTACAATGACGGCTCTTCGGCTGAGATTCCAGTGAAATACGGACGTGATCTGAATGACTGGTGGATGGCGCGTCCTCCGACAGATGCCAAGCTTGGCTGGGTTGGCTCAAACGGCAGCACTGAAATCGGTGTTTCGATGATGAATATTGTGAATCCTCATCCAGAAAAGTTTATAAAAGGAATTGAGCTTGTTTCGGCGAATACCGGCAGTACTCCCATACTTGTCGCGGCGACCGCTGTCAATGCTTCAATTGTTACAGACGCCGAGCTGAAACTGCTTTCCGATGTATTCAAGGCAAGGAAGAAGAGCGGACTTGATCTCTCAAGCTGGTATGAATGCAAAATCGACTGGAACGGAGCAATTGAGCCGGGCTCGGCGCTGGACTTCAGCTTCATGAATGAAAAACCGGCAGGAAAACGCGGCTTCCTGAAGCGCTCCGGCACATCGTTTGTGTTCGAGAAATATCCCGATGAAAACGTCAGATTCTGGGGGACAAACGCAGCCATAGAAGGGCCGTTTCCTGAGAAGGATCTTGCTCCGGGAATCGCCAGAACTTTTGCGGCGCAGGGTGTGAATCTAGTGAGAATCCATCTTTACGATTCAAGCAGCAAACTCCTGACAGGCAACGACGGCAAGATAAAACCGGACATGCTTGATAAGATGGAATTTTTCATAGCTGAACTTGAGAAGAACGGCATTTATATTTTCATGGATCTGAATGACGGTCTCATGTTCAACGAGCGCCTTGGGCGTCCTGGCGAGGATAACGGAAAACTGAAATATCCGAGCATCTACAATGCAGAGTTGAAGAAGGTGACAAAAGCTCTTGCTTCAGAACTTTTCACTCATGTAAATCCTTATACCGGCAAAGCGATGGTGGATGATCCCGCAATTGCCATGTATGAAATCATCAACGAATGCAGCATGCTTTCCAATTGGTATGCTCCGCTAGAGAAGAAAATAGCCGAGCCTTATCTGTCGGAACTGAAGGCGCTCTGGGCAGCATGGCTCAAGAAAAACAAAATTGAGGAGAGGGCGCTTCCTCCTCATTTTAACATTGATCCTGTAAGCAGACGTTTTGCGATTGAAGTTCAGAAAAACTATATTGACGAGATGGCTGCACATTTGCGCTCAATCGGAGTAAAGGCGCCCATCAGCGCGACAAACATCACCTTTTCAACCGGAGACCTGAAGGCCTCGGAAAACATGGATTACATGGGAGAGCATTCCTACTGGGATCATCCCGGCGTGAGTGCGCGTCCCATGACATACTCAAATTTTGCGTCAATAGCAAAGCCTGTCTGGACTCTGCCTGTGATTTCCGGTTTGTCTTCGGCCTCGGTCAAGGGATATCCTCTTGTCATTGGAGAATGGAACTACTGTTATCCCAACGATATGCGCTGCGAAGGACTGCCTCTTTTCGCTGCCTATGCCGCGTATCAGGACTGGAACGGACTCATATTCTACGGAGCAACGGGCTCTTTCGACGGCGGACACTGGGATCGCTTCAGGAACAACCCCGGAATTCTGATACATTCTCAGCAGACAGATCCTGCGACATGGGGACTTTCTCAGATAGCGGCGGCGATGTACAGACGCGGTGATGTCAGCACGGCAGGTCGTGAGCTTAACGCCGTCGTGCCGGATTCAGCCATAGAAAGTGACCTTATTCCTGTGAGAAAGATGCCGTTCCTTCCGGCGCTTGGACGTTATTCCAGCTCGTTTTCAGGAGTTGACGGCAAGGCAAACTGGCTTGGTGAAATGGCGCTCTCGGGCAAATCTGCAAAAGAACTTTATGAGCAGGTTCTTGAGAAGATCGGCGACAAGCGTTCCGACATGAAGCACGTTGTCAGCGACACCTTGCAGATCAGACATTATTCCGAACCTGCCTTGTTTATTGTGGACAGCCCCAGAACTCAGAGCGTAAGCGGCAGGCTCTGCGACTTTTCCAAGACGGATTCCCTCAGCGATGTCAAGCTGAATTCACCGATGGCATGGGGCTCCTTCAACGTGAGCTCAATAGACGGAAAAGAAATCGCAAAGTCGTCCAGATTGCTTCTTGTCGCTGTGAGCAAAGCTGTCAACAAGACAGCAAAGCTTGATCCCGAAACAGGCTTGATTTTCGATATGGGCAAAGCTCCGGTTCTTGCGGAACCCTTCGAGGCTCTTGTATCGCTGAGACATCCGGATGGAGCTTCATTCCTTTCCAAGCTTGGACTTGGCGAGGGAGGCAAGACAAAAGTATTCAGTCTTGATCCGCTCAGCGGCAGAAGAACTGCTGAACTTGCCTTCAGCAGAGACGGCGAATACATCACGTTCAGCATTGATTCTTCCTGCAAGACGATTTACTTTGAAATAGAAACGAAATAAACTGGAGAGCTACGATTATGCGCAAGAAATTTACATTGATTGAACTTTTGGTTGTTATTGCAATCATTTCGATTCTGTCCGCTCTTCTGCTGCCTGCATTAGGGAAGGCGCGGGAGACTGCCAAAGGAATCTCATGCCTTTCCAATCAGAAGTAGCTTGGGATGGCCGTCAGCTCCTATTCCAATGATTATAACGGATATCTCATCGTTGTTCAGGCGCTTATGAGCGGCTATTCCAGTACTAACTGGAAAAATCAGTTGGCGCCTTATCTCGGGTATTCCAGATATAGCGGGCCGGTGAATTTTCCGCAAATGATTCAGCCGCCGCTTGCCTGTCCTGCGTGGAATATTGAGACAAGTTTATACAATAGAGGAGGGATGGGATGGAATGGAATGGTCGGATTTGCAGATGATTACTCTGAAAGCACCTACAGGAGAAAACAGATCCATTCTCTCTCAAAACTTGAAAGTACAATCTTTTTTCAGGATACGAGTAACTGCGCCCCTGAGCTTATTGAATACTCGGCAATGTATGTATATTTAAAAACTCCGAGCTGGCGTTCTTTGAGTCCCGAGCTTGCTCTCAGCAATATTCATAATAAGGGACTGAATACCCTCTGGGGCGATATGCACGCATCCTGGAATCCTCAGAAATTCATAATTGCCGGATTGAAGCCGTCAGGCTATACCGGAGCGGCCAAGGATTACTTTTTCATGCCCTCCGGAGCTTTCAATAAATGAGCGGCGGAGGGACTTTTTTCAGCGGACTTTGAGCAGGGGGGATTCTTCTCCGTACCATGTTGCCGCTGATACATAAACTGAATTGCCGTCCGGAATTTGCAGAGTCAAAGGCTTGCAGTCGCTGCTGGATTTCAAATCCGCTCTGATCATGCGCAATTTCCACGGCATATAACGCTTGCCGCGCCAGTCCGATTCCGGAGGCATCTTCATGTCCGGCCCGAACGCGCTTATTGCAGCATTGATCATTTTTCCGGCTGCGATGAAGGGATCTGATTCGTAGAACTTATGTCCTTTGCTCTGGATGATAGCGGCAAGCTTTTCTTCATTGATGTTTTCAGGTGCAGTGCCGGCTGGAACAATATAAATTCTCAGCGAGTTCTGCTCATCATTTTGCGGAGTCCATGAAAATTCCAGATTTCCGTTTCCTTTCTGCTCGGTTTTCACGATAGGCTGAGGAATGGACGGATCAATCTTTTTCTCGAGCCATTGGGTGTCCCCGATGATATCGTAGACATAATGGTTGTTCGTGACGTGAGCGTCGGTATCCTGCTGAAGCCAAAGGCCGCTTTCCTGCACATTTTTCTCCAGAAGATATCTCAAGGCCTCTTTAACGGAGACATATATCTTCTTTTGAGTTTCTTCATCGGTGAAACGTCCTGAAAGGCGCAAAAGATATATTGCATCCCATGTTGAGCCGAGATAGGATTTACTTGGATCTTTATCAGGTTCATTTGTATAGCGATATGCCTCCTTATTCCATGCGGCGAGCTTATATTTTCCGTTTTCATCTGTCCGGCTTGATTGCTGGCGAAGTGTTTGAGCGACTATCTTGTCTGCGTTTGGAACGTAGTTAACAAGGCCCATCGACTCGTTTATGATGTCCGCTCTGTCGCTACGTTTGAGGTCATAATAGCGGAAGAACATATTGCAGAGGTGAAAAGTCAGCCCCAGACTCAAGTCCTTTCCGTCGTGCCAGTAACCGGTCGCAGTATCCTGATCTTTCATGAGAATTTCACGGAGTTTATCAAGCCATCCTTCTTCCAGATCCGGAATCAGCTTCTTGTCTGTGCCTTTATAATACATTTCACCGAGATAAAGAACCGCATGATTCATGTGTTCAGGGCATTTTTTTGCCTTCTCATAATAGTATTTTTCGAGTCCGTCGCGGCTTGTTATCGCATAGGGCTGTCCGGGAAGATTCCCCTTGAGGAAGTTCCACTGATATTTTGTCGCCAGGCTGCGGAGATGTTCGGGCATCTGGTCGAATCTTACATTCGGCGCCATGCTTCCTGTCTCAGGATCTTGCAGTTCATCTTTTACGTATACTGCGTTTCCTTCGACAAGTTCCCATGAAGGACACGTAAAGTATGCTGTCCCCTTGAAGGTATTGTAGAATTGCAGCTCTGCCGATTCTGTGTTCGCCGGAATAAAAAACTCTCTGTAATAGCAATGCCATGGAAAGCTTCCCTGCGTATGGAAAAAGGAATCCATTGCATAGATTTTATCTCCGTTTTTCTTCTTTGTCTTGAATACGATATTGGCGGAGTGCCAGCCCAGACCGTCTCCGATATTCTGCCCTTTCATCCAGAAGAAGATGCGTATTTTTTTCCCTCTGACTTTTTCCATTGGAAGAGGAAAGGGGAATGAAAATGATTTTGATGCATCGGCTTTAAGTACCGGCATATCGGAATTTTTCCAGCGGCTTTTCAGGGAACTGTTCTGGACGATATATTTTTTCAGCTTCGGGTCAGCTTCGCAGACAGCTTTCATGTCGATGGAATTTGCATATGAATCGCTGATTCCGTGCATATAATCCTGCCAGAATCCGTCCGGTCTGATCTTTCTGTCTTCGACTGGTTTGCCGTCTTCGGCGTGTATGTAAAGTGGAAGACAGAATAAGAGAGTGATTAAAGATAAGAGGGGAGTAAAAATGTACATTTTGAATCAGCCTTTCCTGAAGTTTATTTTGCGGAATCGAATTCTTTCCATGTTTCTCTTCGTTTATAGCTCTGTGCATTTGTGTAAACGATCAGATTGCTGTCGACGTAGTTACGTGCTCTGCCATCGGAGAAAACAACATTATAATTGCGTTGATGGACTCCATATTCGGCATCACAGAAACGGTCGGAGATGATTGCAGCATCGGAACTTTGTCCCAGTCTGCTGGGACCTCCGAAATTCCCGTTTTTTATTGCCGCGCTGTCGTCTGATGAGGCTGTTATCCCTCTTATCGAATAACTTATACGAACAGGCCCTGGATTTACGGAAGTCGGAATTCCCGTTCCGCTGTATGTCCAGGTTTTGTCGGAGGGACAGAAGAGAATTCTTTCATTTCTCAGAAGTCCCAACGCTCTGAGAGCCCAGATGGAATAGCCTGTGAATGAATCTCCTCCGATTGCCGCCATTTTTATGTAATTGTCATAATTGGTCAGAGTCTGATGCCCACGTATCATGTATGAATTATTGTCATTTGCGTAGAGCACGAAAAGATTTCCGAGTTGTTTCAGGTTTGAGCGGCATGAGGCCGACATCGCCATTTCTCTGGACTTTCCCAAAGCAGGTAAAAGCATGGAGGCGAGGATTGCAATTATCGCAATCACGACTAATAGCTCAATTAAAGTAAAGTGTTTTTTTTCCATGATTTTCATCTCACTTTATATTGTTCAGGCTTGATGCTCTTTCTATCAGCATGGTCGGAGCCGACAATGAGTTTTGATTCTCGTCCCTTATCTGACTGCAAAGCAGTTCCGCGAGTTCTTTTCTTGATACTCTCACTGTGGAAAGACTGGGATTCAGATATCTGCTCCAAGGCATGTCATCGCAACCGATTACTGCGATGTCTTTACCTGGTTCGAGTCCTCTTTTTCTGATCGCCGAATAAGTGCCGCCCGCATGGTTGTCATTTATTATGATGGCGGACGGAACTCCGGATTTATCGAACATCTCAAGCAGGTTTCTTTCAACTTCGGCATCGTTCCATTTGCTTTCACATACCCACTCAGGAGCTGTCTCCAGCTTGTTTTCCAGCGCGAGGCGGCAGAACGCATTAAGTCTGGAGTTCTGAGCCCTATTATATGTGCCTGCAAGACAGGAGTGCAGATAGGCGATTCTGCGATGACCTGCCGCAAGCAGATAATCAAGCTGTTTTCTTACTATTTCAAAATCATCAAGACGTATAGTCGCGGGCAGTAGTTCCACTACGTCCGGAAGCAGATTGTAGACGGATATCCCTGCTTCCTTGAGTATTCTGAGATGATCCATCTTCGCATGGGGGATTGATATTGTGACAACTGTTTCAGTTTCGCTTTTCAAGAGTTCTGCTATAAGCTCATCCATATTGTTTTCGCATTCCATCGTGTACATGGACATGCGCCACTTCATGCCGGAGATCGCCGCATTCACTGCCAGCAGGAGCTCACCATGAAAATTCATTGAAACAGAGTCTTCGCTGTAAATATGTTCTCTGCTTCCATAATGAAGGATCGCTATCTGACGTCTTTTTTCATCCTTGTTATCCGCTCTGTAGAGACCGGAGCGCGGTCTTATATCGATCAGCCTTTCTCCATGCAGTTTCGCTGCCGCTCTGTCGACAACCACTTTACTGACTTTGTTTGCCAGCATGCAGTCTCTTACCGACGGCAGACGAGTTCCGGGAGCTGCGTTTTCCGCGGCATTTCTCAGGTATGCTTCTGTTCTTTTCAAGGGTTCGTCGATCATGGTTTTATCTCTTTGGTATGTTCAGTTTTCAAACTGAGGCGCTCAGTTTGCTTATATTATATTGAAAACAATTGCTTTTGTCAATATTTTTTCTTTGAAGGATGAAAGATTTTTAAAATTTATATTAAAAGAAAATATTAATGCTATGTTTTTACTGTCTTATAAGGTTGAGAGCAGCTTATTCAGGGTTTTTGCATCTTCAATGAACTGCTCGGGGGAATCTTCCTTGAAGAACTCAAGAAGGGCATAGCGTTTCTTTTTGGTCTTCATGGCGTTGGCTTGAAGAAGGAAATCCTTCCAGTAGCTTTCGCCCTCGGCGAGGGGCTTGCGCAGGACTCCGCCGTGACTGTTTTCCCAACGGTATACATGGATGTTTGAAAGGCGTGTGCCTAGCTCCTTAAGTCCTTTTGTCTGTTCGTCATGAGGAAGGCTGACCAAGGGCTGCAGCTTGTCATCATCGGGAGAGTTCCGCCTGTCGTCACGCGATGTACGAGCTCGGAAGCTTCTTCCATGATTGTAAGGTCGGCTGAGAAGGAGGTGTCGAAGACGTACTTGAAGCCGATTCTCTTCAT
>JAKJHH010000028.1:16285-30248 GCA_022703965.1 Verrucomicrobiota bacterium
TCCAGCGAAATTGATACTCCGTGTTCACGTGATTCGGCGGCGATTCTGTTGATGTCATCGGCAACCTTCTGATAATAATCGGGGCTAGCTTCGGCGGAGCCTTTTGTGCCTGCCCATACTCGAATCGTCGAAGAGGAAAGAGCCTGGGCGGAATCCAGAACCGCCGAAAACTCGGGATTGGCGTTTCCTTTTTCCGCTGCTTTGTAATAGGATCCGTAGGAGGGGCATTCGATGCCGGAATCGCGGCAGATCGCGGCGACTCCGGAGGCGAGCATGTGCTTGCCGTGCGGGACGTGCACGTCTCCTCCCCATTCGACAGCGGCGATACCGGCCTTTTCGCAGAGTTTTACGATGTCCTCCACGGAAAGTTTTCTGAAACTTACTGATACCAGACCGCTGTAAATCATCATCCGCTCCTTTTAAGCCATTTTATAGAACATATCTAGGTTTATTGAATATTTCATTTCTTCGCCTGCCGTGTAACGGTCAAAGTCCTCAATAACGTATGAGGACATCCTGAGTAGCTCATCGTTCGCCGAGCCCGCGATATGCGAGCTCAGTTGGACATTGGGCAGAGTGTAGAATTCGGAATCCGCTTCCGGCGGCTCGGGATACGTTACGTCGAGCAGAGCAGTGAGGTCGCTGCGTTTTTTCAGGACTTCGATGAATTCCGCTTCGACAACTTGAGCTCCTCTGCCAGTGTTTATGAAGGTCGCGCCCTGACGCATTGAGGAAAAAAGATTTCCTTTCAGCATTCCGCGTGTTTCAGGCAGATCGGGCAGATGATTGCTGACCACGAAAGCCTTTTTGAAAAGCTCTTCGAGACTCATTTTTTCCACACCGAGACTCTTTGCTGCTTCCTCGCTCATAAAGGGATCAAAGACTGCAATTTTCAGATTGAAGTTCTTCAGGAACTTTATGAGCAGTTTCGCTATCATGCCGCATCCGATGAGTCCGACAGTCTCACCGTAAAGGCCCGGCCCTCTTGTGCAGCCGCCCTTGTGACGCTTTTCTGGACTGCGGCAGTCCATTGTATTGCGGAAGTAGGACTTCATCGACAAGATGATCTGTCCGAGCGTGAATTCAGCTACGGGTACGGCGTTGGCCTGCCATGCGCTGACGACTTTGACGTTCCTTTGCAGGAAAGGTTCTGCAAAGGCTTTCACTGAACCGGCGGCGTAAAAAATGGTCTCAAGCTTAGTGAAAAGTCCGCGCTCGTTATCTGTCATGGCCGGGAAGCCCCAGCTTGAGAAGATGAAGGAGCTTTCCTTCAGGAACTCTGCGTGCTTCGGATCTTTGAGATCGGCAGAGCAGAGGATTTCGGGATAAACTTCAAGTTTTTCCTTCAGATAAGCCAGATTGGCTTTTCCGTAAACTTCATGGATTGTCGCCTGTCTTTCGGCGAGGATCACAGCTTTCTTTTTCATTTTTTCTTCATTTCCGCAAGAGTTTTGTAGTCAGGCAGCTCCCTGTAGAAATGGTCAAGCGGATAACATCCCGATACAAGGCCGTTTCTGGGGGCGGTTGTGCATTCGCTGAATGTACGGCAGATGCACTTCTTTTGCAAGGGACGTCCAGCCAGAACGTCGGCTGGCATCCATGGGTATGAAAGAACCATTCTGCCAAGGCCAGCGAAATCCGTCATTCCGTTGCCTATGAGGTGTTGCGCAACGTTAGGCAGAAACTCCTGAAGATAGGTAAGTCCGGCGGAGATGAAAAAGAGCTCCGGGAATTTCTTTTTCACGTCGGCCACAACCTTGATCTGTCTTGCCACGCCTGCGAGCGGATCTTCCGGCGGCCTGTAGCCGTCCGAGGGCGGGAACATGGCAGGTCTCTGTATGTGCGGATTGTAGTAGGGACTTCCTACTGTTGTGCAGACGAGTTTGATGTCCAGCTTTTTCAGAAGATCAAGGAACATATATGTTTCAGTAAGGTCTATGCCGAGGCCACTGCCGTCGCCGCCGAAGGCATGCAGGTACTTGCCGCCGGGGATTTCCTCCGGAACTCCGACATTGTCAGGGCCTTTTTTGAAGGGGACGAAGTCGAAGAGGCTGATTCTGCATCCGAACATGAGATCAGGTGCTTTTGCGCGGATTCCGGCGACGAGTTCGCGCAGGAATCTTGTGCGGTTCTCGAAGGAGCCGCCGAATTTGCCGGGACGTGTCACCGCACTGAGAAGTTCATGAGTAAGATAGCCGTGACAGTGTTTGAGATCGACGAAATCGAAGCCTGCCTTCTGAGCGAGAAGAGCGGCGTTGATGTACTTTTCGATGAGTCTCTCTATGTCGCTGTCAGTCAGCAGAGTAACTTTTGCTCCGGGCTTGATGCGTTTATCGAGAATCGGATGATTGTAGACTATCACTGGTTCCGGATTGTGGTCGTCGTTCGGCTTGGAGAAGCGTCCTGAATGCGTGAGCTGAAGTCCGGCTAGATAGCCTTTTTCCGAGCCTGTCGCCTTGATGTGCGCTGAAAGCATGGCTTTTCTTGCCTTTTCGATTCCAGCCACCGTGTTTTCGGCAATCATGAGCTGACGAGTGTTGCTTCGTCCTTCATGACATACTGCCGCGGCTTCGGTTCCGTACATGAGCTTGGCTCCGCTTTCGCCGAAACGTTCCCAGCGGCGCACTGTCAGGGGGCCGGGATTTCCGTCGAGTTCGCAGTCCCAGCCTTCCATCGGGAGTATGCAGAAGCGGTTGCCGATTTCGTGTCCGCTTATTGTCGCATGTGATGAAAGGACTGAGCCGGGGCCTGATTTTACTTCGTCGTCCAGAGGAATATCGATTGAGGACGCTTTCAGGTAGTCTCTGAATTCATCTGCTGTTTTGAAGGATGCTATTTTTCTGTATTCGCTCATTTTCTGATCCTTTCTCAGATGAAGAATTTTAGGTATTCTTCATTCTTGTTGAGCTTCTGAATGTAGAGAGCTGTTTCCATTGCGTGATAATCGCCCCACATTGAGGATTCTCCGAGCGGGATTTTAGCGCCGTCGGGAATGTAATCCCAGTTGTTCGGACGGTGATATACGGAGTGGAGTATGAGTCCCTGATGTGCGCTCTTTGTCGAGATGTAAGGCTCCGAAAGAAGGCTGTCCATAGAAGTTAGTCCGGCCTGGAAATATTTTGCGGCGGCCTTCTTGTCCTTCTTTTCGAGATACTTGCCGAGTCTGAGGAGAGCCTGTATGCCGATTGCGGCGGCGGAGCTGTCAACAGGTTCGTGCTCGTTGAAGGGATCGGCGGGTTTGTCGAGGTAATTGCCGAGCTTGTGGAGCATCGGAGCGCCGGTGTCCCAGTAAGGGATGCCGTCCGTCGGGCTCTGCTCAATGTAGAAGTCGCATGTGGCTGTTGCGGCTTTGAGGAAGATTTCAGTGAGTTTCTTTTTTCCGCCGTGCTTTTCGAGAGCGGCATCCGGAACTGTTTCGAGAAATTCGAGCTGTTCAGCGAAGCCGAGCATGATCCAGGCAAGGCCTCTTGTCCATGTGCTGAAAGGAGAATAGCCCTGCTGAGAATTAGGACAGCGGTATCTGCCGTCGTTCATGTTGAATATGCTTTCGTGAGCGACTCTGCCGCGGAGATCGTAAGCGTCGCGTCCTTCTCCGTAGTAAACCGCGTATTTTGCCGTTGTGAGGGCGTGCATTATCAGACGGTCAAGCAGATTGATCTCGGCATCGTTTTCACCGAGAGCACGCTGTCCAAGTCTCCATGCGGAACCGAGGGCGCGGAGTGAGCGGATTGTATCGGCAAAGAGCGAATGCGGGCCGTTGAAGGAGTAGACGTAGCCGGTGTTGTTTCCTGTGTCGCTCCAGCGTCTCGCCTGAATCGCGCCTGAGCAGCGGATGGCGAGACTGTAATAATCTTTTTCCCAGTTCGAGGCTTCATATTTGCCTTCGACCGCGAGTCTGAGAAGATTTCCGTAGGTGCTGATGTTGTTGAAACCGTGATCGTGTACTCCAAAATGAGTGATATGGACAGGCATCATGCGCAGGATTTTTTCCTTGGACTTTTCCAGAAAGGCCTTTTCGCCTGTAGCGTCGAAGTGGAGAAGTCCCATGCCGAACTGGAAGCCCTGAGTCCATTCAGTCCAGCCGCGGCTTGTGTATTTGCCTTTTACAGTATATACGGGAGAGCCTTTGATCTTGGATTCGGATTTGTCGAGGGACGTGAGTTTTTCAGCCGAAAGCTGCCAGAGTCTGTCTATCTTTTTCTGGAGAGCTGAACTTTTTAGCTTGGAATTTATCAGAATCATTGGCTCATTATCCTTTCGCTATATTGACATTTTTTCTTTAACAGTATATAATATTTTAAAATGTATTGCTGAAGAAAACAAGTTAAAAAGCTCTATTTCCATAAAAAATAATGAAGAAATACGGCAAAAAGCGGCAAACAGAATTATATTTGAGAGTCTTTATACAAAAAACGCTGATGCTTTAATGTAATAGGCAAGCTGTTTAAGAACCGGAGCGTTCTCAGAGAAAGATCGCTCTGCCGCCGCTCGGCGGGAAGGCGTGAACGCCTTCACCCTCTTAAAATGCTTTGCATTTTACATTTTGAAGCAGGTGGAAAACTCTTAAGAAATAAAAGGAAATGGAGACTTTTAAAATGGAAGACTTCAAGAAGAAAACAGCAGCCGTAGCCGATCAGCTCAGAAAAATCAGAATTGTCCCGGTTCTCGCAATCGAGGACGTAGAAGACGGCATAAAGGTTTGCGAAATTCTCAACAACTGTGGCCTCAAAGCAGCAGAAATCACTTTCAGAACCAAAGCCGCAGTCGGAATCATCAAGGCAGTTGCCGAGAGAATGCCTGACATGCTTGTCGGCGCAGGCACAGTGTTGAACGTCGAAGACCTCAAGAGAGCTCAGGACGCAGGTTCAAAGTTTGCTGTAGCTCCCGGCTGCAATCCGACAATCATCAAGGAAGCCATGAAGCTCGGACTTCCCTTTATGCCCGGTATTGCGACTCCTTCGGAAATCGAACTTGCGCTCGAAACAGGCGTTACAGCCATGAAGTTCTTTCCGGCTGAGTCGCTTGGCGGAATTGCGATGCTCAAGGGCATTTCGGCTCCTTACAAGCATCTCGGTGTTCAGTTCATGCCTACAGGCGGAGTCAGCCTCAAGAACGTCAAGGATTACCTCGACGTCAAGGAAATCTTCGCTGTCGGCGGAACATGGCTTGCCAAGCCCGAAGCCGTAAAGGCCAAGGACTGGGCTGCGATTGAAAAGACAGTACAGGAAGCAGTCGCTTTCCTGAAACAGGTCTGAGAAAATGAATTGCGGAGCGAAACCGCTTCGGTTTCGCTCCTGCGTCTCTCTCCGCCTGTTTGTGATTGACAGTTTCATTAGACTTAACCATAATTAAGGAAAAGCAATGACAATGAAAGTCGCTCTAGTTACAGGCGGTGCCAGAGGCATCGGATTCGGAATCTCAAAGTGTCTTGCCAAGGACGGTTTTACAGTTGCTGTCTGCGGCACTAAGGATGAAAGTGATGTCGCCGGGCCGATGTCCGAGCTCAAAGCGCTTTCTCCTGACTCGGCGTACTTTAAGTGTGACATCAGCAATTCAACCAGCCGCGCCGCAATGATCGAAGGGATCAAGGCACATTTCGGCAAACTCAATTTCCTCGTCAACAACGCAGGGATAGCTCCAACGGAGCGCAAAGATATTCTTGATGCCGGAGAAGAAAGTTTCGAGAAACTCATCCGTACAAATCTTCAGGGCCCTTACTTCCTTACACAGCTCGCCGCCAGATGGATGGTGGAACAGAAAACTGCCTCTTCTGAAGAGAATTTCGGGATAGTGAATGTATCCTCGATTTCCGCCGCTGTTGCGTCGGTTAACCGTGGAGATTACTGCATATCGAAAGCCGGAGTCAGCATGGCGAGCAAGCTCTGGGCTGTGCGTCTGGGCGAATTCAATATTCCTGTTTACGAAGTGCGTCCTGGCATCATCAAGACAGACATGACAGCCGGAGTCACTGAAAAATACGACAAGCTTCTCGCCGAAGGCGTGGCTCTCCAGCGTCGCTGGGGTATGCCCGAGGACATCGGCAGAGCGGTCGCGATGCTTCTCCGCGGCGACATGCTCTATTCAACAGGTTCCGTGATAATGGTCGACGGCGGCCTGACAATCCCGCGCCTCTGACCCCTATGCTTCTTTCTGCCAGGAAAACCATAAGGTTTTCCTGATATTTATCTTAAGCTCCTGCCTAAGCTTGCAGCTCAAACAGACTCTCCTGTCCATGCTGTCTATATTGTCCATTCTGTCCATAAGACGAGACATGGACGTATTAATTGTGTCTTGTCGGACTGTACTTTTTATCTCGGAATCAGATCAATATATTTTTTAACTCAAACGTTATGCAAAAGTATAGTTTTTATCTGGATTGCTCTTGCATTAATCTTGCATATGGAATATAATTAATTTAAATAAACGATTGAGCTACTGCAATTGCATTTTAGTTTATAATCTCGAGATCCTTATTTAATGTTATACAAATGTATATTTAAATAACGAAAAATCTTGTTTTTAAATATTTTATGGATTATAATTGCCAAGAAGATATGTGTTTTGTGAATTTTTGTACGAACGGGGTTAAAAATGCGCAGACAGGGAAGTTTCACCTTAATAGAGTTATTGGTTGTGATTGCGATTATCGCGATTCTGGCATCCATGCTTCTGCCTTCACTCAGCAAGGCCAGAGAGCAGGCGAAGGAATTATCATGCAAAAATAATCTGAAGCAGATTATGCTTGCAATAATTTCCTATGACGCAGAAACGGGAGTCATTCCCCGTAATACCTCAACGCCCAATTTACCTTACTATGGGTATCTGAAAAATAACGGCTATCTGCCTCCATATAAGACAGGAGAATGGAGCTGGAGCGTTTCCGGCGCGACTGCGTGCCCGACACCTTATAACGGGCAGATCAGAGGCTATTCAATGTCCGAATGTTATAAAACACTTTGGACTTCTTTAAAGCAGTGGAAAAGTCCAAGTCAGAAAATAATATTGACAGATGGTACTCAATACTACAATTTCGGACTTTACGGCACATGGTCATGGAGCTATGACGACGGGTCATATAAAATTATGCCCCGTCATAATAATTTCGGTGCTGCCAATGTCGCTTACTGTGATGGACACGTAGGCATGGTGAGAATGGCGGAGAAGCCCAGTGGTTTTGATGGCGCGACATTTTCCTTCGACGGCAACGGACATTGATTCATCGTCGGTGAATTTTCTTTAAGGAGATCATATAATGCGGAAGATTTTGTATTCAATTCTGCTCTTTGCGTTTTCATTCTGCGCAATCGCGGAAGACTTCAAGACAGATGAAAAAGGGTTTATAAGAGATTGGATTCTGGGCGGTGCTTATCCGAGTTATCAGAAGGACGGCAAGCCTCTTGGATTTACTGAAGACTTTCTGACTGCCATGGGCGGCGAGGCAAACGCCGAGCCTCGCGCCGGAATGAAGGAGGACGTCGAGTTCAAGGCCGACAAGGCAAAACTCATCGCCGGTATCGGTTCGACCAACGAATGGGGCTGGACTGAAACAAAAACTTTGCCTGTTGTCTGGAAGGATATCCACTGGACTCAGGGCAAGATTATGCTGGACAAGATGTTTCTGCCTGTAGACGATCACATGGTCGCTTATGCTTTCTGCTATATAAACTCGCCTGAAAAGCGCAAGATAAAAGTCCGCGTCGGCAGTGATGACGACCACAAAATCTGGCTGAACGGAAAAATGATCGGAAGTATCAATAAATCTCAGGGCGTTGTGCCGGACAACTTCATTTATGAAGCTCAGCTTGAGCGCGGACTCAACAGGCTTCTCATGAAGATTGTCGACAGAACTCATGACTTCGGTTATTGTGTCGCCCTCAGCGACATGGCTGATAAGCCGATGTCCGACATAAAAATCATGCTTGAGCACCCTAGGGCAGAACTTTTGAAGAAGGTAAAAAATCTTGGCAGCGTAGATGTCTGGGATAATGGCTTTTATGCAGGTTTTTCTTTCGCCTCCAAGCATGTTTTTGCCGGGAAAAATGATATCAATATTCAATGTGGAGCTCCTGAAGACGGAACTTTTAAGCTGGAACTCACAATGAAGTCCGGCTCCAAAACATTGCTCAAGGAAACTAAAGAAACTCAGCTTTCAGCTTCGCTCGCATCGGACTGGAAACTCAGCACTGAGATTCCTGCCGGGAAAGTCATCATTACGCTCAATGTATATTCAGGAGACAAACTTTTCTCCTCCATGAATTATGATCTTGATGTCTATGACCTTGAGAAAATCCGTGAACGCAATAAGGAGCTTCCGCTTCTTCTCAGTTCAAAAGATAAACAGATCAAAGAAGCCGAAGAAAAAGGCTCAAGCATCAGAGCCAATACGGAAGAACTTCAGAAAACTCTTGCAAAGATCTATGAATCCATGGAAAAGGCTTATGCGGAAAATCGTGCAGTCTTAAGCTCGAATCCGGCTGCTGTAGATGAGCCGTTAAAAGCAGCTTCCGTGGAACGCCAGCTTCTCTGTCTTAACGGCGACAACTGGGCTATGGCAGAGGGTGTTTCAGGCGAAGCTAACGGCGGTTATACTCCTCCTTCCTCGGATAAATATGTTAAGGTCAATATGCCCGTTACATGTTTCAACGAGTATTTTAGGACATGGTTCTACCCAGTAAGAGGAGAGCCTTACGGGAAGGTAGAACCCTGTCCCGGCTGGGAGGGCTTTGTATTCAACAAGCTTCTCTGCTCGAAAAAGCTCTGGTACAAAACTGAACTAGATCTTGGAAATGTGTCGGGCAAGTCTTTCAGAATGCGTTTCGATAATGTCGAAGGCAAGCTCAAACTCTTTGTAAACGGAACTTTCTGCGGAGAATATTCGGGCTGGATGGGAGAGGTCGTTATTCCTCTCAAAACAGTCAGGGATGGACTGAACAGCATTGAAGCTTATGTAGAAAAATTGAATTATGAAGCAGCCTCAGACTCGAACATGAGATGGGGGATAGGCGATGATATCTGGCTTGAGACGGCTCCGTCCGTCAATCTCTGCGACATTGAGGTCAAGACGAGCTGGCGCAAGGCGTCGATAGATGTCCTGAGCGAACTTGAAAACGCAGGCTCAAAGGAAGCTGAAATCCGTCTGGATCAATATTGTATTCTCGACAAGAAGATCAAGTATAGACTGCCCTCGAAAGAATTGACAATTGCTCCGTATTCAAAGGCTTCAACAAGTTTGTCCGGGATATGGACTGAGGCCGAAAACTGGGGCATCGGCGGCAAATATGGAAATCCTGTACTCTATGATCTTGTCACGGATATTTACCTTGACGGAAAACTGATTGACCGTCAAATTACGCCTTTCGGTTTTCGCGAATTCTGGATTGCCGGAACAGATTTCTTCCTCAACGGCAAACGTATCATTCTGCAGGGGGATGTCGGTCTTCCCGGCCTGAACAACAGAAAATGGATGGAACTAGTGTTCCCTCTTCTGCGTGCGGACGGAATTAACATAATCCGCAACCACGACGGCGCTATGGAGTCTCCGGAATTCCTGAGATCCTGCGACAAGATGGGAATGCTCGCCTATGTGCAGTTCCATCCGATTATTCACGATAAGAAACAGCCGTCCAATTTCGCCGCCGAAAAACCTGCTTATTCCTCCTTCGAGGAATGGATGAAAAATCCTGTTCATCAGGACAACCTCAGGAATTATGAAAACTGGGTGAAGATGCTGAGAAATCATCCTTCGGTTGTGATAGCCTCGACCGACAACGAAATCTTTACTCAGGCATGGGATACTGCGGCAAGAGAAGACTATAATATCCGCAACGACAGAATCGGGGCGTTCTACGGACGTTATGTGAAGTCGCTGAATCCAGCTCTGATCATCACAAGAGACGGCGATGAAGGCACATGGGGACATAAAGGAAAATGGCACGAGAATCCTCCGTGCGACACCGGAAACTATCATTATCCGGACTTCAATATCGAGGACTTTGTGCTGAACTGGCAGTCGGTTTATGACTTCCGTCCCGCTGTCTTCGGAGAGACTCTTTACTGCTCCTATGGAGCCTGGGATAAGTGGATAGGCGCAGTTCCTTCACAGGTTCAGAAAAAGGCGGCGACTGTCCGTGCAGTAGCTTCGCTTTACAAAAAACTCGGCATTCCTGCTCAGATCTACATGGGACTTTCGAGTGACGGCTTTATCAAGCTTGATGAGACAGGCAAGGGGAATCCCTGGGGAATTACAGCTTCGACTGTTAATGCGTACAAGGACAAGAAGGCTCTTCCAGAAGGTATGGCATATCCTTGGATGAAGATTGAATGGCCGTCTCTCTCTGGCAAAGGCATGAAGAGACTTGCGCAGGACGTCGCTCAAGGATCTTATGGACACAAAGCGCTCAACTGGTTCGATTCAAAGCACGCAAGCCATGTCAGAAACGAGGTCAATGACGCATACAGGGACAGTCTGATTCCTCAGCCTGCACTTGCCGTCCCTTCCGATGCCGAATTCATCGTTGAGCTTGGTGCTGCCGGAGCTGGCAAACTTGTAAGCGCAATTCATGCTTCGGGAGTTTATCCTGCGGATGCCGTTGTGGCTGATTCAGCCGGAAAAGCATGGTTTGAAGTCGCTGAACCCGGAAAATACAAAGTTTCATGCGGAGATAAAACAATACTTGTCGATGTGCCGGGAAAGAGCGGATATTACTCCGAACCAGGCTTCGATAAAATTCCGCGCTTCAAAATGGACAAATGAAAGGACTGATCTCAATGAAAAATCTCATGTCATCATTTTTAGTTTTTGCAGTTGTTTCGGCTCTTTATTCAGCGCCGGAGGATGAGCTTGCACAGAACTTGCAGATGCAATCTCAGCTCAAGGAAAAGGATGCCCGTCTTGCCGCCGTGATGGAGGAGAATCGCAAGTCAGAATACGAAAACAAAAATATGCAGATGAGCATAGGCTATATGAAGGCTGTGCTGGAAAGCATCAAAAGCAAAAGTCCCAGTCCCGCTCCGCCTGTGCTCCTCAGCAGTGAAGATGGCAAGAAGACGCTTCTTTCTCTGACTATGCAGGAATCTGATATCCAGAAGACACTGGGGATTTCAGGCAAAAACTGGCTTGCTCTTGTCGATGAACCGGATGGAAAGAAAGCTCTTAAAATCCACTGTGATCCTGCCGATCTCAAGGAAAAACGCTGTGTGACGATCTGGCTCAAAGACAATGTGCAGGGACAAAAGCTCCGTTGCAGTGCAATGGTCAGAGGCGAGAATATTTCTACGGCTCAAGGCTCATCAACATCAAAGTTGCTGCTTATGATTCCGACTCCGACAAAAACACTTTGGCCTGATGTCGCGATAGGAACAGGCACTTTCGCCTGGAAGGAAGTCTCGTTTACGACAGATCTTCCTTTTGATGCCAAGGGTGCCATGCTGATGTTCGGACTTCAGGGCGTCAGCGGCACAATTTATTTCCGTGATATTAAGGTTGAATCGATAGGTAACTGAGTCAAAGAGCCCGCCTGCATTGCTCCATGCCGGCGGGCTCGCTTTTCAGCGCATATCCACTTCGTAAGCCATGCAGGGAACCTTGAAGGCGAGACTGTCTGCCTTGAACTCAAAGCCGGAATCTGTTTTCACCGCGGGAATTTCTCCGAGTGTTTTGCCGCAGAAATCAACGGCTCTTATTTTTACTTTGTCCGAGACTTTGATTTTCAGGCTTATCACTGCCTCGCCTTTTCTGGCGAGATGAGGAAGTTTTCCGTAGTCTTCGAGAACCTTCATCGTGGAATCCGAAAATCTGACGTTGGAATTCATTACATCCGTGACGTGGAAAACAAGTATGCGCTTTGACTCTTCGAGGCTTTTCCCGTCCATTGCCGAGGCCATTATGGTGGCAAATGCTGTTTTGTTGTCCACGCTCAGAATTTTTGCGTCAAATTTTCCTGCCGACGGTATTACGAGGACTTCAGTTTTCGAGCTGATGACAGAGAATGTTTCCTTCTCTCCGTCGAGCTCGATTTCACCAGTACTGCTTTTTGCGTAGCGTCTGGCAGGATCGAGCTTGCCCTTGTCGAAGCCGCCGCAGAGTTTTCCGATTTCCTTTATACGCTCCTGATCACTATTTTTTACTGAGAAATCGACCAGTTTGCATGATTTAATCTCGCTGTTTCCGTGCAGAGAAATTGCGAAGGAGCCTGGATTTACAGGTTTAAAAGTTTTGTCCTCATAAACTACCGAGCCTGTTTTAGCTACAAGTCCGAGCTTGTCAACAAGGCCGGGATAACGCCATATATTTCCGGGCCTGAGAGATTTTTCATCAACAATCACAGGTATTGTGACTTTTGAAGTCCGGACATCGCCGCGCAGGTATAGCAGCGCGCCTATTCTCATGGACATGTATATGACCGGATCGTTACAGAGTTCCCAGCGTGTCGAGGCGGCGTCGTTTCTGAGCTGAGCCTCTTCTCCTGAACTGTACTGATAAAGATATATTCCGCTCCAGTCCTGAAGTGCGCCGTAGGCTGATGTAATGGCTCCCGCCTCGCCTCTGCATCTGTTCGGATAAACCCAGTTGAATTCGGTAATCATATAGGGTTTGCCGAGTATGCGAGGCGCAATTGATGAGCTTTGACTGGAGTTCATAGAAGTCACTGCGCTCATATTTTTAATTGCCAGAGGAAGTCCCCAGGCCTGCTTCAGGAACTGCGGAAAGTCGTAGTAAAAATGGTTGTCCGCATAGTCATAATCTTTTCTGGTTAGGGCTAGGAATGCGTTGTCGCCGTTGTTCTGCTCGGTGAATGGCTGTTTGGCTCCGAGGGAACGGACGTATTCCGCCATTTCCTTGTATGCCGCGGAGTAGATTTCGAGCATGAAACGGAATCTGTAGGCATCTCTTTCGCTTTCCTTGATGCTCAGATTTTTCGAGTTCAACCATTCATTGAAACGTGTTTCGTAGAGAGCTTTGACATCCGGACGTTTGCTGATTCTTCCTCCCCAGAGGAAAGGAATCGTATTTTCATTGACCATGCTGATGGAGATCAGCGCCGGATCATCCACCCAGCGCATCCCGGTATAAGGATTTACATGAGTGAGCAGATTTTTTGTAAAATCCTTCCAGTTCTGCATTGCGGCTTTTGAAATCGGAATGAGTGTTTTCAGGTCGTCGAGATCGTCTGATCTGCGGTCGAGTTCAGGGATTTCGCCTTTCTCGAAGCCGCGATGGACGAACATATCGATCGTCATATAAATTCCACGCTCCTTGCATGCATGGAGCAGATAATCGAACTTGTCGAGCGCGTCGGGATTCAGCTCAGTTGTCGGCTTGCCTTTGATTGAGAAAGAACTGTCGTAGGCATGGAGTCTTATTGAATTGAAGCCGCTTGCCGCCAGTCTGTCCGCAAGTATGTCGCTTGATTCTTTGCTCCAGGCTTTTCCGCTCCAATAGCACATGTTGACACCGTAGAATCTCTGAGCCACTGAAGGATTCTTTTCAAAAACAAAGTTTTCACCTTGGACGATAAGCCTACCGTATTTTCCCGCCGGGGCGTCCAGAAGCGAGCTGAAGTCCATGATTGAGTTTTTCTCTATATCGCGTTTAAACTCAAAGGATTTCCAATCGGACGATTCCTTTATCACGCAGGGCAGGGGCTGAGGATCTGGAAGTATGTCATAGGCAAGTCCGCATGCGACGATCATCCAGAGATTTTCGCCTTTATTTGAGAACGATATCTCTCTTATCGGTTTTGTTTCAAGATTGAAAACGCTCATGTAGAGTCCGGCTCCTTCCTTGTTTCCCCATGCAGGAGCTCCGTTTGAGAGTCGGGATGCCTTATTCCATTCGCTCGCGTCGATGCCGGACTTTACAATTATTTCCGACTTTGAGTCGTCCTCATAGACGATCTTGATTCTTCCTGCCTCGTCGCCGCCTCTTGGAGGCCATGCAAGAGAATGAAGAATGTAGAATTGA
>JAKJHH010000290.1 GCA_022703965.1 Verrucomicrobiota bacterium
CAAGCCTGAAAAACCTGTTCAGGAATTTGAAAATGAATGGTCTTTCGCTTTAGCTATGACTCCTGCCATGCCTATAGGACAAGGCGGAAGAAATATCCTCGGAATCTACAGTTCGGCAGGAGAGGAACTTGCGCCAAAAGGAATTTACACCATCATACGCAACGACGCAGAAAAAGCCTTCCGTACAAAATGCAGTCTGGAAACTGCTCTCACTCAGGGAAAACGCTCAAATATCGCATTGAGCTGGGGGCCTGCCGGAACAATTCTTTATGTAAACGGGAAAAAGCTCTCTTCAGATTCATTTTCAGGCAGAATAGATCCCTTCCCTGCTGAATTTCTAATCTGCGCAGGCCCTCCGTTTTTCGTCGAGTCCGCCAGAATATCCACAGCACAGCTTGATGCATCCAAGTTGGATTCGACTCCTGAGGACGGCTTCACGGCAGATGCGGACACAAGTCTCATAGGTTCGGACAAAATGCAGAAAACTACGTTGAAAATTCCTCAGAATCTCAAAAACACAGCAATTCTTCTTCCTGAATTCTCTTTCAACGACTCATTCGCCAAAGCGGATGAAAAGTGTCTCATCAAATTCCGAGGCAGCAATTTCAAGGACAAAATCCTTGACTGTACAATCAAAATGAAGATAAAAGATATCGACGGCAAAGATCTTCCCGTAAAGACTTCAAAAATATCGATGCCGCCTGCATCTCAAGCTCAGGAGTATATCATTGATCCTGAACTCACGGAAACAGGATTCTATGATATTGAAATGGAAATAAGCATTCCCGGAGAAAAACCTGTAAAAAGAACTCTCTCAAGAGCAGTGCTTCCACCTGAAGACAAAGGACTCTCCGACGGCAAATTCGCGCAATATATCGGACATCACCTCTTTGACATCCCGCAGGTTCCCGGACGCGCAGGAATACGCTGGACTCGAAACGATGCCTTCCACTGGTACATTGTCGAGCCTGAAAAAGGCAAGTTCGACTGGCGCTGGACAGACAGAATTCTCGCAGCGGATGAGGCAGCAGGACTTCAGACTCTGGCTCTGCTCGGAACTCCTCCTGTCTGGGCAGCAGATACTGAAATCAAAAAAGGACACAAAAACAGCACTATGGCCGGACGTCGTAAACCGGCAAATATAAAGGACTGGGAAAACTACATCACGCAAGTGGCAACACGCTATAAAGGCAGAATCAAATACTGGGAAATAGGCAATGAAATGGACTTTCATCCACCTGCCACTCCAGCCTCCTTCTCAGGCACTACTGAAGAATATTTCGAGATGCTGAAAACTGCGTATAACGCAATCAAAAAGATTGATCCTGAAGCCAAGGTTCTTGTCTGCGGCTTCGGACACGGTGCTCTCTGCGACCGCAATATGCCTTACGATCTGCTCAAAATGGGTGCGGCAAACTATTGCGACTATTACAATATTCACTCATATCAAGGACTCTGGGGAATAGATAAACTGCTCGCCGCTGTCAACGCGGCGAAACCGGGTATGAAAATGTGGCAGTCGGAACAGATGTGGCATACCATCGCCGATAAAAAAATGCAGGCGCGTCTGACTGTCGCCATACATTTCTGGTTCATGGAGCGCGGCTTTGAGAAGTATTTTAACTTCGGTGAAGATTTCTTTTTCTCGCTCTACAGTCTCTCGCCGGAACCTGTTTTCCAGACTCTCGCCTTGATGCAGAATCTTCTTCGTAAATGCTCAGGTTTCGAGGGCGTAATTAATGAGGGTGCCGCTAAAAACTATGAGCTCCGTCACATAATGAAAAGAACTGACGGCACTTATCTCACCGTACTCGGACGCAGCTCCGCACCCGCTGTGTATAAGTTCAAAGGAGACGTAAAAGAAGTCTCCGACATCTACGGGCGCAAAATTCCTTTCACCGCTAAAAACGGACTCGTTACAACAGGAAGAGCGGAGGAAATCATATTCGTTGTCAGCAATGGAAAACTCAGTGCAATTGAGGATGAAATGGCTGTTGCCAACCTCTGTCCCAACGGCTCTTTCGAGGAAATCACAGGCGACGTCGCAACTGGAGGTCTCAAGAGCGCGGCAGCCTCAAAGTGGCAGCTCCGCGAAAAGACTTACGACAAAGACGGCGAAATCAGCGTAACAGAGGAAGCTTATAAGGGAAAATACGCCCTCCAGCTCAGCTCATCCGGAAAAGGCAGAGTCTACGCCTTCTTTGAAACTCCGGTTCCCGGCGGAGGCAAATATGTGATTTCAGCCTTCTTCAAAAACAAGTCGGATAAGCCGATCTCCCCCTACATCGATGTATTTGAAAGAACCACAAACTACTTCAAACGTTACAAGCTTGACCCCGTCCAGCCGGGCTCCTTTGCAAAACGAAGTGCCGAGGTCGAAATTCCACAAACGGATGCGCCAATGGTTTTTTGCGCAGGACTTGAAGCGGCAGGCTCAATAATCATTGATGAATTCAGTCTGATGAAAGCTGATATGATTGAGCGTGAAGGACTCGAATCAATAAGTCTGAAAAGCAGCAAGCCTGTAAAGCAGAGCCTAAGCGGAAAAAAGAGCGTTGATGTCGAAATGCTCGTTAAAAATACAGCAGGGAAAAAGCTGATTAAAAGGATTCCCTTCGAGATATCCGAAGCTCCAATCCTGCTTTCCAAGGAAAACTGGAGCGGAATTGAAGGAGAAAAAATCGTAATTCTGCTTACAGGCAAAGCCAAATCAGCAGCTCTTCTGCTCGCCTCCGCCTATGTTCCGGCTACTGCTTTTGAGCTTGCGAAAATCCGTTTCATCTATGCTGACGGCTCAGGCTCTGCCGCTCAGTCCATAGAGAATAAACGCGATCTACGCGACTGGTTCCTTGCCGGAGATCTGAAAGGAATTGTACCGGATTACCGTTTCGTAAGTTCCGACATGCTTGAGTTCGGCCTCTTCGTCGTCGAGCTAAAAAATCCTGCCCCTTCAAAGGAATTGAAAGCTATTGAAATCCAGAGTATGGGCGAATCCCTGCTTATGCTCCCCGCCCTCAGCATGGAAAGATAAAACAGCCATAGCATAATGCAAAACACCCCTTCAGTCTTACGGCTGAAGGGGTTTTTATTTTTACTCAAGACAAAAGAAAAATCAGAGGCTTCCTTTGGTGGAGAGGACGCCTTTGACTCTGGGGTCGAGAGAGACTGCCTGATCCAAGGCTTTAGCAAGACCTTTGAAGACTGCTTCAAAGACGTGATGGACTTCCTCACCGGCAAGCATCTTGATGTGCAGATTCATTCCGGCTTTGATTGAAAACGCACGGAAGAATTCCTTGAAAAGCGCGCAATCCATATCCTTGATTCTGTCGGACGGAGGCGTCAGGTCGTAGACAAGGAAGGGACGTCCCGAAAGATCAAGCGCGACAAGCATGAGAGTCTCGTCCATGGGAAGCGTACAGGAGCCGTAGCGTCTGATGCCTTCCTTGTTTCCGAGAGCTTCCGAAAGAGCTTGTCCGAATGTCAGCCCGAGGTCTTCCATTGTGTGGTGATAGTCGATATGAGTATCGCCTTTTGCGTCAATCATAAGGTCTATGAAAGAGTGTCTGCTGAAAAGTTCGAGCATATGATCCATGAAAGGAATACCGGTTTTTATGGAAGATTTGCCGCTACCGTCCAGTGTGATGCTGACGGATATATCGGTTTCCTTTGTGGTTCTTTTGACTGTAGCTGTTCTTGAACTCATCTCAAACACCTGTTCTTTCGTTATTTATAAATTTCCGAGTATAATTTAGCTCATTACGGAGAACTTTCCAAGTATCTCATGGCCTGAATGAAGAAAACTTGCGTAATGCCTCACCCAGTTTTATTGAAGCTAGGCATATCCGCAAGCAAATATGGGAGGTCAATCACGAAGCGCACGAAGGGCACGAGAAAATGCAGAAACTAGTATTTTTATAATTAAAGACTTGGGGCTGAATGTTCTTTAATCACTAGTGAACTGATAACGGGTAGAGACGGCAGCTTAAGCGCTAGTCAGCATGAAAAATACACGAAAACAGAAGACGGTGGATTTTTTTGAACATTGAATAGCAGTTAAAAGATCAAGCATTATGGGCACATATCTTCATTA
>JAKJHH010000291.1 GCA_022703965.1 Verrucomicrobiota bacterium
CCTGCCGGACTATGAAAGATGCCCTGATTGTCAACGACAGTAACGGAGATTCCCAACTCTTTTTCAAGGTCGCGTATAGCAGTTTCAACTAGTGAAAAGTCCTGCATTATTTGTCCTTATGGCTTATTAACAATTCAAATATACAATATTTTTCGATAAATATCCATACTTTCCAAGTAAAAAAATGATTATAATTCAATGAAACACAAGGAATATTAATGAACCTGAAAACGATTATGAACGTAATTATTATTGCAGGAGGAACTATTGTTATGCATGCAGATACAAAGGAACAGGAATCTCTTTTACGCTGGTCGGATTTTGCTCTGGAGCAGATTAATGAACAGCTTGGAACGGCTTATGCACCCGGACGGGGGCATTGGTCTATACAGGCAAACAGTACGAGTTTTGCTGCACTGGCGGTAGCTGGGAAAAAGAAGGAGGCTTTGCAAGTCCTTGATTATATCGTATCCAATCATGTGAGCTCCGGGACAGGCAAGCAGTGGGGAGAAAGCTGGATAAGTGCTCTTGCAATTGAAAGAATGATGCATGGGATTGAGCTTCTGAAAGATGATATCAGCCCGGAAACACAGGCTAAGATCAAGAAAATGATGATTCGTGAAGCTGACTGGCTCTTGGACAAATATGAAGTTGTTGCCGCAATTGACAACAAGACAGGGAAGAATAAGCCGGAAAGCAATATCTGGAACGGTTGTATTCTTCACAGGACAGCGCTGATGTATCCTGAGCTTCCCAGAGCGGCTGAGTATAGAAAGAAAGGGACTTTGTTTCTTCTGAATGGCATTTCTATTCCATCTGATGCAAAGTCTATTTATGAATATGATGGAAAGGCACTTAAAGATTGGCATATTGGTGCTAACTTTACAGAGGAAATGGGGTTGAATCATCATGGCTATATGAATGTAGGTTATATGGTCATATGTCTTTCCAATATAGCAATGTTCCATTTTGCATGCAAGGAAAACGGCTGGCAGGCACCGGAGGCTCTTTATCACAATACTGAAAAACTTTGGAAGCTTGTTAAGCTTTTGACATGTGAGGATGGCAGGCTTTGGCGTGTCGGAGGAGATACCAGAGTTCGCTACTGCTATTGTCAGGATTATGCTGTACCGATGTGGCTTTTCGCAGCTGATTATCTGAAGGATAAAGACGCGGAGAAGTATCTGGAAAACTGGAGAAAAATTGTTTCTAATGAACAGGATTATAACGGGAACGGTTCATTTCTGGGAAAGCGTCTTACGGAACTTTATGATGCTTCGCCTCTCTACTATTTGAGATTGGAAGGAGATCGAGCTGTTACTCTATCTATGTACTTGAAGTGGAGGGGGCTTTGTAATAAGAAGTCTCTAGAGGACAAGTATTCAGAATGTGGTGGGTGGTATGACAGCTTTCACGGTGCGGCAGTAGAACGCAGTCAGAAACGTCTTGTCTCCTGGGTATGGGAGGCAGCCGGAAAGGCAAGCTGTCAGATGGCTCCAGCTGATTCTTCTGATATGCTGGAGTGGACTTGGAACGGAATCGGGAAAATAGAGGGTTCAGGTTTCAGAAATTATCCGAGGATCATACAGAAAAAGCTTACAAAGACGGATGGAGGTTTTTACAGTTCAGGAATTCTTGAATGGGTATCTGAAGGAGATCCAGCCGAAGGTACCGGCCCGGAGCAAGTAGAGATTACAGCACAGGAATATATAGCCGCTTTTGCTCTGCCTGATGACAGAACTATGGTGATAGTTCAGAAAGCAGTCAAGAGAGGCGACGGATTCCTAAAAACCGTAAAAGGCGTGTTTTGGCAAATGCCCAATGATATATACAATGACTCAAAGCGGACTTATCTTGCAAATGGCAAGACCTTCATCGTCAAAGGCGGAGATCAAGGAAGCAAGGGAATTTTAAAGCTTGGAGATTCCGTCTGTATTGATGGAAAAATAAACTTGGAACTTCTGAGCGGCGGTGAAAGTCTTAGCCTCTACAGTCCAGGTAAGCGACAGGTTAAGATCAATGGTGATTCTAAGACTTATGGGCGCAGCGGAGGAAATCTCTACTGTGATGAAATTTGTTCACCATGCAAGGATGCTTTTAGCTTTTATAAAGACGGGACAGTCCTCTTTGAGAATGTGTTCGTTGTAAGTCTTAAGGATGGCGAAGCAGCTTATGAAAAGTATCTTAAGCATGATGAGAATAAGCTTTCTATTGAACTGAAATCAAAGAAAGAGGTTTATCTAATGAATGTTGAATTTATAGATAAGGCGGGAAAAGAGCAAGATCTTTGCAATTCGGATTTTTCTGTCAAAAGCAGATAGGAAAGGCTTGCAAAGAGGAAAAACAGTATCATTTTAAGTATAAAATCTTCCATTGCTAATAAAAAAAGGAGTTCTTGAAATGATGAATGTTCTGAAATCTCTGTTTCTTGCCACAATCGTTTCAGCAGGTGCGACCTCTTTGTCTGCCGAAGAAGCCAAGTCTTCTCAGCTTGAAAGTCTCTATAAGCAGGTAAGGATTCAGGATGTGCAGGAGAATGCCGTCAAAATGGTTGGAGATGACTGGATGCTTATCACAGCCGGGGCACCCGAAAAGTTCAACAGCATGACAGCGAGCTGGGGAGGTTTCGGGGTCTGGAATAAACCGGTTGCCTTCATACTTGTTCATCCCAAAAGATATACCTATCAGCTTCTTGAAAAGGAAGAGTATTTTACGTTGTCGTTTTACGATGAGAAGTATCGTTCGCTTCTGAAAGAATTGTTTGGTACAAAATCAGGACGCGATACTGATAAGGTAAAAGAAAGTGGTTTTACCCCTATAAAAATGAAGCCTGCCGGAATGGCATATGCTGAGGCTCGTCTGATTGTTGTCTGCAAAAAAATCTATGCGGATAAAACTCAGAATGAAAACAGAATTCCCCCGAAAGAAACTCCTGAAGGAGCTGAATTTCATAAGCTTTATTTCGGCGAGATAGTGTCAGTTTGGATGAAGAAGTAATCAAGATTGCTGAAGATAAGTTATCCCCTGTCTCTGAAAGGGACAGGGGATTTTTCATGTTCAGAATACGAGGGTGGCCTTGAAGAGTCCTTCCTTGCGGTTTACAAGATCGGAGAAGGCTTTTGAAATATCTTCGAATTTGTAGATGGTGGAGAGGTCGCGGACTTTGATCACATCGTCGGCAATGAGAGTCATGCTCTGCTTCATTGCTTCTAGCTTTTCGTCATTGCGTCTGACGTGACCGTTGATCACATCGATGGCTTTAAAGTTCCATGTTTTCATGTTGACAGTGCGCATGCCGTCGTTGGACTGGTGATAGCCGATGAGAATGATTTTTCCGTGCTGTTTGACGAGTTCAGTGGAGACATCGACAGCGGCCTGAACGCCGGTTGCTTCCATGACTACATCGAATTCACCGAGTTCCTTTAGAAGATCCTGGGGAGTCTTGCCTGTCGGATCGACTACGGAGTCGGCACCGAAGGCGATGGCCTTGTCACGTCTCCATTTAATAGGTTCAATGACAACGATTTCCGCTGCTCCCTGATGTCTTGCCATGATCATTGAGCCGAGTCCCATGAATCCGCATCCTATCATAGCGACGCGATCACCCTTCTTAACTCCAAAACGCCATGAGGCATGGACGAAGCATGCAACTGGTTCGCCAAGAGCAAATTCAATAGGAAGTTTGTCAGGGACAAGAGCGAGAGCTTCCGGTTCACATGTGAAGTATTCGGAATAGGGGCCGCCGAGAACTGCCACACGGTCGCCTGTTTTAAAACCCTTGACCTTTGAGCCAACCTGAACAACAGTGCCACAGCCTTCATGTCCGAGCTGTATTTCGGCCTTTAGATCTGGGGTGGAGGTTGTTTTTCTGTAATTGAAAACATCGCCTTCGCATATGCCGCAGGCGGATGTTTTTACGAGTACCTGATTTTCGCCGCATTCGGGCATCGGGATTTCTCTGAATTCAAAACCTTTTTCTGTAAGAATCGCAGTTTTCATGAAATAACTCCTATGATAATTTTCCACTTCGGTATCGAAGAAAGGTTTAATTTTTCACGAGTTTAAACTGCGTGAAGTCTTC
>JAKJHH010000292.1 GCA_022703965.1 Verrucomicrobiota bacterium
TAACGGATTCTTTTTCCGATCCTGAAATCTTCTGTTCAGATCATGAATTCTCTCTTATTCCACCCGGAGTATCCCCCTTCCATGATGCAAGGCTTGACCTTGTACTTAGCGGAAGAAAACACATGCAGTTTCCAGAAAACGGCGCAATAAGAAATATCATCATGCCGGAACAGTCCATACATTACTGCGCTCCGATGACATGGAAAAAGCCTTTGTGGGACAGTCTCCATGAAATGAGCTCCATTATATATAATCCTCAATTCATCAGAATCACATACATAAACTACGATGAAATAAGCTATAAATACGAACACGCAGGAGCAGACATCTTTTATCACACCCCAAGTCCTCTTTCCGATTCAGGTCAAGCAGTTCTGCGGGCAATAAATCTACATGTCGCAGGACAGAAAAACCCAAAAGTCCTCAGCCATCTGATAAATGCACTGCTCTTCTTGACACTAGACAATTTCAAAAACTCAGACAACGCAATCATGAGCAGAAAAGATCATAGGCGGCTTCAGATTGAACAGTATCTGCATGAGCATTTTCAGGAGGCTATAACAAGAGATTCCGTCGCCAGACATTTCAGATTAAATCCACGATACGTCTCCCATCTCTTCGGAGAAACAGACGGCTTCAATGCAACAATCAGAAAGCTGCGTATGGAATATGCCGCAGCTCTTTTATGTTCGACAGACTTTACAATTGATGAAATCACCTTGCACTGCGGCTATTCAAGCTCGACGTTTTTCATTGCGGCATTCAAAAAATTATATGGCATTCCGCCGGGAGAATTCCGCAAAAGGAATAAAAAAGCTTGAAAGACATCAAGAACAATGTAGAGTTGAATCAAGGAAGACAAAAGGCGACGACAATGAACTCAGACAAACTGAAAATCGCATTGATATCTGACCTGCATTATTCAAAAAACGCGAACCAGAGAATTCCGTCCCGCAGAGGAGAAATAGCAGATCAATTGCTTGAAAAGACAATAAAAAGACTGAACAGATATATCAAACCTGATATTACCCTGCTTCTGGGCGACCTGCTTGATTCTCCTGATTCCAGCGATGCAATTCAGCTCATGCTAAAACTGAAGACAATTCTTGACACGCTAAAAACTCCATACATCGCAATTCCAGGAAATCACGATCCGCAGCCTGAAAGATTTTACACCGTATTCCCAAGACAGAAACTTGCTACCGACATCAAAGGAGTCCGGATACTGAGTTTTATTGATGCTGAAGCGCCTGGTTACAATGCCACACGCTCGGAAAAAGATCTGAAAAGAATGGAAAAAGCGGCAACAGATTTCAAAGGATCAGTTATTACAATACAACATGTCCCGATTTTCCCGCCGGAAAGAAAAAAGTGCGCCTATAATTACACAAATATTGAAAAAATTATTCAAGTGCTGGACAATACCGGAATCAGACTCAATATCAGCGGACATTTTCATGCAGGATTCAAAAGATTCAATCACCGTAAAAGTGCTTTTCTCTGCGTACCGGCATTTTGTGAAAGTCCACACCAGTTTTCCATTCTTGAAATATACTCTAAAAACATGTTGTCCGTCTCTTATAAGAGCTTAGATTCTTAAAAGAGAGACTTACAGGTCGTCTCCGCCGTCTATATCTTTGCGGGCAATGGTATTCAGACGGTATTTGAGAATGTACTTCGAGCACATTTTATCCACGGAACCATCATCAACAAGCTTTTTAATTTTCCTGTTCACCTCAGGCAGCAAGTTAAGATAGCTGGACTTTTTGGAAAACGCCATGCGATATTCCATGACGGTGACAGGCACCTGCAAAACAGTCAAGCTGTCCTCTGCACCGACAAGCTCGGCATAGAGTGCGCCACCATATTTGTTAACTATAACATAATCCAGTTCGCCGTCGCGGAGCTGTCTGAAACATTTCTTGAGAGGAGCCTGAGAGACAGTCAGGTTATCCGCACGGAAATGATCAAAATCCTGTCCGAAACTGTCGCCTGTATTCATTGCTCCTTTTTTGCCGATAAGATCTTTCCAGGTGTTAAATGCAAACTCCTTGTCTTTTCTGACATAGAGCACGACTGGGACGGTGATATATGCGTCAGTAAAAACGAGTTTCGAGGCTCTATAATCATTTTTAAACATCGCGACGATTAAATCAACGTCGCCTTCTTCAGCCGCAGTCTGAACTTCCTCCCAGTTGCCGCGTTTAGGGATATTGACAGGATGACCGAGATCGGCGAAAATGATATATGCCAGCTCAGGCCCGACACCGACAATTGTATCCTCATCCGCCCAGCTGAGCGGCGGATCATCAGGATTTCCGGCAGCCTTAAAACTGCTCCACTGAATACTGCTGCATGAGACAGCAAATGAGATTAGCCCTGCCAAAGCCAGAACAAAAGAAAGACGAAAAATATGACTCGACATAGAAAGACCCCTTACAATTCCAGTTCGGATGTACTATAAGTCAAACTCGGAGTCAGGCAAATACAAAAGCAGTTTATTGAGCTAAATTCAAAAGCATTTCGGACTTTTAATGTTTTTTCCGGTATTTTGCCGCCCTTTGCTCGTTTGAGGTAGCGCCGCTACGACAGAACTCGCAAAAAACAGAAAAATCCTCGTAAAAATTCATTAAAAATCTGTCGGAAAAGTACTTTTGAAATTAGCTCTATCCTTGTTTTATTATCTGTATCCAAGCTTGCAAAAGACTTTATGGATGATAATATACGTGAAAACAGGAATGGGCTATGAACGTGAAAAGACAGAAAATACTTGAGGGAAGAAATCCGCTTCTTGAACTCTGTCCTTTCTGCGGAGAGCCGGCTGAAATTTTCTGCGAAACGAACCATGACGGCTGCAAAGTAAGATGCAGCAATCAGGACTGTCAGTTCCGTCCGGAGTCAAAACAGTTCTTCCCTTCTGAAGAGCATGCGATCAAGGCTTGGAACGCTCAGCGACTGGGAAACGAAAAAATCGACATGAGCGACTTCTTCTATTGAATTAATCAGGCAGGCAAAAGCCCGCCTGATTATCTCTGTACCCTTACCAGCGATTTAATGTCTCTGTATTATATCCGCCGGGATTTCTTGAGCTGTATGGATAGAGCATGTCTTTTCCACGAGCATCATCATACTCCTGGATAAGGATAGGTCCGTTAACGCCACCTTTGCCGCGCGCATCAAAGATTCTCATGGCAATATTCAGTGTTCCGTCTGCCGAGAGTTTTTCCGGGATCGGATAATTTCTAGGAGCGCTCCAGTAGCCCTCGGTTTCCTCGCCCGTTCTGCCGATCTCCATGCCGTTTACATAGACCCAGTCATAGTCATCGAACGAAGCGGCTTTCAATATCAGCTTCTTTCCCTTCATGGAATCGGGAATCTTGAAGGTTTTTCTGTACCAGACAAAGCCGTCATAACCGCTTTGAGGCTTGGAGGCGTCTAAATTAGGATTCGCTTCCGTAACGCCCTGATTCTCCCACATACCGGGCACCTTGAGTTTGCGCCAGCCTTCCAGTTTTGAGAAGGAAGCCGAAGCAGCCCAGTTAGCCGCAAGTCCCTTGTCTGCTGGATCCGTACGGAAATCCCATTCTCCGGCAATATCCATACTCCAAAGCGTTTTTGCTGGTTTCTCAAAAGAAGAGAGCAGGTTTTCCGATGGAGCTCCAAGTTTTCCAAGAAGAGCCGCATGGACTGCAACTACTCGCTCATAAACCATTGTCTCCGACCAGTAATTTGAGCTTGCAGGACTGATTTTGGCTGCGTTTTCGAGCTGTGTACCAAGGAATGCATCATCAATGCCTATGAATATCAGCCTGCCATCTCCAAGTTTTTTCTCAACAGCAAAAGCAGGTGAGACAAGACTTGTCAGTTCGGAACCGCTGAATACGGAGACCGGAACCTTGTACCTGAAAAAGCAGTCGCGCATCGAAAGCTTTCCAAACAGCTTGATGCCTTCCTGAGTCAAGCTAAAATTATTCAGCGAGGTCTTTTCCTGTTTGAGTCCGAAGTTCACGGCATTACCAAGAGCATCCCCGGAGAAGACCGCAGAAGCCCCGGACTTTACAGAGACCTCAAGC
>JAKJHH010000293.1 GCA_022703965.1 Verrucomicrobiota bacterium
TACCCCCCGCCCGCGCTTCGGAGATGCCGAGGCCGCGCCAGGCAATGCAATAACAACTGAATCAGGCTGCGGACATCCCGGCGGAAAATGCTGGATGCCTGCTGAATGCGATGTTCCGCTCAGACCCGGATGGTTTTATCATCCTGCAGAAGACAATGCCGTCAAAAGCCCGGAACAACTGCTTGATATTTATATGAAATCCGTCGGACGTGGCGGCGCTCTCAATCTCGGCATAGCACCGGATCGACGTGGGATTATTCACGAAAATGACCGCCTGATTCTTCTTGAATGGAAAAAGAAGATGGACAGAATCTTTACAATGAAAATCTCAGAAAAGGAATCTGATTTCAAGCTGAGTCTTTCCGGTAAAATCAATCTAATTTCAATAAAAGAGGATATCATTTACGGTCAGAATGTGCGGAAATTCGATTTGATACTTCACAATGCAGACTACGAAAAAATCCTGTATTCCGGTCAATCTATCGGGGCTGCCAGATTTATCAAGATCAATCCGATTGCAGCCTCTTATCTGGAATTAAGGGTCATTGAAAGTGAAGGATATGTAAAACTCAAAGACTTCTCTGCATGGTACACGGACGAGCTTGAATACATTTCCGCACCGGAAATTCATCGCTCAAACGATGCTTTTGTAAGCCTCAGTCATAACGATTCCACCCTAACGCTTCGTTATACAATCGATGGAAGTATTCCTGATCGTCACTCAGAGATTTACAGTGTCCCCTTTCCTTTCAAAATGGGGGGAATTATAAAAGCCAAGGCATTTTCGGAAACATCTTCAAGCTCCACTGTTCAGTCAGAATTCGATTATAGTCAGGAACGCTGGTTACTGCCAGACAATGCCTCCGTTCAAATTCCTCAAATTCCCCTTATCCAAAATTATGACATGGGAGAAATCCTTGTAGTGGAATCATTTACCTTCACTCCAACAGGAGGTCATGATTTATCTATTCCAGCCAGATTCAATATTTATATTGAAGATGAGCAGCAAGCTTTGATTGGCGGTGAATTTTCAAATATAGCCGCAAATAGAATCAGACAGAGAATCGCTTTGGTTCATCCAGTCAAATGCAGAAAGTTCCGTTTTGAAATTCTTAGTGCAGCAGGACACAGCGAATGGCTGGCTCCCGGCAGAATCGGAGTGAAAACAGTTTAAGATTTTGAGTGCTGAAGCTCTTTTACAAACAAAAGAGCTTCTTCTTTTGACTTTAACGTTCCTTCAAGCTGAAGATCTTGAATCTGTTTTAAAACCTGTCCCATATAAGGTCCCGATTTCATGCCTTGTTCAAGCAAATCACGGCCAATCAAAAGAGGCGGCGGCAGTTTCAGTGCGCCGCTCAGAGCCTGAATTCTGTCCAGACAGAGTAAATAGTTATCCAGAAGTCCGTTGCTGGATATGCAGTCAATACGATGCAATTCCAGTTCCAGTGGAAAGTTTTCTTCAGACATTATCCTCATCCATTTTGCCTTCTTCATCTTGTCGATATGCGCAAAGCGCATGTGATTTTTTACCGCTGCACTGACAATATTGATGTCATCAGAAGACATTTTATATTCTGTCATTATGTGTCTTGAGATATCTTTTCCACTTGTTTCATGTCCATAGAAATGGGGAATCCCATCTTCTCCGAAAGTCTGCGTTTTAAGTTTTCCGACATCATGAAGAAGAATCGCCCAAGCAAGCCTTGGGGAAGGAAATGACATATGATCAAGCATCAGCATTGTATGCTCGAAAACATCTCCTTCTGGATGGTAAAGAACCGGTTGTTCCAGACCGCTCATCGCTGCGATGTCAGGAAGTATGACATCAAGTATTTTAAGTTCTTTCATCATCCTGAATGCTCTTGAAGGACGAAGGCCGCAAAGAATCTTATTCAGCTCATCCCGTATTCGTTCTTTAGAGAGTAGCTCAAGGCATGGAGCAAGTTCAGGAATACTAGCAGATATATCCTTATCAATCTCCAGATTAAATCTGACGGCAAACCTGACCGCACGCATGATCCTGAGATAATCTTCAGCAAAACGAACTTTTGCTTCACCGACACAACGGAGACGGCCATATCTCAAGTCGTTGCAACCATCATGATAATCGTAAATGTCTTCCGTCAGCGGATCGAAAAACATAGCATTAATCGTAAAATCTCTGCGCATTGAATCAAGCAGTGGATCATTTGTGTAAGTTATTCTGTCAGGATGGCGTCCATCGCTGTATTCACGCTCTTCTCTGAAGGTTGCAAGTTCAAATTGATCTCCGTCATCTATTACACAGATAACTCCGAACGAGGCTCCGACCTGATGAGTATGCGGAAAGAGTTCTAGGATTTCTTCAGGTTTAGCCTGTGTCGCAATATCGATGTCATGAGGAGTCTTCCCCATGAGCATGTCACGCACAAAACCGCCGGCAAAACAGGAAAAAAAACCTGCCTTCTGAAGACGGTCAACAATCCTCAGACCTTTCAGATATAAAACATTTTTAACTGATGATGCGACTTCTATTTTCATATTCCTGCTTGCCTATGAGCTTTTGAGCGTCTAGTATTATAATATTCGGTAGACATGATATCAATATTCAAAGGACTTTTAATGAGAATTGCGGTATTCGGCGGGACATTTGACCCTCCGCACAATGGACACATAGCCATAGCAGAACGCATTATTTCAGGCTCCTACGCAGACAGAGTTCTCTTTGTTCCTGCTTATATTCCGCCGCACAAGCAGGATAACCAGAAAAGTCCTTTTGAAAGGAGGCTTGCGATGCTACGGCTCGCCTGTGCCGGACTCCCATGCTTTCAAATATCAACACTTGAGGCTGAACGCAAGGGGCCGTCCTATACAATAGATACAATGAGACAGCTGGCGGAAGAAAATCCGACCGACAAGTTTATTCTTCTGATAGGAGCAGACAGCCTGCTGAATCTGCACACATGGTACAAGGCAGATGAACTGGCAAGAGAATTTGAAATTCTTGCATATCCACGAACTGCCTTTGCCTGCGATTTGAGTCTATTAAAAAGTTTCTGGAATGAAGAAATCGCAGAAAAACTGATTCATTCGCTCATTCAAACTCCGCAATTCGATTTCTCTTCGACGGAAGTGAGATACGCAGTTTCTTCCGGAAGAAACTTATCCCGGCTTGTATGCCCGTCCGTAGAAAAGTATATTATGGAAAATAATTTGTACAAAAAATAATGGAGTCATCGAAAATGGCAGTAAAAAAGGCGACAGTAAAAAAGGCTGTAACAGCCAAAAAAGCCCCGGCTAAAAAAGCAAGTAAGGCCAAAAGTGTCACAACTGCAAAGAAGGCTGCTCCTGCGAAAAAAGCAGTGAAGAAACAAGCCGCTCCTGAGGCAGAAGCAAAAAAGGAAACAACTGTCGCTCCTGTCAAGAAGGAAACTCTCATAAAGGGATTGACTCCGGAAGAACTTGCCGACATCTGCGTAGCAACAGCCGACGATCGCAAGGCTGTTGACATCAAAAAGATAAAGGTTTCTGCCGAAGGCGCGCTCTCGGATTATTTCGTTATATGCACAGGTAATTCCGAACCGCACATCAGGGCAATTGCGGAAAAAATCGAAAGAGAACTTCGCAATAATAAGGGCATAAGACCGAGAGCCACTGAAGGAACTGCAGCCAGCAAGTGGATCGTCATTGATTACTTTGCCGTCGTTGTCCATGTTCTGACACCTGAAATGAGAGACAACTACAGACTTGAAGATCTCTGGGAAAATCCGGAGACTGTCAAGAAAACAGCAACTAAGAAGGCGACAGGTCCCAAGAAGTCCGTCGCTAAAAAGACTAAAACGACTAAAAAGAACTGAGTATATTTTAATGGGCAAGAATCTTTTCAGACAGAACAGAGATGAATTCGACTGGGAACGCGAGATGCGCAAGGATGAAATGCGCATCAATACCTACATGAAGGAGTTACCCAAGTTCATCGATCTGCCTGATGAAGAATCTGTGATCCTGAAGAAAATGCAGAGCTATCCGGATTTGATTCCACCAGACAGTGAGTG
>JAKJHH010000294.1 GCA_022703965.1 Verrucomicrobiota bacterium
ATAGTTCAGATATTCCGGAACCCGGAAAAATCCGGAGAAAATCGCTGTCCGGGCTTGAAAGGTACATAGATGAAGCGGAATCTTTTCATTTTCCGTTCTCCTCATTGAGTTCCTTAAGAAGGATTGTATCGCCTTTCTTCATGTGGAAGGAAAATTCCTTAGCTGCCGGATATACGGTATCGTTCAGCACATTTTTCAAAGCCCGTCTGACAGGCAGGAAAATCTTCCTTTCGCCGTCTTCCGTGGCATGTAGACTTATATAGCCGTGTCCTGCGCTTATGACGTCATTCTGACGGTTATATATATGTACTCCCGAGTCCTCGGCAATTTTGCGCAGGAAATCCGGCGGCAATTTCATTATACCGGAATATATAAAGCGTGCGTTTCCGTTTTTAAGCGAGGCCAGCGCGATACCTGAATTATCTGTGTAACTTGCCAGAGCTACTGCGTTTTTATCCTCAACTGCGAATGATGGGCCGAGGCTCCCGTGTCCTGCGTCATAAGGATTCTGAGAAGCGTCTGAGAATATGATTTTCCCTCCGCCTTTTCCGCTTTCCAGAGCATTGACTTTGATTCCGCAGAAGGATGCAATGTTTTGATAATCCACGAGTCCGTTTTTCTCCACTCCGGGAGCCCAGAAGAAGATGAATGAGCTGGAAGACTTCGAGGATACCTTTGTGAACTTCTCAAGACGCTCCTGATCCATTGAGTAGGAATCTGGCAGGAGATTCAGTTTTGCGGGGGCGACTCGTCCGTCAAGAAGGTCGTCCAGCAGGTAGAATGCGACCGGCGCACCACATCTTGCTATGTCGTCTCTGAACTTGTAGAGGAGCGTTCTCTGGGCTTCAGGAAAAGCGTTGAGAATGTAATGGCTTCGTTCGTCCAGAAAGACTGCTATTTCAGGTTTTGTTCTTGTTTTGGACATTGAATCAAGATGGGCGTCACGAAGCTTGCCGAGAAACGTCCATAACTCGTCACCGCGATACCAGCCTTCGCCCCAGAGATCCATCCACCAGACTCCTGTGCCGTGAGCGATATAGCGTCCCATATTTCGTGCTAGAATCCCTTCTGTTTCAGCCATGTCTCTAGCCTTGCGATGACGGTTAGCTTTGACTTCATAGGAGTCATCAGGTGAAAGGTGAGTGCGCAGGTCGTCTTCCATCAGCCTCATTTTACCATGCAGCGGAGCAGAATCAAGAGGACTCATGAAGGAGCCGCTTCCTCCTCCGTAACGCTCGAAATATGTGACTGGAGAACAGAGAATATCTACTGACTTCGAGTTCATCACTTTTCCAAGCCCGAGATGTCCGCTTTCCTGAAGTCCCGAGCCGCAATTCAGTTCCATGTGATAACCGTAAAAGACAAGCACAAGCTTATTCGGAGCTGACTCCTTGATCGCGGATGTTGTTGTCAGAAGCGAATCCGCCATTTCCATATTCCTGAACTCAAGAAAATCTGCCACATTACGCTCCGAAGGAAAGGCGCGCAGAGAGCCAGGAGCTTTTTTGAGACGCTCTTCCTTTGACGGAGGATTTGCTTCGTTTATCAGCAAATTTTCTACGCCCCAGGCCTTGGACAGAGCCTCATCACTCTTATATTTTTCACTGAGAAAGTCCCGGAATGCCGTGACTGCCCCCGGTTCCAGAGAACTGAGAACTCCGCCGTGGAGGCTTTCTGAAAACCATTCTCCTGTATTCTGCCCTGAAGGATGATAGCCGAGCACATGAGATCCATACTTACGCTCAATGTGAGCAACAAGATCCTTCAATCCTTTGGATACGTCGCTGCGCCACTTGCGGGAATGTATGCTTGCGTGTTTCGAGCTTTGTCCGTTACTGAGAAGCCCCATCTCGTCAGGATTCGCCTTCTGCCACCAGAAAGGCACATATGTTGTCTGAATCCTCGGAATCAGCATGGCATCAGGATTGACAGCCAGAACAAGATCGATCCAGCGGTCAACCTCACTTGAGTAGTCGACTTTTTCTCCCTCGCGAGACCATGGAAATCCTATAGTAAAGGTAATTATATTGACTCCCCGTTTCGCCGCATCTGCAATCTCCAGAGACATCAATGCGGTGTTTACCGGATTCGGTCTGTCGTGCAGATTTACAAAAAGCATGTCCGGAGCAAGAGGATTGCCGTTTACAAGCATGCGTGCAGTCCCGTCTTTTACCTCAATTGATGCCTTTTCTATTTTTGACGACTTGGATTCCTCGGACGCGTTCAAGCTGAAAGAAACAAGAAGCAGCAGAGAAAATGCCGTAATTTTGCGCAGCATGGTATATATCTCCTGAATGTTAAAACAATAGTTCAGTCTGTGAATGAAACCGGCAGCATTATTTCAATTTTATCATTTTCATTGCGCTCGGAAAGCACTCTTTCGGCGGCATGGCGTCCCATTGAGTGGCAGTCTGGACGAAAACTCAAAATTGGAAAGTTCCACTGCGAAAGATGGGAATATGCATCCACTATTCTGTCGCCGCCGGCAAGCATGACTTCTTCAGGGATGCGAAGTCCTTTTTTCTGAAGCATTACCCCGCAGTTTAATGCCATTGCGTCATTGATGCATTGGACTGCATCAAAAGCGTCGGGATTATTTTCATGCAGTTCCATGAGTCCATTAAGACAAGATGTCTGTCCGCTGTGGATGAAACAAAGTTTTTCATCAAACGCTAAAGCCGAATCGGCAAGAGCTTGACGATATCCCGCAAAACGTTCTTCAGATATCGAAATCCCTTTGAAAGAATCCATATACGCGATTTTGCGGCGTCCAGACTCTATCATCCTCTTTGTCAGTGTGTAAGTCGCCATGAAATTGTCGTGTCCGACGTAGTCCAGATTGGAATCCGGTCTGTTCCGGCTGCTTATCATGACAATATTATAGCCTGCCGCATTGTTCCAGAAATTGTCTTCGCTGCGAGCCCCCCAGACAATCAGCCCGTCAACCAGTTTCTCGCGTATCAGCGACACGCATTCATTCTTCTCTTTGAATTTTTCATCGCAGAAAATCAGAAGCATCCTGTATCCTTGATCTTTGAAAACGCTTTCCATGCCTCCCATTGCCCGGGCAAGAGAGATGTCCGAAAGAGCGATTCCGCTTGTAGACATGTCGCTGTCGGGAATCACAATGCCTATAGTTCCGCTTCTGGATTGCACAAGGCGACGTGCGTTAATATTAGGGGCGTAACCCATCCTTGAAGATGTTTCCATGATTTTCAATCTCATAGATTCAGAGACTATTTTGGCGGACGGCGCATTATTCAGCACTCTTGATACTGTGCTGTGGGCTATTCCCAGTTCCGCGGCTATTTCTTTAATGGTGCATGTTTTTTTCATATTATCCTCTAGTGCTCACGTGTGCAGCGGCTTTATTATGATTATATATCTGCTCACGTGTGCAGTCAATAGTATTTCTTGAAAATTCCCTGATTTTCGTATCTGAATGTAATGAATCGCTTTTCCTTATAGTGCTTTTCTGTTCATATGGATCTTCACAAAGGCTTATGCCGTCCAGACTGTCTGTAGGAGAGAGTCTATATATTATATAAGGATATATTATGATGAGATTCGGAGCTATGTATACATATATAGAGAGAGAGCTTGTGGGGGATCTTGACATATTTGGGGCAGGTGGGGCTCTGTTATTATATCTGCTAATCCCGTGTTTGAGGCTGTCTAGACTTGTCCGCACTTTTAGAGGCTTCAAAAAACTTTAAAAAAATTCAAAAGCCGATTTGCATATTGTAAAGACTCCTGTATTTTAATCGACCTCGACAATATGATTTGTCAGTGCGATGTTCAACTGAGGTTAGAAAATCGCTTGATGGAGCCAGTCAAAACCTGCTTCTGTCAGTTGATGGTGAAATAGTCCGTCAGCAAGGTGTTCTTTAAGCCACGATTCGCTGAGATATGCGGAAGTCCGGTAAAAATAGAAAAGTTCGAAAAAGATTAGAATCTGATTTGACAGCCGGAATAAGTGGTGTAAATTAAAAATCTGCGCCGAAATGGTGCTTGAAGAAATCGAATA
>JAKJHH010000295.1:0-3616 GCA_022703965.1 Verrucomicrobiota bacterium
TCAGACAGACTCTCGCACATGCTTGAATCAGGCGCGGACTTCTTTGTGATGCCATCGCGCTACGAGCCTTGCGGACTGAACCAGATGTACAGCCTGAGATACGGAACACTCCCGATAGTCAGAGCAACCGGAGGTCTTGTAGACACAGTCAGAAACTACTCGCCCGAAACTCTCGATATCTCGACAGGCTTCCTCTTCCATGATCTTTATCCTTATGCCCTGAACTCGACCATACGCTGGGCGGCTTCGACGTACAGAGACAAAAAGAGAGATTTCCGCCGCATGCAGCATAACGCGATGTCGGCAGATTACTCATGGAATCGAACAGCACAGGAATACGAGCAGATGTACGCAGATGCGCACAAGTGATTTCCATTTCGATCTGCCCGAAGAACTTATAGCTCAGAGTCCCCCGGAAAAACGAGGGGACTCCCGTATGCTTGCGCTCCAACGAAGCACAGGAGAATGTGAACTCAAAAAATTCTCGGACTTTCCTTCCTACCTTAAGCAGGGCGACTGCCTGATCCTGAACAACACAAAAGTTCTCAATGCAAGAATATACGGACGGAAGAATGCGGAAGCAGGCTCAACTGGAGCATTGATCGAAATACTGCTCCTAAATCCTATCGGCGGCTCATTTCAGGAGTGGAAAGCCTTTCTCAAGCCAGCCAAGAGAGTCAAGGAAAATTCTGTCATCCATCTCGTGAGAAATCCGGAAGACAAGGATTTTCATGAGGATAGCTTTACTTTGCTTTCAAAAGAGGACGACGGCAGCGTCAGACTTCGCTTCAGCTCTCCTGACTTTGATATGCTTCAGGAAAAATACGGACACGTTCCCCTGCCACCTTACATCAGACGTGAAGATATAAATGAAGATAAAACCCGTTATCAGACAGTTTTCGCAAGTGCGCCCGGAGCGGTTGCGGCTCCTACAGCAGGCTTGCACTTTACTCAGGAAGTTCTGAACTCAATAAAAGCCAAAGGAATTGAAACTGGCGAACTAACGCTTCACGTCGGAGCGGGAACATTCAAGCCGGTCTCAGTCGAGAATCTTGAAGAGCACAAAATGCATTCCGAATTCTACATAATGCCGGAACGCACAGCGGAACTCATAAACCGAACCAAAAGAAACGGCGGACGAGTCATAGCAGTAGGAACAACAGCTGTCCGCACGATAGAAAGCTGCGCAAATGAAGATGGAAGCGTTCGGGCGGGAAGCGGCTCAACGGAAATCTTCATGTACCCGCCGGCAAAGCCGAAAACAGTGGACATGCTCCTAACGAATTTTCATCTTCCTGAAAGCACTCTGATAATGCTTGTCTGCTGTTTTGCGGAAAGAGAAAAAGTGCTTGCAGCCTATAAACTGGCAGTAGAGGAGAAATTCAGATTTTTCAGCTACGGTGATTGCATGCTGCTCCACTAAATGAATCAGCCTGGCTTCATCTTGTTCTCGTCAAGTATCCGCATGATATCTTTTCTGAGTTCGGAGAGAATTTCGCTCTGATATTCAATGTCATCAATGAAAATTCTGAGCAGAAATGTCTGCGTCGTGGCACTGAAGTCGTTAAGAAGCAGAGCAGGAGCGGGATATTTTAAAATATGTGGATGTCTGGTTTCAAGACAATCCATAATAAGCTGTTCGAAAAGTTTGGCGTTGGCAGAAATCGAAATCTCCACCGGGATCTCTTTTCTGACATGAGAATTATTCATCGTCCAGTTGATAACTCGTCCTGTAAGAAGATCAGCATTAGGAACAGAAACAATGGCCTTATCCATAGTTTCGGCTTCTGTTGTACGGATGTTGATCTTACGTACCTTTGCAAGAGTATCGCCAATCTGGATAATATCACCGCAGCTGACGTTACGTCCGAAAATAACAATAAGACCGCTGATAAAGTTGTTAATGATGTTCTGAAGTCCGAATCCGATACCCAAGCTTATACCGCCAAGGATGAATGCAAAGTTAGCCAGTCGTATGCCGAGCAGCCAGAGAACAATCATCAGATAAGAGCCCCAAATCACATAGAACATAAGAGAACTCAGTGAAGAAATGAAACCTTTGCCGCTTTCATCCGCAAGACTGTTGATGGATGCCTTAATAACATTATATATTCCGCGACAGACAAAGAACATGAAGACAATCGCGATAATAACGTGAGCACTGATGGCAACGGAACCAATATTCCAGTTTACAACAAAGAAGCTCTCGAAAATATCCAGCTCGTTGTACTGCATTCTTATCCAGAGCGTAAAGGCGCCTACAATCATAAGCCATATTATGGGAAGTCCGATGCCGTTCAGAAGAATTCCGGCGATAGTCGAATGCAGACCGCGGTCAAGGCTCGCATACCTGCGGCAAAGAGAATTGGCAATCGTCCCGAACTGGAAAAGAATACACCCTACAAAAAGCGCATTCAGCGCAAAAATTGAAAGATGGACATAACCGGACAAAGAGAAGGCGCAAAGCGCAAAGCCGGAAACAAGAATAATCCATTTCATTATTCTCTCTACCTTAGGACAAGGCTGCCTCATGATGAAAAGATATCCTATGGACATGGCGAGCATTGATATCGGCCACATAATAGCAAGCAAGGCATAAGGAAAATCAAGAACCTGATAGAAAGTTCCGGCAATGTAAAGAGCACAGAGCAATGCCAATGGATTTTTACCTTCGACACCGGATAGCACACTTTTTGCCCCCCATGTAAACGCAAGGAAACCGCGTGCGAGAAAAACAAGTCCTATGCGGTATATGATAATGGTCTCTGGAAATGTCAGTGCGATCGAACTGATTGTCAGAGCGACTCCTGGAGCAATCAGCCAGACAGCCCTCTGGAAGGCTTTATATGCATGAGGATTGACTTCCTTGAGATTAAAACGCTTCAAAATTCGACGCGAGAATATGAATCCCGGAATAAGTATCAGCAGTATCATAAAAGCGAGTTTGCTCCACTCTCCTATCGTATCCGGTATTTTCTGCAACAGGATATCGCTAAGATTATTACACCATTCCAAGGTCTGAAAAGGAAGCATTTTAATTGCATTGTGGGTTACAAAAGACTCTCTGGGACTGAACACAAGATCGTGAATTCTTTTTGCGACGCGGGTATGGATATCATCAAGAGTCTGCACCATTGCGACATGCAGCTTTTCGGCATCTTCGATATCCTTGCGCAAACGCTCACGATTAGCATTTATCCGGCTTTTTATAACAGAAAGCCGTTCGGATATTTTTGAGGCATAGCCTTTGGTTTTTTCGGATACAACTTTTCCTGCGATAATCTGGGTGGAAGCCATCATTGAGTCAAGAATATGATTTATAGACTCAATCATCTCATCATAACGTTTCGCGTCGTGTATGGTCTTCTTGAATGACTTTGTCAGATTGGTCGCTTCAGAAAAAACAATAGCCAGTTCATAGGGATAGCCCATGCTGGAAAGCATAAGAAAGTAAAGTTCGTTGAAGGAAAGCTCGGATTCATCCATCTGAGACTCAAGAGACTCAATCTTGGCATCCATCTCACTGAGAAAATAGTTGAGTCCTTCCTCGTCCGTGAACTGAGCGTCCTTCTTGGACATTATGTGATCCCAGAAGTCCTCGCTCTGATAACGGCGG
>JAKJHH010000295.1:3650-4025 GCA_022703965.1 Verrucomicrobiota bacterium
TGAAAAAAATCAAAACAGCCGTAATGGCGGAAAATAGTGCAAATCCCCTGAAATGCATAGAAATCTTTCATTTATATATACATATAATACAGCCTGACAGCTATAAAATCAAACAAAGATGAAAAATGAGTCCTGACGCGAATGACAGAGAGAGAAAAAGGCTCTATATTAAACAAAGCATATAACGATATGGAGAAAAGCGATGTTCAAACTGGATTTCGAGAAGACCGAGGGATTGATTCCCGCAATAGCTCAGGACTATCAGACAGGCGATGTACTCATGCTCGCATACATCAATGAAGAAGCCTGGAATGAAACCCTCAAAACAGGAAACGCCACCTACTGGTCACGTTCCAGAAAGAAACTCTGGAGAAA
>JAKJHH010000296.1 GCA_022703965.1 Verrucomicrobiota bacterium
ATTGTGGATGCCGCAAAGCAGATCGACAATACAAAAATGCTGGGACTTTTAATTGAGGCATGCAACAATCCCAGAGATTCAGTGTCTTTAAAGGATAGTGCAGTAAAGCTTGAAGCTCTTGTTCCAAGTTTTCCAGACATTAAACAGCTGAAGAGTTTTGCCGATTCTAAACTGAAAGCCGCCTCCAATATGGCCGATTTTGAAAAAGATCGCGCTTTTTTCAGTGTAGCTTCGGATGCTTATACGCTTAGTTCGGAAAATAGTCCGATTGCTTCAACCGTTATCGCCGAGTGTGCCGTCGAAAGGCCTTCTCCGATATATAAAAAGATTGTTGAAAGCCCGAAACTCACTGATCCAGCTCTTGTGTTTTCAGAAGTAAACGACTCAAAATAATATAAGGATAGCAAAATGAGAATTACCAAGAAGTCCGTCAGAAATGCCGCAATCATTCCCGCAATTGCATTCAGCGTTGCTCTGAGTGCCGCCGAAGACGTCAAGCAGCCGAATGCTCCTGCAGCAGAAAACAAGCAGGCCAATGCTCCTGCTCTTGATAATAAACAGGCCAAAGATGCACCCGCTCTTGATAACAAGCAGGCTAAAGATGCGCCCGCAACTGAAAAGAAGCAGGCCAATGCACCTGCTCTTGATAATAAACAGCCGAATGCCGGTCTCGATAATAAACAGCCGAATGCTCCCGCAGTTGATCTGAAGCAGCAGAATCCCTGGGAGTTCCTCCCGTCTGTTCTCGCTGAAGTTGGTTCAAAAAAGCTCACAAAAGAAGATTTCCTTGCTGAACTCAAGAAGTCTTTCCCGATTGATCAGATGCCTGACATTCCGGCAGAACAGTTGAAAGGTATGACAAAACGTATGGTCGAAGGATGGGTTGATAAGAATGTTCTTCTCGCAATCGCAGAGAAGGCCGGAATCAAGGCTGATGCTGATGCAGTAAAAGCCGAATTCGATAAGATGCTCAAAACCGTAACTCCTGAACAGCTCGAAGCCTTCAAACAGCAGCTTCAGGCTCAGAACATGACAATCGATTCCTATAAGGAAAAGGTTGCTTCCGACAAGAATGCTCAGGAAGGCATCGCCATCAACAGATGGATTGAAGAAAACGTTGCAAACAAGATCACTGTTCCCGATGCTGAGATCGAAAAGTACTACAGAGAAAATCAGGAAACATTCAAGGTGCAGGAAACTGTTACTGCTGCTCACATCCTGATTACTCCTAAAGAACCTTCTGAAGCCGACAAGAAGGACGAAAAGCTCAAGGCTGCTGCTGAAAAGTCTGCTGACGAAGCCGCCAAGAAGAAAGCAGAAGAAATTCTTGCCAAGCTGAAGCAGGGCGAAGATTTCGGCAAGCTTGCTGAAGAATTCAGCGATTGCCCCAGCGGAAAATCCGCCAAGGGTAACCTCGGCGAATTCTCAAAAGACGGTCAGATGGTCAAGGAATTTGAAGATGCGGCATTCGCTCTCGAAGCCGGACAGACAAGCGGAATTGTAAAAACTCAGTTCGGCTATCACATCATCAAAGTCACTGAAAAGAAGAAAGCCGGCTACATGAAGCTTGATGAAGTCAAGGATTTCATCGTCAAGTCTCTCAAGGGCAAACAGGTTCAGGACAAGGTCATGGAAGCTATCAAGGCTGAGAAAGAAAAACTCGGCGCCAAGATCAATATCTGATTAAAACCGATCAGATAATCATTGATTGAAATATCGCCGCCGTTCTCCTTCAAGGAAACGGCGGCTTTTTTTGCTTGAAGATTTGGATGCAGGAAGATTGATAACGTTATTTGAAGTTCAGAACTCGTCCGTCAGGAATAGATAAAGAGTAGACAGCGCCGCTTCCACGTATGGAATTGCCTATAGTCATCTTTTCTGCCTCTGCCAGATCATTGAGTGTGATGCTGCACTCTTCTGCGTCAAGTTCCTTCAGCATTGCACTCCTCCAGATGCCCGGGAGCAGGCCGCAAGTCAGGGCAGGGGTTTTCCATCTGCCATTATGAAGAATGAATAGATTGCTGATGGCTCCTTCTGTAAGCTCACCACTTTTATTTATAAAAATCACCTCGTCGAAACCTGAGGCTAGGGCAGCATGGAACTCCTTGTCATAGAGTTTTCTTTCTGTCGTTTTATTGCGGAGAAACTGCATTTCAGATTCATGGTTGATTCTATGCGAAGAGAGTATGCATTTTAATATTTCCTTACCCCATCCATGTGCTTTTAGAGCCATCAATTCCGTTTCAATGTCTCCATTCGGCGCAATTGTCAGTCTCAGTTTATATCTGCCGTTTTTACCTGATTGTTCTGCCAATTGTTTTAAGTTTGGCTTAAGAGTGGCAGTATTCAGTTTGCGCTCGAAAATTTCAGCGCTTTTCATGAGTCTTTTCAAATGCAGATCAAGATGCGGAATTTCCCCGTCTTCCACAAGCATGCTTTCCAGGAGTCTGAACATTCTCCGTTCCGGTTGTGCAAAGCTGCTCTTCAGCAAGCATTCCTCGTATTCGGATTCAGCCTGTGAATCCGCTACGATTCCGCTACCAACTCCAAGCTCAAGCACTCCATTTTGTTCTATGATGGTTCTTATCGCAACATTGAAAATGAAGTCTCCGTCTGGGCTGAAACTCATTATGGAGCCAGTATAAGCTTTGCGAGGAGAGCTTTCTGTTTCTTTTATAATTTCCATTGCTCTGATTTTGGGCGCACCTGTTATTGAGGCTGGCGGAAAGCATGCTGTCATAATTTCCGGCAGCCTGCACTTGTCTGGCAGACAGCCTTCAACTGTGCTTACCATTTGATGAACTGAAGCAAAACTTTTGATCTTGAAAAGTCTGCTTGTTTTTACGCTCCCCGGCATTGCGATTCGTCCGATATCATTGCGAACCATATCCGTTATCATCAGATTTTCGGCTCGGTTTTTGAGGTCGTGATGCAGTTTTTCTGCCTCTGCTCGATCTTCCTCGGAATTCTTGTGCCTCGGAGCTGTTCCTTTCATCGGTTCGCTTGAGAGTATATTTCCTTTTCTCCTCAAGAACAGTTCAGGCGACAGAGATATAAGTTTAAGAGTCTCTGTATTGATAAATCCCATATAAGGTGCAGGATGAGTTTTGGCAAGGTGCAGAAAAAGTTCCGCCGCGTCCATTTTGACCTCTGACAGCATGCGGAATGTGAAGTTCGCCTGATAAATATCCCCTGCTGCAATGTAGTCTTGGATTGTCTTTATCTGTTTCAAGTATTCAAGATGCGGAATTTCACAAGTCCATAGCCCGGTTTTCAATTCAGCTTCACTTTCGGGAAGCACATGATACAAGGCCAGCGCCTGTGTGTACGCAGCAAGATAAAGAAGCGGAAAGCCGCCGGATGCCTTAGTCTTCATCGCAGAGTCGAATGCTTCAGCGCTTTCGTAGGATATGAAGCCTGTTCCGTAGCAGGAGTTCTTTCTAAGAAAATCTTCGTATTCGGAGAGTGTTTTATTGATTTCCGAGGCATTCTGACAGGTGAATACTGCCACTGGATTGCCGAATAGTCCCCATAAATCCTGATTTTTTCCTGAAATCCGGCAGAGGGATGCTCCCGGCATTTTCAGGATGGATGCAATGTCAATTTCACCATTTGTCAAAATGACCGCGTCCTCTTTATAGCGTGTCCTGGCTTCCTTGTTTTCGGCAGGATAGCCCAGTGCAATTACAGAGATCGGAATTATATACTCTGGCATTGTAAAAAGCTTTTTGATATATTCTATTCTTTCCTGACGGGGATGAACTCCAAGCCAACAGGCTCCAAGGCCGAGTGCTGAGGTCGCAAGAAGTATATTTTCAATTGCCGCGCTGCAATCCTGCAACATGAAGGATAATTCGTTTGAATGCGCTGACTGTATATCGCCGCAGACTATTATTCCGCAGTCTGCCGACGCAAGCATTTTACCGTTCGGAAGTCCCTCCGCTATTTTGAAGAGCATCGCTTTGTCTCGGCATATGATAAACTGCCAGGGATCTTTGGCACATGCGG
>JAKJHH010000297.1 GCA_022703965.1 Verrucomicrobiota bacterium
TGCTGCCGACTGCCGGAAGCGCACGCTATTTCCACGGACTAACAGTCAGCGGATTCTTCCGCCGCATGAGTACATTGCAGTACACTAAGGATGCCCTTATAAGCGAACTGCCGGCAATACACGAGTTCTCCAGAATGGAAGGACTCGACGCTCACGGAAGAAGCGCTCTCATCCGTGCCGACAACATTAATTGAATCATCATTTTGGAATTGAAAATATATCATGAGTACATTTGAAAATAGTCTCGAAAATTCATCGGCTCTCAAATATTTGAGGCCGGAAATTCTTGCCATGGCAGGTTATACGCCCGGCGAACAGCCCAAAATTCAGGGGCTCATCAAGCTTAACACAAATGAAAATCCTTATCCTCCGTCACCGGCTGTTTACAAGCTTCTGAAAGAGGATTTTGATCCGTCGTTGTTGAAGCTTTATCCCGATCCTGTAGCCTCGGAACTCTGCAAGGAGCTTGGCGAGTCTGTCGGACTCGGCGTTGAAAATGTGATTGCCGGAAACGGTTCGGACGACATTCTTACGATGGCGTTCCGCTGTTTCTGCGACAAGGATCGTCCTGTCGCCTGTGTTTATCCGACATATTCGCTTTACACCGTGCTTGCGGGACTTCAGAACGCCGAATGCATTCAGGTTGATCTGAACAGCGATTTTTCTCTGCCTGAGAATCTGCTCGAAAAAATCGAAAAAGCCAATCTGTTTGTGATTCCCAATCCCAATGCGCCGACCTCGAATCTTTTTGATTCGAAGACGCTCGAAAAAATCTGCGCCTCCTTCAAAGGTATTGTGATGATCGATGAAGCCTATGCGGATTTCTCGGGACAGACATCAGCAAATCTCGTGAAAAAGTATCCGAATGTGATTGTCTCCAGAACTTTCTCAAAGAGTTATTCTCTTGCCGGAGCCCGCTTCGGCTACGCAATGGCTCAGGCTCCGCTCATCTACAATATGATGAAGATGAAGGATTCTTACAACGTGAACATGATGACTCAGAAAGTCGCGCTGGCCTCTTTCAGAGACAAGGAATATCTGAGAAAGACAGTTTCGCTGATTATTGAGACAAGAGAAAAGCTTGGAGCTGAGCTTAGTTCGCTCGGCTTCAAGGTGGAGAAATCCTCTGCAAACTTTCTTTTTGCGGCTCCGCCCGACAGGGATGGCGCACGTTGCGCGAATCTTCTGCGCGATGAAAAAATTATTGTACGTTATTTTCCCGGCCGCATGACCGGAGAATATGTGAGAATAACAATAGGAACTCCAGAGCAGACAGCGACGCTTATTGCCGTCTGCCGCAAAATCTACGGGTAAATATGGAAAAGATCAGACAGCCCGCTGTTGCCGGACAGTTTTATGACGCGAATCCGGCTTCTTTGAAGCAGACTATCAGCTATCTTGTGGAATCCCTGCCTGGAGACATTCAGGATAAAGCGGGGATTTCAGATGAGCTTGTTCGGGCTCTTGTTCTGCCTCATGCTGGTTATGCCTATTCCGCCAGAACTGCCATAGCTGCTCTGATGACAGTCCGTGACTTCAGCGCTTATCGCAGGATCATTATCCTTGCGCCATCGCACAGAGTAGCTTTTCGTGGAATCGCCTGTCCTGATTACGATGTATTCCGTACTCCTTCAGGAGATATGGCTGTTGATCTTGATGCCCTTGCCGAGCTTGCCCTGCTTCTGCCGGGCTTGACTGTCGTGAGCAATGAGCCTCATGACAATGAGCATTCGCTTGAGGTTGAGCTTCCACTCCTTCAGTATTTTGCCGGAAACAAGGATATAATTCCTCTTGTCTGCGGTCAGCTTGGCCTTGAAGATGCAATAAAAATCGGAACTGCTTTGCGCAAGCTGATGACTAAGGATACCCTGCTTGTGATAAGTTCGGATTTCACCCATTACGGACATAATTTCAGATACGTTCCCTTCACAAAGGACATAAAGAACAATATCCGCAATCTGGACATGGGGGCGATTGACTGCATTCTGAAATGCGATCTTGAAGGCTTCTCCAAGTATCTTGATCATACCGGGGCGACGATATGCGGACATTGTCCTTTGATGATCGGGATTACTGCTCTTGCTCCTGAAAAGCTGAAGGGCGTTCTCGTGAATTACGCAAATTCAGGTGATTTAAGCGGTGACTGGTCGCATTGCGTCAGCTATGCCGGAATATCATTTTTTTAACTGAGCTTGCAGTGTCTCGATAATTGATTTCGCTATTTTTTCCGAAGCATCTTTCATTATTTCATCTTCTCTTATCGAGCTGCTGTATGATCTCGAAATGCCTGAGACTTTCCCGTCTTTGCACCTTACTGTTTTTCCGTTTATGATGAGTTTGTCTCCGAGCGTGTATATTTTCATGGACAGCACATAATCCGCACCGATGATTTTTCCAAGCTCTATTGCTTTTGACGGATCGCTCATCTGTGAGGCGTTGAGCGTGTGTTCCTTCATGATCTTATTAAGTTCTTCTCTTTCAAGGATAGTCAGCCAGTCTTCCTGTGAGAGTTTTGCGAGCAGAAAAAGCGGAAGAGTTTCCGGCTTGATATTGAGTTCGGCGGCATTGACTACGCAATCTGTTATGGCAAGCGTTATCTGTTTGCTTTTCTCTTCTGAGAACGCAGGAAAAAAACAGGAAAGCATCAGCATGATTACGAAGAGTTTATTCAGTGACATCAGACAGTCTCCTTTCAAAATTTACGGGAGGCGGCATGGGGGCATAGCTCGGTTTTGCGATTATGGAGTCGATTTTATTGTCCGCCATGATCTTCAATACTTTTGTGTATGCAGGACTCCCTTTTTTCAGACCGTCCAGAATGAGCAGCGCTACCGCGGCGGCGAAACGTACCTGAGGACTTGTATCGTCGAGAGCCTTCTCAAGAATCGGTATTGAATCTGTTCCTTTGATCTCGGATAGGGCATAGGCTGCTGCTTCACGCATAGTCCAGTCCTCGCTTTTTTCGAGGATTCCTGCGATCGTTTTTTCGAGCGGCCTTGCTTTTGTTCCCATCCCGCCCGCGAGATCACAGGCAGTGATTGCAAGATAGGGATCATTGCCTCTAAGTATAGTTTCTAGCTCCGGAATTAGTTCGACCCCCATTGCCTCAAGAGAACTGTATGCTTCTTTTGCCGCTTTCTCATCAGGATCAAGCAGCATTGTGAAAAGAATTCGGCTTGCGTCTTTACGCATGCTTGCCCTGCATATGGTGAAGTCCCTCAGTTTTGTCGCAATCTGGATGCGGTCTTCAGCGTTTGCCTTGGTTGCGATGTCCGAAATGTTTTCCATATAAATCCGTTCCAGATCTGCGTTTTGATATCCTGCTTTCAGTGCATTTTCCATGAGGAGCATATTAAGCATGTAGATTTTGGGGTTTTCTTTGCTCGAATTCAGGACTTCAAAAAGCAAAGGAAGATACTCTTCCGCCACAAGCGTTTCCTTATGATTGGGGATAGCGAGGAAAAGTTTCTTTTTTTCAGGCTCAGGAAGCGGATTCTGATACTCAAGAAAGATTGACATTGAAAGATCAGGATGAATTTTGCCCGTCATGACAAAAGCTTTCAGCTGTTCCAGCATGTCCTCTGCTGTGTGGTAAGAATTCTCATTGAGCTTTTTCATCATGATTGTTCTGAACTGCGTATTTTGAGAAGCCGCCAGAAAAACCGGAGCATACACTGTGATATCTTCCTCAATACTATTAACGAATGAGCTGAATTGATCTCTTGTAAATTCCGGCTGTTTTTTCAGGAGTTTGACGATTCCTCGCATATACAAAGATTTCTCCTGAAATAGATTTTCTTTCTGCATGAACTCAAAGAGCTCCGGTCCGTTTTCTGCAAGTCTGGAAAGCGCGTCTATAGTTCCATAATTGATGTCTTTATTGGTTCGTATGTAAGGTTTAAGGGGTACGGCGAATATATCGGAGCTTTGCAATCGTCATGGGATATCGCAAACCCAATATTACCAGTGGAGAGATCGCCTGTTGTCGGACGGCGAGAAGCTTTT
>JAKJHH010000298.1 GCA_022703965.1 Verrucomicrobiota bacterium
AAACCAGCATGGATCGTCCCGGCTGCGTACTCGTAAGAAGCTGGTTTGAATACGAGCCAGGCAAGAAAATCGAAGGCCTCGCCGGAGCCGGTGTCGATGTACTCAAAATCAAGGCAAGCCGTCCGGTTCCTGCCGACTTCGACGCATTCTGGGACAAGCAGAAAGCAGAACTTGCAAAAGTTCCGCTCAAGTTCACAATGACACCTATAGATGTCCCCGCCAACTATAAAGACAAAGTTGAAAGCTTCGACGTCAAGGTTGACTGTGCAGGCGGCATGCCCGTTTCCGGCTACTACTCACGTCCTGCAAAAGCAGCTCCGAAATCATGTCCGGCGTTCATCTCCTATCAGGGAGCAGGCGTAAGAAACTCAGGCCGTCAGGAGTGGAGAGCCAATCAGGGGCTCATTTCCATGGACATCAATGCCCACGGAATCATCAACGGCCAGCCGGAAGCCTTCTACAAAGGACTTGCAGACGGCGAGCTCAAGGACTACAGAAGCCGCGACTCAAACGATCCCGAGAAAATCTATTTCAGAGGAATGTTTCTCCGTGTTCTGAGAGCGATGGAATTCCTGAAAGCCCAGCCTGAATGGGATGGCAAAAACCTCATCGTCTACGGTGAAAGTCAGGGCGGTGCTCAGGCATTCGTTGCCGCAGGACTTGATAAGGATGTCACCGCATGTTTCGCCAAGGTTCCTGCAATGTGCGATCACACAGGCAAACTCGCCGGACAGCGCAGCGGCTGGCCTCAGTTCATCAACATGAAAGATGGCAAAGCTGTCGACCAGAAAGTCGTCGATACTGTTCCTTATTATGATGCCGCAAACTTCGCAAGCCGGATCAAATGTCCGGTCTATGTAATGACCGGCTTCGTGGACGTCACATGTCCTCCGACAAGCGTATTCGCAGCCTACAACCAAATCAATGCGCCCAAGGAAATCTACACTTATCCTCTCATGGGACACAAAACAGCCGGCAAGCCTTCAGAAGATACAAACGCCGCAGTAAATGCCGCAATTGCCAAGGCTAAAGCCAATAAATAAATTATTGCTCTTACAGCCGTTCAGGAAAATCCCTGAACGGCTTATTTCCATTTTATCAGGAAAGATATATTTTCGGAAGGGTTTTCCTTCAGTTTTTTATATGCGTCCCGGATTTCAGACGCGTCGGCATTGAGCGTAGCAGTGAGCAGAGGAGCAAAATTATAGTAGCCAGCCTTGATCCAGTTCATAGCCCGATAAAGATTGTCCTCAATATCACTGAAGCGGCTTTTCATCTCCCAGCCGGAAAAGAAATTTAAATCCTTCTGCCAGATTTTTGTCATCATATCCGCCGCCTTCAGCTGTCCGGGCTTGACAATTCCTGTTACAGAACAAGAGCCTCCGGGCTTGAGAATTTCAAGCGACTTTGAAAGAGTTGCATCGGCCGCGACAGTGTCAATCACAAAATCATATTCGTCAGTTACTTTGTCCAGATAATCAGGCTTTACTGCTTTTGCAATACCGCATTTTCCGGCAAGAGCAAGACGCTTTTCGCAGCTGTCGATTCCAGTAACTTCATAGCCGAGAATCTTGGCTGTCTGACAGGCGATATTGCCGACAGGTCCAAGTCCGAATACACAAATATTTCCTGAGCTTTTTCCTGCTCTGTTAAATGCGTGAAGTCCGATATTTATAAAACGTAAAAAAGCAGCTTCTTCATATTTAATGTTTCCATCAAGTTTTATGAGAATGCTGTTTTTTGAAAGGAATCTACGGTCGCAATGAGCGCCTGAACTTTCACTCATGGACGGGAATACAAAATATGTGTTTCCGTTCTCATCAGATGCAATCTGGATATAACCTGGTTCTGTAAAATTACCGTCCTTCATTGCACAATCAATGCAGAATAGTTCCGTGCCGGGACTTATCATTGAATAGACCGTTTCAAGCAGGATATCATCCTGATTAAGCTTTACACATTCCGATTCATGGAAATATACTTTTTCAAAATTTTCGCAGCGTATGACTTTTTTATTCATATTAAACTCTCTCTTTTATCTTGTTAAAAGATTCGGTCAGGATACGCATTGTCTTGAGTCCGTCATGAAGGTCGGTACATGAGGAATTCTTATCCTGCACTGATTTGATGAAAGTCCTGATCTCAGTTTCATATCCCATTTTAACGTTGTTTGCGCCGAAGGTCGCAAACTGCCAGCGGAAGCTGTTGCCGTTGCCGCCTTCAAGGAAGTCCGCTTTCGGGGCTGAGGGATAATAGTCCAGAGAAGAAAAGGCATCCGTGAAAATCATTGAGCGATTCTCATAGAACAACTCGCTTCCGAAAACAAGATTTCCATAGCCGGGAGCAACAAAAGTATGCAGCAAAGCATTGAAACGGCATCCGGCAGTATCCGTCAGGCGTATCTCGACAAGGATGTTTTCACCGACAAACTGAACATAAGGTTCGATCTCGGCGATCTCTCCAAGAAATGAGGCGGCAAGATTGACCGGATGCACCGCCTGCACCATGAGATAGCGCCAGAGATATGAAAAGTCGTCCTTGCCGGGCATTCCGTAGATTTCGTCGGAGCGGTAGGGGCCGCTGGTAAAATACTTTACGGTTCCGTACTGGAGCTTTCCACATTTTTCTTTTTCCGCAATCTCAGCGATCTTTTTTACGACCGAACTGTGACGCATCATGAAACCGACCTGCCCGGAAATACCGCTCTTGAGAGAAGCATCGGAAAGAGCCTGTGCCTGTTCGAGATTTTCACCCGGCGGCTTCTCTATGTAGAAAGGAATGCCCTGACTCATTGCATAAATACCGGCATCGTAATGCAGACGAGGCGGGCCGACGATTATGAGCGCGTCCGGCTTTTCGTTACGGATCATTTCCTTGTAGTCCGTATAAGCGCGTCCGGCTCCATGAATACGGCGGTTGAGCTCGGCCTCTTCAGCATTTATTGAACATACAGCAGCAAGGGATGCCTCCTTCACATTGGCAAGAGAGGGATAGATAAAGCGGTTCGCATGATCACCGCATCCGATAAAACAAACTTTTACTTTTCCGTCTGACATAACATGATACCTTATTTTAACAACATCTGTATATTAATTATATATACAGATAAAACTAAAAGCAAGAGTAAAAGCTTGAAAAAGGAAAGAATCTGTATATAGTCTGTATATACACAGAACGTTTAATAACGCAGTAAAACAGGGCGAAAAAATGCAATCGGAAGGATTCAATACGCTTTATTTGAAGCTGGCAGGAGAGATCGAAGCCGATATTCTGCAATCCGGACGGAGAGAAGGCGACAAATATATTTCCATAAGAGAAATAACTGTGAAATTCGGAATCAGTCAGATCACGGCTGTAAATGCCGTGGAATACCTGAAAAAGATCGGGGTTCTGGAAACCGTCGAAAGAAAAGGCCTCTTCGTAAAAAGACTGCCCGCAACTGAACCGCTGAAAATACATTATCTCTTGCGAGAAGACACTCCAGGAGTCTTTCTGCATCCTTATCATGCGGAAATAATCAGCGGAATCAAAGACTTTCTGAGGAGCGGAGACGGCAGCACGGAACTTCATCTATCCCCATATAATCCGGACGAAACAGACCTTGCGGAGAACATGGAAAGAATATTTTCGCGCCATAAAAATGTCTCCGCCATTCTAGCCGATGAAACGCCCGGAAGACTTGAGGGGATACTTTCTGATATGAATATTCCATTCGCAATGATAGCTGGAACCGAAAAAACCAGTGGGCTGAGACTCATCAAAAGCGATGAAAAAAAAGGAGCCGGAGAGACAGCGGAACACCTGTATCAGCTCGGACATAGAAATATTCTGATTCTCTGCCGAAAAATGAAATCCGGAAGCATAGACACCGCCTCGGAACGACTCGACGCACTAAAAGAAGCTTTCAGAAAATACCATGAAATCACAGTGTCTTTTCAAGATATCGGAGGAGTCAGTTTTGAAGATGGGCTTGAGGCTGGAGAAAAAGCGATCAGAAACATAAA
>JAKJHH010000299.1 GCA_022703965.1 Verrucomicrobiota bacterium
CGAAGTCATTCCAAGAACCGCGTTCATCGGTGTGCGGATTTCATGTGTAACATTGGCTAGGAAGCGCGATTTGGCTTTGCTGGCGGCTTCGGCGGCTTCACGAGCGATGAGGAGTTCATTTTCTTTCATTTTCCTCTGAACTGCCTCTGAAAGGGATGAAGCGAAAGATTTCAGTGCGGATTTTTCTGCGTCATTCCATATTCTTTTATTGTGGCAGTCATCGAGGCCGATGAATCCCCAGAATTCATTGCTTATGAAAAGTGGGATTGCGATAATGGAGCGTATGTTCTGTTTTTGCAGGATCAGTTCTTCCTCGGGAGCCAGATCTTCGGGGAGTCCGGCAACGATCTGTTTGGAGGCGAGAGGCATGATGAAGGATTTGACGGCAGGATCATCGAATTCGATATTCTGCGTGTCAGGATTGTTCATTTCTGAATGAGCGCCGTTTGCGCAGTATTCTATTTTTTGAGATGTGTAACGTTTGCCGGTGTTCTGATCGACTCTGTTCTCGAAGAGATAGGCTCTGTCGGCGTTCATTGCATCAGCCATGATCTTCATGCATTTTCCGATGGATTCATAGAGATCTGCGCCAGTGAGAAGAATGCCTGCGGATGCGGCAGTGGCTTCAAGCATCTTGTCCTTTTTCAGGATCATCTGTTCTGCCAGTTTTCTGCCGGTGATGTCTCTGCATATTCCTTCGATGCCCAAGGGATTGCCGTCGTTGTCCTTGAGCATGTGAGCGCTGATGGAGGCGGTAATCTGTCTGCCGTTCTTGTGACGGAGAGTAACTTCATAATCGTAAACGGCATTTTCAGCGGCGATTGTAGTGAAGAATAGTTCCAGTTTTGTCATGTCTGTTGCTAAGTCAATGATTTTTGTATTCAGAAGTTCTTCGCTTGTTATGCCGAGGAGTTCATATACGGACGGACTGCTCATTTCAAAGCGCCTGTTCGTGTTTATTTTGAAGAAGACGTCATGTATATTTTCGATTACGGTTCTATATTTTTCTTCGCTCTGCTTGAGGGCATCTTCGATTTCCTTGCGGCTTGTGATATCGAGATGAGTTCCCGCGACGAGGAGCGGAATGTTAAGGTGGTCGCGCCTGATGGCTTTGCCTCGTGACATGATCCATCTGATTGTTCCGTTTGTCTGGACTCTATGTTCGACTTCAAAGACATCCTGAGTGCCGAGCATGAAAGCTTGGAAGGCGTTTCTGACGGTACTCAAATCGGTTGGGTATATATTGCTATACAGTTCGTCTCTTGAGATCGTAATTTTGCGATAGCCGCCGATTTCTTCGCCGCGGCAGTTTTTCTCATAGAAGGTGAAGAGATTTTTAGGTACATTCCATTCCCACATGCCGACATCTGCATTTTTGACGACCATCTCAAGGTTCTTTTCCGTTTCGAGCAGGGCATCGATTGCGTCTTCCAGAGAGCGGGCTCGTTTTCTTGCCTTTCTTCTCATCACGTGAAGAAGTACAAGGCATATGAACAGGATGAAAAGCAGGATTGCGATGATATAGGTGTAGGCGGTGATATCGTTTTTTTCTCCATTGTATGGGGCAATCCACTTGGCATAGAGAGAGTCAACTTTGCCCGAGGCCTTCAGTTTGTTGAGATTGCTGGACAGGCAGTCTATATGGACGTAGCTGTTCTTGTTCGCTGCGAAACAGATTTCCTTGTGATAAGAGAGTATGTCGGTCTGTGTTGTTTTGACTCCAAGTTGTTTGATTTGATAATTTGCAGGAATTGTGGCTAAAAAGGCACAGTCGCCTTTTTCGGCGGAAAGCATGAGCAGAGCCTGCTTGGGGTTGTCTGCATGGACTATATTTCCGCCGAGGCCGCGCTCTCTCAGGTATTCTGCGGAAATGCCTTTTTCCACCGCAATGATTTTCATTTTCGAGAGTGCATCAAGATCAGGAATAGGGAAGTCCGGCAGCTGGTAAATTTTACTTGAGTATTCGCAGAATGGAGCTGTGTACTTGTAGCGGTTGAGGCGTTCTTTGGTGTAGCAGACTCCTGCTGCAATGTCGACTTCGTTTTTATCCAGAGCTTCTATCAGTCCTCCGATGCCCTGATAACTTTTTATCTGAGCCGTAAAGCCGCATTTTGCTGCAAGGGCATTTATAAGATCTATATTGAATCCAGTCAGTTTTCCATCCGATTTCTGACGGAATGCGAAGGGCGCGCTGAGTTCGTCAACTCCGAAGGTCAGTGTTTTCTTTTCCTTTCCGGCTTCCAGTGTATTAGCTCTCAGCGATATTGTACTGAGCAGAAGGAACACAAGCAGAAGGGGGCCTGTATGATGAATTATTCCGTACAGAGATGATTTTTTTTTGTCCACCATAAAAATGCGCTCTTCCCCTTTCCACTAAAATCTACACCGTTGAATAGACTTGACAACCCTGCTAAATGCTTTGTGCTAATGATTCCTGAAAAAAAGATCACTTTCAGTTATTTTTATTTTTATGAATTATTTGATTTGGCGGATATATCTGACATATTTATGAGGTTGTCTATAGGGGATATAGTGATGCTTTTGAAAAAACCTTTTACATTGAATGAGATTCTTGCGGTGCTTGCGGTGCTGTCCATCATGGCGGTACTTGTGATTCCGCTGTTCAAGGATATCTCGGCCTCTGCCAGAGAAAGTGCATGCAGGGACTCGCTCATTGAACTTGTCAGAGCCAACTTCCTCTACGAGAAGACTTATGATGCTTTTGTGCCGGCATCTGCGTCCGTGTCTGAGCGCTGGTATGGGGCGCGCTTGCTGAATGATGGAAACTTTTCCCGCGAAAACGGTCCACTTGCGGAGTTTTTCAAGCGTAGTGCTTTTCCGGCTCCATGCCCTCTGCTCTCTGATTTTACCGATGATGGAGGACGCATTTACTCTGGAGACAACGGCGGTTCCGGGTACGGTTATAATGAGAACATCGGTTCTTTGCGTTGTGTGAACGCTGAATTTGACAACTGGGAGAAAGCCTGTCGCGCAAGCGGTATTTCCAAGGCGGACATCGTCAAACCATCCGGGACAGTCATGTTTACGGATACTATAAGCCGTTTCAACAGTTCAGGCTTGCCTGATGTAGACGGATTTTATGTGGAGTTCGCTTTTGCCCGTTCCTTTGATACGTTTAACAAGGGAAAGCCATCCTGGGGAACACCTGAGCCTACTGTACATTTCAGACATCGTCTGAAAACGTCGGTTGTCTGGGCGGACGGGCATACGAGCATGGAGGATGCTCGTTACACAAAGGATTCGTGGGGATTATCTCATTGCGCTTTCCTGGGCAGTCCGGATAAGAATTTCTTCACCCCTCTAAAATAGACAGTCAGCGGAGATTTTTGCTATGCCTGAAAACGAGAATCCGATACAGGAACCGTCTCTTAATCAAAAGCTCAAGCGTCTCTGGTTTATTCTTGTTCATTACAGAACTCATGAGGCCAGAACGATTTTTATACTGATACTTCTTTGCTGTGGCGGCAGTATTGTATATGATTTCATGCATCGGGAAGTTCCCGCCTATGACGATGTTATGGTCGAAATAGACCGGACGAGAGACGACAGTCAGAGTCTTGGAGTCTATATTGCGTATATCGTTGACAAATATAAAAAAGGCGGTATGGAAGCTATATCCGAAAAATGGATAGAAGGGATTCCGCCTGAATTTCAGATTGCCGCAAGAGAACGCCTTGGACTTCTCGGCGAGGATTACGGGATAGAGAAGGTTTATGTGGATAAGACCTTGATTTACATCGCTGTATGTAAGTCGGGGCCGCATACTGTAATTATTGAAGTTGTGAAGAAGAAAATCGGCTCACGCAATGTATTCAGACTTCAGCGTGTGATTTGACAGGCTCAACTGCTCTTTTTCAAGTTTGCTGTTGAGCCTTTTGATTTCCTGCTCAGAATATATCTGAGAAAACGTCCATCGGTGAACTTGCCGATGCTTTGCCTCTTACCGCTGCTGGAACAGA
>JAKJHH010000029.1:0-1008 GCA_022703965.1 Verrucomicrobiota bacterium
GCAACTGCGGTTCCGAAAAGCAGATGTATTTATTCCTCAGGCATCTCGACAGAAAAGCATACAAGGCTCATGTTCTCGTGAGTTCAAAAGCCGACGGAATCTGGAACCAGAGAATTCAGCAGCTTGATGTAGGCGTAAGCTCGCTGGAGGGGATAAATCCTCTTATGAAATTTATCGCTTTGCGCAAATTTGCGGATCAGTTCAAGCCCGATGCGATCTTTTCGTGGAGTTTCTTCACAAATCCCTTCGTTTTATCCGGGCACAGAAATCTTTTCACAGGTTCCCTGCGTAACAGCTATGCTTCATGCATGAAGTCTTCGGGATTCCTGCGCTGCCGTCTGGCACTTATGCCGAACAGACTCATAGTCAACTCCTCAACCATAAAAGACGAGCTTGTCAGAATGGGCGTAAAGGAGTCAAAAATCAGACCGATTTTCAATATATTCGAGCCGACTTTTACGAATAACTCCCTGCCGTTTCCTGACAAGGGCGGACTTCGCAGACAGTGGAATATTCCCGATGACGCCGTTGTCATATGCGGAGCCGGGAGGAATTCCCCGACAAAAGACTTCCCGTTTTTTCTCGACAGCATTGAGGAAGCGATCAGAAAAAGTCCGGAAGGCCTGAAGATCCACGCTCTCGTGATAGGCAGCGGGGGAACAGCCATGCAGTCCGAAATCGACAAGCGCGGCCTCTCCAAGTTCTTCACAATCACAGGGGAAATAAAGGATGCAAAAAATCTGATGCCATGCGCAGATATTTTCTTTCTTTCATCCTCCGACGAGGGCATGCCGAATGTCATGCTCGAGGCCGTGGATGCAAAACTGCCTATAATAGCCAGAAAAAGTGTCGGAGGTGCTTCAGATATCCTCGGCAAAGCTTTCGATGAATTCGGCGGCGAACTCATGCTGAATGAGCGCAGCGTTTCGGAAGCGGCATCGAAACTGATAAATCTTGTCACCAATCGCGACTTGAGAATAAAAGCATCGGATTCCAGCGTCAGAAATC
>JAKJHH010000029.1:1018-29859 GCA_022703965.1 Verrucomicrobiota bacterium
TTTGATAAGAACGGCTTCTGAATGTATATTAGAGCATTCAGGGGGTTTTAAAATCAATAAAAATGAGGTGAACACAATGTATAATGAATCAGCCTTCGACAACGCCGCAATAGCGGACAAGCAGGCCGTAGCCGCTTATATGAGCAAGGTCTACGGATGGATGTCTTTCGGACTGCTCGTAACAGCAATATGCGCTTTCACAGTCGGAACGACACCGCATCTGGCAAAACTTTTCCTCGGCAATCAGATTCTCTTCTTCGGTCTGATAATCCTTGAACTGCTGATGGTTCTCGGTATAAGCTTCCTCATCAACAAGATGTCCGCGGCTACAGCCGGAGCTCTCTTCATTCTGTATTCCGCGGTAAACGGACTGACGCTGTCAGTGATATTCATTGTTTACCAGATGGGGATGATAGGAATGGCTTTCGGTATAACCGCCGGAACATTCGCGACAATGAGCGTGTACGGCTTCGTGACCAAGCGCGATCTTACAACAATCGGAAATCTCTGTTTCATGGGACTTATCGGCATAATCATTGCATCGATTGTCAATATGTTTATCGGCAACGGCATGATGGATCTCATCATCGCCTACATCACTGTTCTGGTCTTCGTAGGTCTCACTGCTTATGACACTCAGAAAATCAAAGAAACATTCTATGCCACCAGTGGCTCCTATGAAATGGCAGGCAAGGCGGCGGTGCTCGGCGCTCTCGCTCTTTATCTTGACTTCATCAACCTCTTCCTCGCCATTCTCAGAATCCTCGGCGGAAAGCGTGACTGATTAAGCTCACTCAAGGGCGGACAAATTGTCCGCCCTTTTAACTTTTTGCGGAAAATGACTGATGCGGAAACTTGCGGTATTTGATTTGAGACTTCATTATCCTCCGCAGGGAGGAGCATGCGTCGATCTTTTTAATATCCTGGCTATTCTGCAAAAAGATTTTGAAATAAAGATTTTCACGCCGGATAAAGGTGAAGCTCAATTCACTGAAGAGCCTCCAATTCCTGTAGAAAAAATTAAAATCCCGCCGCATTTCCATCGCGACATGCATATTTCTTTCATAAGGAAGACAATTCTCAATTGGAATCCGGATTGTGTCTTCATTGCCGACGGCTGGACATTCAAAGCTTATCTTGCAGATTCCTTTATAAACAAGGTTCCGCTTGTTTTGAGACTCTATGCCTACGAATTGCTCTGCCCGAGAAACAATGAAAAATGGCTTTTTGATCATCCATGCGACTCCAACGCACTTGAGAATACGGCGGCCTGTAGGAAATGTGCCGAAGACTATGCAAAAATAGTCATGGAGAAAAAGAACGGCATGAGCAATCCGCTTATAGATGAAGCCCGTTTTTCAGGTATCTTCAGTGATGAATTGTATGGCAAGATCATACGCAGAGTTCTTTCTTCTGCAGAGATCATTACTTATAACAGCTTCACTGCCAATATTCTCAAGAATAAACTCGTGAATCCTAAAGTTCACGTTATCCCTGGCGGCTTCGATCCGGAATCAATACCGCTTCGCACGAATTATGTTACAAACAATGAAGTTTTCAGCATCTTTGTACCGGGTCGCATGAACGATCCCGCAAAAGGAGCCTCCACCGCCATAAAAGCCGGTGAAATCCTTGCAAAAGCCGGACTGAACTTCAAAATGAAAATAACGATGAATCCGTCTGAACAATCCCCCGCATGGCTGAATCAATGCGGCTGGATGACTCATTGCGATACGCTCGAAGAAATGCGAAAATCCGACTGCGTGCTTGTCCCGTCGATATGGGAGGAGGCTTTCGGCATGACCTGGGTCGAGGCAATGGCCTCCGGCACGGCTGTAATCGCCGGAAATGTCGCCGGCCCTGCTGAATACAGCAACGGAAAAGCCCTGCTCTTCAAGCCAGGAAATGCCGAAGATCTGGCGCTCAAAATAAAGGATCTTGCCGGAAATCCTGATAAACGTATCGCTCTTGCCAAAGCAGGCAGCGAATACGTAAGGCAACGCTTCACCTGGGAAAACGCGGCGGAACTCACCAAACAAGCCATCCTCTCCGCAATTGGAAACTAATACCAGTTTACTTGCTAATGTTCGAGACAGTGCCATAAAATCAGCAATCATTTGATCTTTCTTATGGATTCGACGAGATAAGTATTTTTTGCTTTAGTGGAAAAAGCTGATAGATTAGAGGCTCTTTCCCAAGCGCATGGATGAATAAAGAAAAACTATGACGAATCTCATAAAAACAATGACAGCGCAGCATAAGAAAATACTCTTGCTGCTTATCATATATATCGGATTTATAAGTCTGGGACTGCCGGACACAATTCTCGGCGTTGCCTGGCATAAAATCCGCATCGACATGGCGCAGCCGGTGGCCTATGCGGGAATCATCACTTTTCTGCTCTATTCCTGCTCCACCGTTTCAAGTCTTTACAGCGGGCAGATTCTGCGCAGACTCGGCACCGGAAAACTGCTTTTCATCTGCGGACTAATGACAGGACTTGCCCTGTTGGGATACGGCTGCGCGGGAGCATTCTGGATTCTCCTGCTTATGACAATTCCCCTCGGCTTCGGACAGGGCGCTATCGACACAGGAATGAACTACTACGTGGCAAAACATTACACGAGCCGAGACATGAGCTGGCTTCACTGTTGCTGGGGAATCGGAGCAAGTGCTGGACCGGGACTCATGACCCTTATGCTTTCGCAGGGCTTTTCATGGCGTCCTGGCTACTGGATCGTAGCTGCGATTCAGATTCTTCTTGCTCTCATGTTCATGCTGACTCTTCCTCTCTGGCAGGAGAACAGAGAAAACGGCGAGTCTAAAAAAGAAGAATTTCCGGCAGATCAAACTGTCATCAAGGATTATAGATTCTGGTGCTGTCCGGCAATGTTTTTCCTTTATACAAGCATCGAGGTCGGAATGGGACTCTGGGGTTATATGTATCTCACAACATGCCGCGGAGTCGATGAAACACTCGCAGGTTATGCGGTTACCGGCTACTGGGGCATGCTGACGCTCGGACGTTTTGTGCTGGGCTTTCTCGCAAACCGCATGGGCAACATCAGACAGCTCCGCTTCAGTATGGGAGGAGCGATATTCTGCGGAATCCTGATGCTTGTGCCTCAGACGGAAATCTCTTTGACGGGCTTCATTCTCTGCGGCTTCATGTTGGCGAGTGTCTATCCTTCAATGATGCACATAGCACCCGAACGCTTCAACGAGGCAACTGCGGCGACAGTCATTGGTTTTCAGGGCGGAGGCGCGACTTTAGGTGTTGCGATCTGCCCTGTTCTTCTGGGGATTGCGGCTACATATTCCAGTTTCATGGTGCTTCCGATACTCCTGCTGCTCACGGCAGTGGCGATGCTTTATCTCGAAATTCTGGTCGACGGCCTTCACGGCGAAAAAAACAGAGTCGGAGTTCAGGGCATGGATTGAGCTCCATGCCCTTTGAGATGAACTCAGCGGCTGATTTCGTAAGCCAGAGTGCCGCCGTCGGCTCCGGTCGAGGCGTTGAAGATCAGTTTTCCGCCTTCAACACGCGAGGGGATTTCCTTGCGGACGCTTCCATCGGATTTCAGAGATTTTACCTTCAGGCCTGACGGATTGTCCAGAGCAAGGGAAATTTCGGCATTGTCTTCCTTCACGAGGAAAGGAAGTTTTCCGGAATCCGTGAGCAGTCTCATCTGTTCGTTCGCGAATTTCATGTTTGAGTTCAGAACGTTCGTGAGGTGGAACATGAGAATTCTGTCGCTCTTTTTGAGCTCTTTGCCGTCCATTGCCGAGGCTGAAACCATTCTGGAAGTCTTGGAACCTTTAACATCCATCAGACCGCTGCTGACAGATTCGGCTTCAACTCCGTAGACAATGACAGTCGCAGGAGTATTGACCGTAAAAATCTGATTCTTTGAGTCCAGTCTGAGCTCACCGGTGTCGCTGACAAAAAGTCCTTCATCCGGATTGGATTCCTTCGTGACAAGACTCTTCAGCATTGCATCATCCCATACCTTTATGCCTGAGCCTAGAGGATGAAGTCCAAAAGCATCAGTCAGGTTCTTCTTCTGAGCATCGTACTTATCGATATTAAGTGAACCGATGCCGCTACAAAGCCCGAGCATTGTGTAAGAGTCAGGGACGACTCCAGTACTTTCTGAAAGCGTATTGATGCTCTTCAGCCAGTCAGGACGGCTGTAGAGAAGAGTGTAACGCTTTTCGGCTTTTTTCACGTCGCCGCGCACAAAGAGGAGGATTGCGATCTTGTCGGCAATTATGTTTATCGGATCGTTACAGACATCAAAGACGTGCATCGTGGCAGGACTGAACATCTTTTTGTCTGAATGACTGTGGATGAAGCGGAAGAGCCCGTCCCAGTCCTGGAGCGAAGCATAGGCTCCGATGAGGGGGCCGCCCTCGGCTCTGTAGCGGTTCGGAAATGTGTAATTGAACTCGGTTATGAAAAACGGTTTGCCTGTTATTCTGGCACTGAAAACCTTCCTCGGAACATAGGCGCTTCTCTTTACGGCAGGAGTATTGCTGTACTCCATAGGCATCTGCCACATGACCTTCGGGAAGCGCGGATGATCCCAATAAGGATGTTGATCGACATAATCAAGATCCTCGCGAGTGATTGTCTGGAGCATGTCAGGGACAAAGTTGTTATCGCTTATAGGGAAATTGAGTTTGAGCTCATCGCGAATGAATGCCATCATCTTGCGGACGGCATTACGCTGCGCATCTGTTTTGAATGTAGCCATCAGAGAGGCTTTTTCAGCCTTGCTCAAGGATTTTTCATCAATCTTCTTTTCAGCAAGATATTCGCTGAAACATTTGTCATAAAACGCTTCGATTTCGGGATGCTCCTTGCTGACGCCGAAAATATCATTTTCATTAAGCAGCGAGGATGTTATATGAGCAGGATCTTCGCCCCAGACCATACCCGTATAAGGATTCTTGTGAAGCAGGAATTTGCGTGCGAATTCCTTCCAGTTCTCAAGAGCCGGCTCGTAAACCGGAACAAGAGCCTTCAAGTAATAAAGATTGTGTCCGTTGCTGCCCTTCAGGTGGTCGAAGCCGGGCAGTTCGCCGGGACGCAGGACTCGGTTGATGTAGAGGTCATGAGTAATATATATTCCGCGTTTTTTGAGGCAGTAGAAGAGATAATCCAGCTTATCGAGCTGCTCGGGATCAAAATCAGTTGAGCGCTGGGCATCCTTCTTTGTGAGCAGGCTTTCCATATGTTGGAAGCGAATGCAGTTATAGCCTGTTCTGGCAAAGATATCGGCAAGAGTTTCACAATTCTCCTTGCTGAGATAAAGAGCAGTAAAGCTCAAATTCGTACCATAAAAACGGGCGCGTTTGCCGGGACGGTCTTTGAACTCGAAATGTCCATCCCTGATAGCCAGAGGACCATACTTTCCGGCGGGAGCGTCAAGCACAAAGGAGAAATCCATTATGGAGTCCTTTGCAATCCGTTCCGGATAATCGTAAAGTTTCCAGTCCTTGTCCTGAATTATAATGACAGGATTGGAGACCGTTTTAACGCTGACTTCAGTATCCGAAAGACTTGCGCCGGGGATGAGCCAGACAGCGCCGTTACCCTTCAAAGTAATGCTTTTTATTTCCTTGCCAGCGAGTTGGAACCTGGACATATAAAGACCGACATAAGCGGAGGCATTGTCGGCAGTCCAGACGACTGCGCCATTGTCGATGCCAATCGGAGCCCACCAGTCAGCGATGTCATTGAGCTTGACTACAGGTATCACAGCCTTTTCAGAATCGGCGTATTCGACGATGATAGAGCCGAAATCATCAGAAGCCTTGCTTTTCCAGGCGCATGCATGGAGCAGATAAAGGAATTTATCCTTGCGTCCGGCAGGCACTTTGATTGTAGCTTCTTTAATTCCTCCTTCATTTACGGAATCGAGGACAAGACATGACTTGCCGTTGTTCTTTGCAGGATCAAGAATATTAAACTTGACGCCCTTAAAGTTTTTCATCCCGGGCTTGAACATTCTGAGGTCGTTTGCTGGGCCTTGATCGGTCCATCCGCCCTGTCCGTCGCCAGCCTTTTCATCGGCAAAAGCGCGATTGGCAACTGAGGCCAGACTGAGAGGACAACTGTCGATTTCAGAAACTTTCAGCGTAAGCTCAAGCGATCCAGAGCGGAAACTCTTGAGATTATCCTTGATATTCTGAAGCTGTATTCTTAGGTTGAAATTTTCGGATTTATAGACGCGTCTGTCAAGAAGCTCCACGCTCATGGAGGAGCCTTCAATACTGTAATTCCTGAGTCCGGTAAACTTTATGGAATTTACAGAAGCAGAGCCGAAAAGTTTGAATTCTCCGCTTTGAATCGGAAGAGTTATTTCCTGAGAACCCAATATAATTTTCTGTCCCCCGAATTTTTCGACAGGAAGACTGATGTTCAGCGCAACGTTATTGAGCTTCAGAGGATCAGCGGATTCAATGTTAGCTTTGATTTTGCATGAGCCATTGCTGAGCTCAAGAACATCAATGAATATTGGACATGGCTTCGGAAATTTATCGCTGGCAAGACTGCCTTTGAAGGAAAGATTTTTTCCTTCGCTGAGCGGAAAGCCCTTATCGGCATTGCATGCGCGAGTACTCTGTTCCAGAAGGCTGAAGTCCTCAGTGGCAATTGCAAGACCGGCTTCGAAATCATCAATCTGAATGATGCCGCGCGGAGTCATTTGAATCTCTCCCGCGCATAGACATACGAGTCCGCAAATGGACAAAACAGACACAAAAAGGACTTTGATTTTTCTCATAGAATCTCCAGATTTCGTATTTTAGATGTGTTATATCAGTTGAGGGTAAGCTCTGTAAAATCATCGCGGACAAAAGTTTTAACGCCTGTCTGACTGTTGCGGAATCCAGAGCTGTTCATGGATGAAACATGTCCATCGGCAAAAGCAGTGTTTGCACCGTTAAGATGTCGGAGTCCGATTGCGCTGTTATTATCGAATACATTAGGAGTGAAAGACCAGATACTGCGTCCGGTATCGCCCGCTGTGTTAAGAACGGAAAACGCGGTGTCGGCAAACAGGATTGTGTCGGATGGAAGTCTCATCTTCCTCTGAGTGTAATATTTTCCCTGATTGGCCTCTTGAAGCCTGATGTCCCCAAGTTTATCCCTTTTGCCGTTTACATTGTTATAATAGTCGGAATCTCCAAAGAAGTTAACCATTCCGTAAGTGCGAAAGCCGGATTTGCTTGCTTCGGAATAAAGAGGTTTAACCGTAATGGAAGGACAATACATTGCTGAATTTATTTTGTAGGTTGTGCCTGAAATTCCGGAAGTCGGCATGTATGTCGGTCCGTCGATAACACTGCCCAGCAGAACCGAGCCCCATGAACGTAAAGATGGATCAGGATCTCTGTAGATTACAAAATCTCCGTTGTCCATTGCATACATTGACATTGCTTTGGAAATCTGAGCGAGCTGGCTCATGCATGAACTCTTTTTTGCGAACTCCCTGCCTTTATTGAGAGCCGGAAGCAGCATTGCGGCAAGTATGGCAATGATCGCGATGACGACCAGTAATTCGATTAAGGTGAATGCTTTTGTTTTCATGTGGATTCTCTTTCTATGATTTCAGTTTCAAGAGTGAAAGAATAAAGCTCCGAAGCGGAGCAGAGCATGTCCACAAGTTTTTCGGCGGCAAGAGAGGCTTCAGGATCAATCGTTGTAAGAGCCGGATAGGTGAATGAAGAAAAATCCATGTTGTTGAAGCCGATGACAGCGATATCCTCAGGTACTCTGATTTTATTGAGATGACAATATCTGAGCACGACCGCGGCAACACTGTCGCTCTGAGCAGCAATGGCATCAGGTCTGAGCGTTTTGATTGCTTCGTCGAGCATCGCCATTATGCCCTCGTTCGACTCCTCGTGAAGAGCGTTGCGATAATCCAGAGGATATGAAAGATCCTCAAGTCCAAGCTCGCGTATGGCTGTCTTGTAGCCTTCTTCGCGTCTTGTGATGTAGTGGAATCGTCCAAATTGAAGTTCCTGCTTAGGCAGAAACTGCATAATGCGGCGACGTCCCTTTCCGTAAAGATAGCGCATGGCTTTTCTTGCGGCTCCGGCAAAATCAATATTCACTCCCGGCAGACCTTCCATTCCAGGAGGGATATCGTAATAAACTGTTCTGAGTCCGTTGTCGTTGAAAAGCTTTACGACATCCTTGCCTATGTGAGGATAGATGTGTGCCATTGAAACAAGCATGTCGATTCCGCGCGAAACAAAATCCTCAGTATAGTCACGGATGTTCTCAAGATTAGGATGACACTGTCCGACCATTATCCTGAAGCCTCTGGCCGACGCAGCTTTTTCTATTGTCGAAACACGGTAAAAGTGGGCGGGCGGACTGTTGGTATCCAAAATAACACCGATATTGCGACTGCCTTTTCCGGCAAGGATTCTGGCGGTAACATTGCGGCGGTATCCCATTTCGGCGGCGATTTTCAGTATTCTGGCTTCTGTCTCTCCGCTGACTCTGGTATTTTTCGCCGTGTCGCCGGAAAGCACTTTGGAGGCAGTGACTTTCGAGACTCCCGCAGCCGCGGCGACATCCGCCAGAGTTATTTTTCCATTTGCAGATCTGTTTGACATAGAGACAGCAAGCCTTCTTTTTTATTTTATTATAGACTAACCGGTTAATCAAGACAATAGGAGACGATAAAAATCCCTGTTTTTTGATTGATTATGTACAATGGGCACAGTATTTCTGCTTAATCTCCGGATTCCTGCAAAATGACTGTTCGTCGAGACTTGAGCGAATAAGATCAGTTCTCCGCTCTTCCAGGAACTCAAAAGGTAATGTGGCAGTTAGCTTTATCGTAAGGGGATTTTAAACCACGAAGCGCACGAAAGGCACGAAAAAATGCAGAAGTAGTATTTTTATAATTAAAGACTTAGGTCTGAATGTTCTCTAATCAATAGTGAACTGATAACGGGTAGCGACGGCAGCTTAAGCGCTAGTCATAAATAGAAAAGAACAAAGAATCTATAATTTCAATGTTTTTGAACTCATACTTATAAGCTCAAAAATACTTATGGGGGGCTACTTTCAGAGAAAATAAGGAACTGGAAATCCCCTTGATCTCCACAGGCTGTTTTAATTTTCTCTTTACCGCACTTGATTTTTTCTGATTTTTACATTAGACTATGCCCGGATGCGGCGCATTGCATCTGGGCATAGTCTTTTTGTTGAATTTGATTTAATTATGGCAAAGTTTAATGAAGATATGTGCCCATCTTGATCTTTTAACTGCTTTTCAATGTTCAAAAAAAATCCACCGTCTTCTGTTTTCGTGTATTTTTCATGCTGGCTAGCGTTTAAGGTGACGGCAGTTCCTTGCCGTCGAACGATTAGACGTTAATGCCGGAAGCAATGGGGGGTGCCGCAAACGAAGTTGAGCGGCACTGCAAGCTTGCAAGGACTTCCTTGCCTGTCAATGGACTGACGGCACTACCCGTTAAATCTTATTCAAATAGCATCTGTTTCTTTAAAAAATTTCGTGCGCTTCGTGGTTATTCTTCTTGCTTTGCTTACAGCTATGCAGTGCTTGAATAAACCTAAGTGACGCCTTGCTCTCAAAAGGCAGATAGCTTTATAAAGAGAAGTCCCAGCCTTGCATGAATCCTTTTTCAGGGGTATATTTATAATGTTACGGAACCGTTTTCAGAATTGTTTTTGAGATGCCGTCTCCGAGGGAGAGCAGGCTGTATTTCTGAACTTATCCTGACATCCGCATTGACACGGTTCCGCAGAATTCACAAGAGGCTAAAAATGAATACCGCTAAACATCCGACAAGCGAAAAAAAGAACGATACAGTATCAGTGACACTGGATGGAAGCGTTCAGCATGACGGAGAAAGAATGCCCGGTCATCAGACAGAGACCGTGGTGCTTAATGAATATCTCCTCGACATGGACGACAAAGTCACTGAAAAACTGACACAGAAGCCTGCCGATAAATACAAGTTCCGCAGAAGTATCGGTCAGGGCGGCATGAAAACCGTTCTTCAGGTTCGAGATAAGGACACCGCACGCGATGTCGCCATGGCTGTGCTTCCAGACTCTGAAAACCGTCCAAAATCGGACATCTACCGTTTCGTGCAGGAAGCTAGAATTACGGCTCTGCTGGAACATCCTAACATAGTCCCTGTGCACGATATCGGCGTGGACAGTACCGGTTCTCCCTACTTCACAATGAAACTGCTGAAGGGCGAAAACCTTGCGTCGATTCTGAAAAAGCTCGACGCCGGCGAACCTGAATATGTGAGAGTCTACGACCTTTACAGACTCTTGAGAATCTTCCTCAAGATATGTAACGGTATCGCGTTTGCGCACTCCAAGGGAGTCATACATCTTGATATCAAGCCTGAAAACGTCCAGATCGGCGACTTCGGCGAAGTGCTGATCCTCGACTGGGGACTCGCAAAAATCATTGGAACACCCGATGATCCGAGCGGAGTCCGCAGCACTACCACTCAGATGCGCGATATCCCCAGCGGAGAACTCCACAACACCCCCATGACAATGGATGGCGTTACAAAGGGGACTCCCGGCTACATGGCTCCTGAGCAGGCTCAGGGCAAGAACAGGGAAAAAGACTTCAGAACCGACATCTATGCCCTCGGAGCGATTCTTTACGCTATTCTTACCCGTAAAGATCCGGTTGAAGGCTCGAACGTAAAACAAATGATTCGCGACACGGTTTCAGGCAATATAGTTCCGCCAAGAGAAAGGGCTCCTCATCTGCCCATATCCAGTGCGATTGAGGCTGTATGTCTGAAGGCTATGGCTCTGGAACCTGAAAACCGTTATCAGACAGCCAAGGAGCTGCGCGATGAAATTTATTCGTTCCTTGGCGGTTTCGCGACGATTGCCGAAAAAGCGACTCCGGTAAAAAAGACTGTTCTGCTATTTAAGCGTCACAAACTGGTTTTCGTATCGCTGGCCTGTACACTTCTGCTCCTTATCATGTTCGGCAGTTACGCAGCCTTTGAAATGGCGAGACAGACCGGCGGCTGGATCAAAGTCTACGATGCCGACTTCTCGAAAACCATGGCCAATGGAAGCAGACGGCATAAAAATGGAAAGAGGCGAATGGCTTTGGCTCAAGGACGTCAAAGTCCCTGAAGACACGCGCCTTGTAATCCGCTTTATGTGCACAGGAAATCCCGATGCTCTGGAAGTTTGCCTTAACAGCAAGATTGAAAAGCTCAAGGACTGGTGGCATGTTCCTACCGGATACTCTTTCCAGATCGGCGGTTTCGGCGGCACTAAGGATCTGATCTTCAAGAACGAAGACGCATTTGCGCCGAACACGATTGCAGAGTCGAAATCTAAAATCGAGCTGAATAAGATTCACACTGTCAGCCTTGAACGCCACGGCACTGCGCTTTCCATCACAATGGATGGAAACAGATTGCTTGAGGCAACTGATATTCTGCCTGTCATTGGGCCTGAACTCGAAAATATCGGAATGAGAACTTTCTCGACATCAATGAAGATAATTTCCGTCAGCGCATACCGTCTGGCTATGCCTCTCAAGGCAAGTCCGCTTATCGCCGGAGTCGCTCTCGTCGAAACTGGACACTTTGATGAGGCGGTCGCAAAGTATGTCAAAATTGCCGAAAACTACGGTAATTCTATAATCTCGCAGGAAGCTCTTACACGTGCTTACGGCCTTACAGCTTCAAGCCGCTTCCTCGAAGATCGCAAGAAGCTGCTCACTGAAATAAAGAAGAAAATCAGCACCTATCCGCAGTTCGTCTACTGGGATCAGATTCTCGAAGTCGACGCTGTTCTTTTCTGGCGCGACAGACGTTATAACGACGCGTTTGCCCTGCTTCCTGAAATATTCAAGATCAATCCGAAGACAAGCGTTGTGACCAAGATGCTTCAGATACAGCATCAGCCCTTGCCTGCCGATGTACTCGAAAAACTCTTTGAGTGGATCAGAAAGAGTCACAGTCTGACAAGACTTAACATCTCCAATTTCGGCATCACATCGCTTAGACCGCTTCAGGGACTTCCGCTTGTCCTTCTGGACTGCTCCGAAAACGAGCTCACTTCTCTTGAAGGTATCGACGGCATGCGTCTTGAGGTTCTCTCATGCAACAAGAACAACATACGCGATATTGAAGCTTTGCGCGGCATGACCTCCTTGCGCGACTTCAACTGTTACAGAAACCAGATCAGCGATCTCGAACCGCTCAAGGGCTCGCAGATCAAGTTCCTCAATCTTTCTTACAACAACATTGTGACGCTTGAGTCTCTGCGTGCTCTTCCGCTGGAAAAACTGTATCTCACCGGCAACAAGGCAGTTGATCTTGAGCCTCTCAAGGGAATGCCTCTCAAGCTGCTGGATTGCAGTCAGAATCAGATAACAAATCTTGAGCCGCTGAAAACATCTTCCGCGCTGAACCTGCTTTCAGTATCCGAAAATCCGCTCTCAAGCATAAGTCCTATAGCAGGACTCAAGCTGACGGTTTTCGAGGCTCTCGACTGCCCGAATCTGACGGATATCAGTCCGCTTGCAGGCATGGATACTCTTGAGCGTCTCGCTATTCCTGCTCAGGTTAAGAACATCGAATTCCTGAAGATGCTGCCTTCTCTGAAGTATCTTTCCAACAAGAATTCGGCTCTCTCCTCCGCCAAGCAGGAAACAGTCGATGAATTCTGGCGCGAATATACGATTCAGAAAGCTCAAAATCCGCAGTAAGGAGACTCGAGAATGACCGGCAGGCGCATATATTTCGATAACAATGCAAGCAGTCCGGTCAGTCCTGAAGCGCTTTCCGTAATGCTGCCTTTTTTCTCCGAAGTCTACGGCAATCCCTCCAGTCTGCATCTGGAGGGATGCAAAGCGGCTGAGGCAGTCAAAAAAGCTGCCTCCGCTATAGCCTCGGCCTTCGGCGGCGTCAACCCTGACTGCATTACTTTTACTGAATCGGGGACAGATGCCAACAGCTTGGCTCTGGCCGGATTCCGCAAGAAAATCCTGAGATCAGGACGTACAAAGCTTCATTTCATCACAAGCTCCATAGAACACAGCTCCGTTCTGGAAGTCTTCCGCCACTTCGAGACTATCGGCGATCAGGTAACTTACATTGAGCCCGATTCCGACGGACTGCTTTCACCCGATGCCTTTGCCGCAGCCATTACTCCGGACACTGTACTGGCTTCAGTCATGCTCGCCAATAATGAGACAGGCACTGTTCAGCCATTTCTCAGCATAATAAAAACTCTTCATAATGCCGGAATTCCTGTGCATTGCGATGCGGTTCAGGCCTTCGGAAAAATTCCGCTCGACATCATAAAATGTCCTGCCGATATGATAAGCATCGCCTCACACAAGATCAATGGTCCCAAAGGTGCCGGAGCTCTCTACGTAAAACGTAACGTTCAGATCGAAGCTCTGCTTCGAGGTTCTCACAGCAAGACTTTGAAACCCGGAACCGTCAATGTTCCGGCAATCGCCGGATTCGGAAAAGCCGCAGAACTTGCCATGCTCAATCTCAATGAGAACATCAGACATTCTCTGGAATTGAAAAAGCTTTTCCTTGAAGGTCTTAAGGATGCCGCCCCTTCTGCCGTCATAAATGGAACTCTTGAGAAATCCCTGCCGAACACCGTCAATGTAAGTTTCCCCGGGCTTGAGTCTGCATATCTTGTTGAACATTTTGATGAAGCCGGTCTTGCAGTCTCAGCCGCCTCCGCCTGTGCCTCATCGACGAAGGGCAGTTCTCATGTCCTCAGAGCCATGAAACTTTCTCAGGAACGTCTCAGCTCGGCCATCCGCTTTTCATTCGGCATCTACAACACGACGGACGAAGTTTCCGCCGCTCTTGAAATAATACGCAATGCTGTTAACAGAAACGGACAGTGATTATGGAAATTTCACGCGCTCAGATCGGCGACTGGATCAACGGCTTATACCGCGCGACAGGCGCAGACGGATTTTTCGGAACCCCATTTTTTGCCGTCGCATCGGCAGAGGATTCCTACTGGACAAAGTTTAAAAGCATCATCAGCAGTTCCCACTGGACGCCTCAGGAGGCTCTCTCCATAAAATATCCGGATTCCATTGCACGCTCAGTCATTGTCTGGATTCTTCCGATCAATGAGGCAGCCCGTAAGGAGAACCGTCTGAAGAAAGACAAACCTTCCGTCTCCTGGGCTCGCGTAAGGTCTTTCGGGGAACTTGCCAATATGAATATGAGGACTCAGCTCTGCCGTCTCATTGTAGAGGCAGGGCAGGCCGCCGTCGCACCTCAAATCTTGATGAACGAGCAGAAAATTCACTTCAAAAGTCCCGATTTCTTTACTCCCTTTTCCGAGCGTCATGCCGCCTTTGTTGCCGGACTCGGCACCTTCAGCATGTCAGCCGGGCTGATTACGGAAAAAGGTGTCGCTCATCGTATTGGTGCTCTTGTAACGGATATTCCTCTTGAGGCGGACAAGCGGCCTTATGGAGACGATGTTTTTGCCTGGTGTAACAGCTGTGGCGCCTGTATCAAACGTTGTCCTGCCTCCGCCATAGGTCCCGGCTTCAAGGACAGAAACAAAGCAAAATGCGCCGAATATCAGATGAATGTTGTTACTGCTGACAGAATAAGGGAATACGGCTGGCTTGATTATACTCTTGGCTGCGGCCTCTGCCAGACTGCCGTCCCCTGCGAGTTCAAAATCCCCGGCGGCATTCCCTCTCTCAAAAAATAGCTATAGAGATTTAGTTGCTAGCAGAGGGCGGCAGATTTTTATGAATGAAGCAGCCATTTTTTCCTGACCTTTATTGGAAAGATGTATTCCATCCACAGTGGAATCAGATCCGCAAAGAACAGAGGAAAATACTTTTCGCGGAAGCAGAATGACTCCGTAGCGTTCGGCGGTTTTAATTTGCGAACGTCTCAATTCGTCATGAAAAGGAGCCCATGGGAGTTCAAGCATCACAATAATCCGCTCCGGAGATTTGAGCGAAACAAGCAGTTTATCAAGCTCAACAGAGTAGTCTCGCGCAGGAATATTTTTCAGCATATCATTTCCGCCGATTTCTATGAAAATAAGAGATTTGCCATCTTTGACGGCACGGGCGGTATTTATGCTTGAAGCTACAGTGCCTCCGCCTCTGGATAAATTTACGACTTCAAGACCTGTCCTTTCGGATACTATTTCAGCCCAGGTTTTCTCTCCTTTAAAACCTATTCCGGCACTTACTGAATCTCCGATTATGTATAGTTTCTGAAATTTTTCCTGAGGAATCTCGGGCATTCTCCAAGTCAACGCTTCAAGAAAAACAGCAGTCAAACAGATAAGAAGAGAGACGATTTTTGCTCCGATATTGATATAGTCCGGAATTCTTTTGAATGAGCTTAGAATTAATGCGCAAGCGGGGAATAGAAATACAAATATCTTAAAAAACGGATTCAGCGAAGGTGCAGAAATTAAAGCCAGAACCAAGCCGATAATGAAAAACAGCCTCAACGAAGACTTGTATAAAATTCCCGTCTGTTTCCGGAAGCTCATGCATAAAGAAAAAATGATGAGAAAAAGTCCGGAGAAAAAGGCCTCGCCGGATACCACATGCATTATCAGAAAATTCATAATCCCCCGTGCTAAAAAAAGGCGGATGAACTTTTCAGGGGTCATCCGCCTTGTATCAGTCTCAGATGATCGAAGCTTTGTTTATGCCGAATTCGACAAAACAGTAGCCTTCATTCCACGGATTCAACTGTCCGCTCCAGTTTCTGGAAAATATGCCGGGATCCTTGTAGAAGGAGGCCGGACCTACTCCATAGGATTCACCCTCGGCAAGATGGTGAGGACCGAGCATATTGCGCAGGCTGTTCCTGAGCTCAATCTCGATACTGTTCTTTCCGGGCTTCAGGAATCCGTCGAGAGAAACGCAGAAGGGCTTCCAGATGATTTCCGTAAGCTTCTTTCCGTTTACTCTGATTTCCGAAACCATAGTGTTCTGATGTTCAAAGACAAGAAGACGTCCCTTTTCTTCGCCGGGCTTGATCTCGAACTCGTTAGAGAGCGACATCGAACCGCTGAAGAAGGGGAGATTCGCTTCATGAATTTTTGAAAGATTTACTGAAACGGGTTTGGCTGTGAGCGTAAATCCGGCAGGATAACGGACAGCGTTCTTATCAAGTTTTTCAACTGCTCCGTCGGCTTTTACGCCGAAGTCTCCGGCAAGATAAATCGCCTCGATTTCCATGCCGTAGGAGAGCTTGTTTTTCTCCGATTCAAAGACTTTTGCGGCCTTGAGGCAGTCATATACCTTTGCGGGCTGAGCAAAACGGGTCTTGAGCTTAATGATGTTTTCACCGCTTTTTGCAAGTCCTTTGATGGATATCTTGCGGAAGGCGGAATCGAAAAGATATCCGCAATCTTTGGACGCAACTGCTTTGCCGTTGACGCTGATCTCGAATTTCTCAGGAATTTCCATGATGAGGAAAAGTTCCTTTGAAAGATCGAAAGAGCTGTCAGTCTTGAATTTGAAGTCCATTTCAAGATCAGCTTCGCGTTCGAGCGCAAGCAGCTTGTCGTGAATGCTGAGAACATACTCGTTTTCAGACTTCAATTCTCCGTCTACACTGTAACGGCAATAGTCGAGAGTGAGCAGGTTCTCGCTCATTTTGTCGATCTTGTAAGTGCCGTCGAGCTGAACCGGAGCAAAACCTGAAGCGACTGCTCCGGGCTTCTGACGTCCGGCTTCGACTGAAGCGGCGGATTCGGCCTTTTTGTCGCTGACGACAAGCAGGATGTCTCCGGCAGGACTGAAGAAGTGCGGAACACAGAGTTTTCCGTTTTTCTCGCTGTAATACACGTTCACGAATTCGGCAGTTTCGGGCTCGAACCTCTGAACTGATTTACCGTCGAGATAGATTTCCGTTTCGACGCCGTTTTTCAGGTCGCTGTTTGTAAAGTAGTAGAGTTTGGCAGGACTTCCGCCAAGATCTTTGTAAGAGCGTTTTGTGAATATGATGCCGGGAGCCTGAGCTGCCAGACTTGTAAGCTCGGAAGCAGGAGTTCCCTTTACGACCGTGGGACATACTTCGACGTATTTGCCGACTGAAGCGACAAGCTCTTCTTCATTCTGGAAAAGAACTGTCTTTGAAAGAAGCTCTTCCGATCCCTTGAGTTCTCCGCCGATATAGACGGGTGTATTTTCGAGGTCGTTTTTGACCACAAGGACTTTTCCGCCATTGGCGACAAATTTCTTGAGAAGCTCGAAAACTTCAGGAGAAAGATTTTTGATCTTCGGCACGATGACGAGCTTATAGGACTGCTTTCCGATGACGAAAGACTTATCCTTGACCGAACCGTGCATTGCGATCATGGTTTCATCGCCGTAATGGTAGTTGACGTGTGCCTGATCTAGCAGGTTTGAAAGGCTGTTGAAGCTGTCAAAATATCTTTCGCCCGGCTTATTATCCTTGTTGTTGAAGCAGAGCCACGCGCTGGACTGTCCATGCAGAATCAGCACGTCAGTATTGATCTCGCCTTCCGCAAGCAGAATGCCGATGCGGGTCATATAGTCGTTAAACTTCCTGTAATCGCCCCACCAGGGCTGATGGAAGAAGAGAGAAGCGGGATAATCGCGCTTTCTGATACCCTTCAAGGAATAGCTTTCGAGATGCTGACAGAGGAAGTTGATTCCGTGAACCATCTGCCACTGATACATCCACTTGAGGTCTTCAAAAGTGACTGCCCATCCGCAGAGAGCGAATGTTTCGGACATAATCTGTTTCTTGCCGACCTGAGCACAGACCGAGGCGACCTGAACAGGAGTTGTCACCGGATTTATACGGCGTCCGAGCCAGTCCATTCCGGGGATGTGGTAATACTGGTAATGAGGCATGATCGCACCGTTGCATGTGAGCTGGGAATTATAAGTTTCCTCGCAGACATGATGTCCGGTTACCATGCATCCGTTCGCTTCGCACCAGTCATAAATTTTCTTCATGAAGTTGTTCATGAAGAGGATCGTTACAAGACGCCAGAAACGGTATCTTGTCGTGGTGTATGAGCCTTCTTCGCGGAAGAGTTCGGGCAGAAGCGGAAGGAGTTCTTCTCCGTATGCCTTCTTATATTCGCGTTCCATGATGAATGACCAAGGAATGCCGTTTCTCGAAACCTGCGGTTCATCTGTGAAGAAGCCGCGCATGGTTTCCCAGTCTTCCTTTGAAAGGCGTTTTTTATAGTCGGCATAAATCTTGTCGATGAAAACGTCTATGACCTTGTCATCGAGGGTGTCCACATAGTACGGATTTACGTCGAAATAGACTCTGACTATTTCCTCGCCTTTGAAGCCGGAAATATCCTTTACAGGCTTCAGGCTTGAGGTCTCGAAAAAGCCGATTGTGTGAGCTTTGGCGGAGGCGTCGGCAGTCTTGGCTGTTTCGATACGCAGATATTTCTGCTGATAGTCGAGACCCAGACCGTTGACCATTCCGTCGCCAAAACCGCTCGGCCAGCCGTTTTCGTCGTAAGCCCAGCTGTTCATGTCGAGCTTGCGTCCTTCATCGACGCTGGCTTTTACGCAGTCGAACCATTCCTCACCCATGTATTCAGTGAGGAGTCCGCCGCGGGCGTGCATGAAATAACCGCCGAGTCCGGCGTCATGCATTGCCCTGATCTGTTTGCGAAGCTCGTCCGGAGACAGTTTATCGTTCCAGCTCCAGAACGGCACCGGACGGTACTTCATGTCCGGATTTTTGAGGTTTTCGGTGATTGCTTTCATTTGCTCCCTTTTTCTTCTTAGATTTGGAAGCTGTTCAGAAATAATCTTCAGATTTGCCATGTTCTCATGAATGCTTTTCGTGCCGCCACCTCGTCACATACCTGAAGGTATGCTCCTCAGTAGCGCCCCAAAAATCAAATCACGATCTTCATGGCAAAATCAGCAAGCTGATTTCTTTACATCTTCCTTGGAAGGCTGAGTGTCCCATCACTCAATCTTCTTCAATATGCTTTTAAGCATGGACGGCTTATCCGTCTTTGCCTTAAGCTCCTTTACTGTTTTTTCAGGCAGATTATGTCTTTTTAACACTGCGTTGATTACGTCGGAATTGCTTTTGAAATTTCCGTCAAAACCTTCGACATGACCGTCAAGGAAAAGGACATTTACGAATTTCTTAGCGTGATTCTCCACTTTGTCGAAGGCCACAGGAGTTACAGGATCATCGTTTTCCGTGAAACCGCCGAGATAGACATATGAACAATGATCTTCGGTCATGAAGCCTGAAACAGCAGGAATTTCTTTAGAGGACGGACATGTGAAGACTTTGAAATCAGTAAGATATTGATCCTTTACGAGCACATTAAGCCCGGCGACACCGTCCTGAAGCGGATAGGTATCCTTATGATCGATGGAATACTGTTTGAGCGCCAAGCCTATCTGTTTGAGGTTGGATGCACAGGAGATGCGGCGAGCCTTCTCGCGTGCGCTGTTCAGAGCGGGAAGCATCATGCCGCCAGTAATTGCAGCAGGAACAACCAGTGACTGAACGACAAGAGCCTTGGCAAGCGAAGTGTCTGAGCTGCTGGTCATGAGAATGCCGTCTCCGGTGTTCTCGAAGACGCCGAAGAAAACGAAGCCGTTCTTGAACATGTTGAAGTGTTCAGCATACTTTGGATCTTTCTTGAACGCCGCTTCGAGCTGCTTCTTCTGAATTGCCGAAGCAGCTTCAAAAAGCTCTTTGCCTACATAGGAAAATCCGTTTCCGTAGAGCGGAACAGGAGCTGAAAGAGTCTTGAACTTCGCGCTGTCGGTCAGGCGTTTTACGCCTTTTGAACGGGCGTCAAAAATCGACTCGGCAAAGTTCTTGTTTGTGCTGACAACAAGGAGTCCGTCCTTCTGCATGACAACAGGCGAGAACGTTACAGGAGCCGGAACCGGCACAGGCAGAGACATCTGAGTCAGCAGAATTCCGTCCTTTTTTTCCTTTTTCACGGAAGGCAGTTTTGAACTCATGAGTTTTGAAAAGGAATTGTAAAGAACTTCATCTTTAACTCTGAAAACGAGTGATACCGAGGTATCGGGGAATTCAACAAAATTTCCGGCGACGGGGAAAACTCCCTTTTTGACAGTATCGAATCCGATAATGATACCGGCTTCTCCGTCAAGAGACTGAAGATGTTTCATGATCTCTTCTTCGGAACGTCCGGAATCGGCAAGCATCTTATTGAAAGCGTCGAAATTGGCGAGGTCGGCCTGTTTGCGGAGACCGCTCCAGAAGGCAGCCGGATCGCCGTCGCTGAAGACTGCTATAACTGTGTTTTCAGGCAGCAGATCAAGACTTGAGAGGCTGTGAGCGTCTTTGCCGTACATGCGCCAGGCAAAACCGCTCTTCATGTTTTCAGGAACAGCCTTGTGGTGCATGAAAATCTTGTTAAGGTAAAGGCCTCCATCCACGCGCTTTGAACTCATGCCGATGCCGTCGAGTTCCGAGGCTCCGCTGTTGCGGACGCAGTTGGCGAGGAATTCACAGAAAGACTCGAAATTGCGTTTTTCTTCATCCTGCATGTTGGTTCCGGCTGTTTCCTTGAGAACAGCGACTGTCTCTTGAACATCCTTGGATGCGCTGTCGGCGTTGAGATAGAGGTAGAAGTCGCCGCCCTTGTCGAGCCGTGAAGTCACCGCGTCAAAACTTGTGTCGCTGCTGGCGCATCCTTGAAGGAGCCCGAGCGCAGCTAGAGCCGGAAGAATCATTTTTCTGAGTTTCATACTATTTATCCCCTTTGGAGTTTATTTTGAAGGCACAAGCATCTGGCGGTCTTTCGGCGTCCAGAGGATGTTTGTCGGAATTCCGAATACCGGGAATTCCTGCATGTTTTTATAACGGTCGTTCCATGCGGAAAGACTGTCGGGCGTGAAGAGGAAGGTATAAGGCTGTTCCTCGTTGATGATCTGATGAAGTTTGTGGCAAAGTTTTATGCGCTCGTTCACATCAAAACAGACTCTGATTTTCTCGATGATTGCGTCTGCCTCGGGATTCTTGAAGTTCACATAATTGCTGCCGGATTTAGCATCAGCCTGACTCGAATGCCAGAGCTGGTAGGGGTCTTGAAGAATAGGCAGAGCCCAGCCGAGCATAAAAGCTTCAAATTTGCGTTCTTCGACCTTCTGAATCAGAACAGGCCATTCAACATACTGGATTGTCAGGACTATGCCGGCTTTTGCCATATCCTCTTTGATCAGAGGCAGGAGTCTGGCAACAACCGGATTGTTCACAACGGCGACAATTGTAAAGTCGAATTTCTTTCCGTCCTTGTCAAGAATGCCGTCGTTATTGGTGTCCTTCCATCCGGCTTCAGCCATGAGTGCTTTTGCCTTTTCAACGGAAAACGGCCAGCCTTTTACAGTCTTGTCGTAATAGGGAGCATCTATCAGGAAAGGTCCGTTGATTGAGCGAGCGAGTCCGAAATAAACGTCCTTGATTATGCGGTCTTTATCGACGAGACTTGCGAGAGCCTGACGTACACGTTTATCCTCAAAAAGCGGATTCTTGAGATCGTAGCCGATGTAGGAATAACTTTTGCCTGGCATTTTGATTTTCTTGAGGAAGGCATCCTTGCCGACGAACTCGGGCGAGCCTGTACGGTTCACCCACTGATCAGGCACAAGGCCGAGCTGATCTATATCTTTTGAAGTCAAAGCCTGAAATCTTGTATTCGGATGCTGAATGACCTCGAAAGAAACATATTCTATTGCCGGAGCCGCGCCGTAACGCTCTCCGTAATAGTTGTCGAAACGGCGAAGAACAAGACGCTGATTCTTGTCCCATCGTTCAAACTTGTAAGCTCCGCAACCGACAATCAGACGGTTACGCTCGGTGTCCTCATTGAATTTTTTAGGATCGAAAGGGCCTTCATAGGCATGATAAAGATGACGCGGCAGAGGAGAAAAGCCGAATGTGATTTCATCGGCTTTAAAGTAAGGATTTTTCCATTTGACCTGAAATTCATAATCTGAAATGACCGTTACGCTTTCGATGTCAGCAAAGTACGAACGCATCGGAGCGCAGTCGGTATCTGGATTCATGATTACGTCGAAATAGAATTTGAAGTCATTAGCCGTAACCGGAACGTTTTTCCATTCCTTTTTGGAGACCGGATCTTTGAAGTCATGCCAGAAAACGCCCTGTTTAAGCTTAATTGTCCATGTCGTCTTGTCGTCCGAAAGCGACCAGGATTCAGCAAGCTGGGGCTCGAATTTTTCGATGTCCTTGTAGTTTCTTGTGGCAAGACTGTCATTGACAAAGTCCCATACACCGGCAACAAAAGCATCGTTGTTTATGAGATAATTCATGTTTTCAGAGTCGGAGGAAACAGCGCAGACAAAACGGTCGCCGCGAACGGCGTTTTGTCGAAAAACTCCGAGTTAGCCATCTTCTGAGGAGCTACCGCACGCGCCACTGAAAGCGGCGCGCTTTCAGAAGCGGTAGTCGGGGAAACGAATTCCTGACGCGGCAGAGCTGAGAGATTTCCGACTTTGGCTTCCAGTGCTGAAAGCCCGTCACTCAGCTTCTCTATTCTTATTCTCATCAGATCCAAAGCCCTGATTCCGGCGATTCCGAAGACGATCAACGCAGCGAAAAGCAACGTTACAACTATATTCAGATATATATTTTTTCCCATAAGCAGAAATTACCTCCTGCTTACATTACGCCTTATTCAGTGCCTGGTCAAAGTCCGCAATGATATCTTCGGGATTTTCTATACCTACGGAAACTCTGATAAAGTCAGGAGTTACGCCTGAAGCCGCCTGAGCAGCCGCATCCATCTGCTGATGAGTAGTTGAAGCAGGATGAATTACAAGTGTCTTGGCATCACCGACATTCGCAAGGTGGCTGGCAAGCTTCACCGATTCAATGAACTTCACAGCAGCTTCGTATCCGCCCTTGACTCCGAGACCGAAGACAGAACAGAAACCGCCTTTCAGATACTTCTTCGCAAGATTGTGATACTTGTGCTCGGGCAAACCATTCCAGTTCACCCACGCGACCTTCGGATGATTCTTCAGGAATTTCACAAGCGCTTCAGTATTAGAGGCATGAGCCTTCATTCTGAGCGGAAGAGTTTCCACTCCCTGAATGATGATAAACGAGTTCATCGGACTAATGCAGGGGCCGATATTGCGCATTCCCTGAACTCTGGCTTTTGTGATGTAGGCGATATTGCCGATCTCCGGAACATTGCCGAGAGCATTCCAGTAAACAAGTCCGTGATAACTTTCGTCCGGTGTCGTGAATTCGGGAAAGCGTCCCTGAGACCAGTCGAAATTTCCCGTATCGACAATTGCGCCACCTAGACTTGTACCGTGTCCGCCGATCCACTTTGTGCATGAGTAGACAACGATATCAGCACCGTGTTCGCCGGGACGGCAGAGCACTGGAGCAAAAGTGTTGTCCATCATCAGCGGAAGGCCGAGTTTATGAATTGCCTCGGCAATCACCGAAATATCCGGAACGTCGCCCTTGGGGTTGCCGACGGTTTCGCAGTAAACAAGCTTGGTGTTCGGCTTGACTGCCTTGACGATGTTTTCGGGGGTAAAATCTTCAATGAAAGTGACTTCGATGCCGAAACGCGGCAGGCTGTATAAAAAGAGGGTCTGAGTTCCTCCGTAAAGCGAGGCGGAACTGATGATGTGGTCTCCAGCCTGAGCAATATTGGTTACGGCAAGAAAGATAGCGGACATTCCGCTTGAAGTTACCAGAGCGCCCGTTCCGTTTTCGATAGCGGCAAGACGCTTTTCAAGAACGTCTGTAGTCGGATTCATGAGACGGGTATAGATGTTGCCTGGCTCCTTCAGGGAAAAGAGATTCGCGGCGTGTTCAGTCGAGTTGAATGTATAGCTGGAAGTCTGATAAATCGGAACCGCGCGCGCATTGGTTGCGGAGTCCGGTTTGTGTCCGGCGTGGAGTGCTGATGTTGATGTTCCGTACTTGTTTGTCATATGTATTGTCTCCTTAACCCTGTCTGAAAAGTTCAGTAGACAGGTATCTTTCGCCTGTATCGCAGGCTATTGTTACAATTCTTTTTCCTCTGTTAAGCGGCATTTCAGCCAGCTTGATCGCGGCGGCGACGTTGGCACCTGCGCTTATGCCGCAGAGAACGCCTTCTTTCGCGGCGAGCTCACGCGCAGTGTCGATGGCTTCCTTATCTGTGATGGCAATGATGCCGTCCAGAATCTTTGTATTCAGGATTTCAGGTATAAAACCGGCACCGATACCCTGAATGTTATGCTTTCCGGGCTGCCCTCCGCAGAGCACTGCCGAAGTCTCAGGCTCAACTGTGAAAATCTGTATAGAGGGATTGATCTGCTTGAGAACAGCTCCGACTCCGCTGACGGTGCCTCCGGTTCCTGCGGCAGCTACAAAAATATCAAGCTTTCCGTCTGTGTCACGTATGATTTCCGGTGCGGTTGTCTGCATGTGCGCTTCGACGTTTGCCGGATTCTTAAACTGTTGAGGCATAAATGAGCCCGGAGTCGAAGCGACAATTTCCTCTGCTTTTTTGACAGCACCTGCCATTCCATCGGCATCTGGAGTTAACACAAGCTCAGCTCCGAAATGCCGCATGAGCATTATGCGCTCCTGAGACATGGAGTCAGGCATGACGATTATGGTTTTGTATCCTTTCGAGGCGGCAGCCATCGCGAGTCCAAGCCCTGTATTCCCGCTCGTTGGTTCAACAATTAGTCCGCCGGGTTTGAGAAACCCTTTCTTTTCGGCATCGGCTATCATGGACACCGCAATTCTGTCCTTGATACTTGAGCCGGGGTTGAAATATTCCAGTTTCAAGAGTATTTCAGCCTTATCGCTGCCGTTTATTCTATTTAGACGGAGCAGCGGCGTATCGCCTATCGTTTCGCAAATGTTGTCAAAAACTTTCATAAGACTCTTTCAGTTCCATCCGCTTTCCAAGGAAGCGGAAGATTGAGAGGACGCAAAAAACATTCAGATTACATAGTCAAGCTGAGTCCCTTTTTTCATTTCCTCAAGCAGATAAGCCAGAGTAATTGAAGAGGCTTCCTTGCGGAGCGCGTCGGATATTCTTGTCCAGGTTCTTGTGACAGGACAGACTTCCACCTTATCACACTTTTCGCTTTCATCGTTGCATTTCACGAGGTTGATCTTGCCTTCAAAAAGCTCTATGACATCAAGAACGCTGATTTGCTCGGGAGTCTTGTTGAGGGCATAACCGCCATTGCAGCCACGCACAGTCTTGATGAAACCTGCCGTCTTGAACGGAATCATTATCTGTTCAAGGTATGCTTCGGAAACATCCTGCTTTTCAGATATGCTCTTTCCCTTTACTGAAGCTTTCGGATTATTTTCAGTATCGTAAGCAATCTGAAGGAGAATCCTTAGTCCGTATCGTGTTTTTGTCGAAAGTTTCATTGCCTGTCTTCCTCATATTGTATAGTAAGACTATAAGCTATTGGCAATTTTCTGTATTTCAAATAGAATCAAGGCTTTTTGAGATTTTTAATATGGCTTCCTGACAATAATTTTACATTTTTATGCAAAAGTGCAGGGAATTAGCAGTAAAGAGTCGGATCTTTGATTCCGGCTTCTTCGAAACCGCGCTTTCTTATCATGCAGCTGTCGCATCGACCGCAAGCCTTGCCCTCCGCTGAAGGATTGTAGCAGCTGTGAGTCAGCGAGTAATCAAAGCCGAGAGATACGCCGAGCTTGATGATTTCAGGCTTCGTAAGATGCTGCAAAGGAGCCTGTACCGAAAAACGCCAGCCTTCGTCAGCCGCCTTTGTTCCGAGACTTGCACAGTCCTCGAACGCCTTGATGAACTGAGGTCGGCAGTCAGGATATCCGGAATAATCCACCGAATTGACGCCGATGAAGATTTCACGGGCTCCAAGCACTTCCGCCCAGGCGGCGGCGAAGGACAGGAAAATCATGTTTCGAGCCGGCACATAAGTCGGCGGGATGTCCTTGTACTGTCCGGCATCCGGTACTGCAATGGAGTCCGAAGTCAGAGCCGAGCCTCCCCACTTTTTGAGGTCGATGTTTATCACAACATGCTCAGTGATTCCAAAAAAAGCTGCGACTTTCCTTGCGCTGGCAAGCTCGACGCCATGACGCTGTCCGTAGTCGAAACTCAGCGCTTTGCATTTATATCCCTTGCTCAAGGCATAGGCGAGCACGGTTGCGGAATCGAGTCCTCCGCTCAAAAGAACAACTGCTGTTTTATCTGCCATATTACTGTCCACCTTATGACGGATGATGTTGAGGATGTGCCGCGCTGTCGCTTAGGATCTGCCCGTCTTTCAGCTCTACGATTCTGTCTGCCAGCGCCGCGACTTTGCGGTCATGCGTTACCATTAATATAGTCAAATTGACGGAGCTTCTCAAGCCTTTGATGATGTCAAGAATGCCGCTTCCGGTATTCGAGTCAAGGTTTCCTGTAGGTTCATCGGCAAGAAGGAGTTCCGGAGAGTTTATAAGACTTCTGGCTATAGCCGCGCGCTGCTGTTCGCCGCCGGAAAGTTCAGAGGGACGATGTCCGACTCTGTGGGCAAGCCCGACATCGGCAAGGAGTTTTGCTGCCTTGTCGAAGGATTCGCGTCTGCCTTTGCCGAGAAGCATTGCTGGAATCGCGGCATTCTCAAGTATTGTAAGCTCAGGCAGCATGTGATACGCCTGAAATATGAAGCCGATCTTCGAGCAGCGGAACGAAACAAGCTGACTGCTCTTCATTTTCATGTAATCGCTGCCGTCAAGAACGACTGAACCGCTGTCCGGCTTTGAGAGAGTTCCGGCGATGTCGAGCAGAGTGCTTTTTCCGCTGCCCGACGCTCCGAGCAGGGCAACCCATTCGCCGCGTCCGACACGCAGATCAACGCCCTTCAATACTTCGACCTTCGTTGAGCCGAGTTTATAGGATTTACTGACTCCGTTTATCTCAAGAAATTTTGCTTGTTCTGTCATATTAGCTTAGTTCTTTCTTCTCCACATCCTGATAAAAATTGGAATGCGAAGCATTTCAGCAGTGTGAAGGCGTCCAAGTCTTCACGCCGAGCGGCGGCAGAGCGATCTTCCGCCTCCATCAGCTTATGAGCCGGAAAACTCATTTTACGCATTTCCATTATTATTCTTTCAGGAATATTATTCATATCTGAGCGAGCTTGCGGGATCAAGTCTTGCCGCGCGCCATGCAGGAATCAGGGCTCCGAAAGTGCAAAGCACTATCGACGACACGCATATAACCGTCAAATCAAAACCCACCATGTGAGCGGGAAGCTCATTGAAGAAGTAGAATTCCTTCGGGAAAAGCTCGCGTCCTGTCAGCTTCGAGAAAAATATCATGATCGGCATTCTGTAATGCACAACCAGCGAGCCCAGTATCAGACCCGAAAAAGTCCCGGCGATACCGACATAAAAGCCCTGAAGCAGAAATACCCTCATGATTGTTCCGGGGCCGGCTCCAAGCGCCTTCAGAAGTCCGATTTCCTTTGTCTTCTGCACCGTCACCGTTATCAGAGTATTCATGATGCTGAACGCCGCCACAAGCACAATGAAGATCAAAAGGTAGAACATCATATTTTTTTCCACTGCCAGAACTCCGAGGAGACGACTGTTGATCTGCTGCCATGTCCTGGTCTGATATGCAGGAAGCTTGTCCTTGATGAGTTTGATTTCCTTATCCATGTTGAAAGGATCGTCAACCCAGGCGTAAACCGCAGTCGCCGCGCCCCATGGGAATCCGTAAAGCTCATCGGCATCTTCAAGGCCTATGAAAATCATATTCCGGTCGAAGTCATACTTGCCGAAGGAAAAGAGTCCGCTAACCGTATATTCTTCAGGCAGATAAACTTCGGCATCTTTTGAAAGCTCGACTCCCTTGCCGTCCGTCTTCGTTTTGACGAGCTTTGCAAGACGTGAAGGCGAGTGCAGAAGGATCTTGTCGCCGACAAAGACATTCAGTTCCCTTGCTATTTCCGTGCTTATCATTACCTCTGACTTTTTCAGAGAACAGTTGCCGTATTTGATGGTGTCCTTTATATCAATGCGGTTCTGAGCCTTGTCCAGATCCAGACCGATAAGGAACTTCGGAACAAAACGGTCTTCCTTCTGAATCAGCACCGCCTGATTGACAATAGGAGCCGCATGACCCCCCGCTGCTTCAACTGCCTTCACGACTTCTTCAGGATTCTTTATATAAGTATAGCGTCCTGAAAATATCTGCATGTGCGACCCGGTGTCGAGCAGCTTGTCCTTCATGATGTCTGTAAAGCCCGTCATGACGGCGAGAACCACGATCAGCACAGCAACTCCGAGAGCCACCCCTGTAATTGAAATACAGCTTATAACCGAAACGGCATTCCTTTTCGGCTTCAGATAGCGCCAGGCTAGAAAAAACTCAAACACAAAGTTCATAGAGATATTCCGGCAATTAATTGTAAAACAACTCTCATCACATAAAAAATGTAATGCGAAGCATTTCAGCCGGGTGAAGGCGTTCATGCCTTCCCGCCGAGCGGCGGCAGAGCGATCTTTCTCACGCACTGAAAACAGCTATTTTACTTCACAGTTTCAATTTTCTCTGTGATGATACTTTTGTAAAAGAGAACAATACACAAAAGAGCCCTCTTTTGCAAATCCCGCAAGCAGCCGCCTTATAATAAAAAACGAGCCTTGCGCAAAAGCGGAAGGCTCGTTTATATAATCCTTACCGGATGTCAGTACACTATTTCGAAGTAGGGACTTCCATATTCAAAGCTTGATGTATCAACAGAGATTTCAAGTTTGCCGTCTTTGAGAACGAC
>JAKJHH010000002.1:0-43870 GCA_022703965.1 Verrucomicrobiota bacterium
TTTTCATGGATCTTTCAGGCATGGAGCCGGTTGAATCTCCGGAAGACCTGCCGATGAGCATAATAATGCCGGCCTTCATGATCAGTGAACTCAAAACGGCCTTTCAGATGGGCTTCCTCATATACCTTCCCTTCCTGCTTGTGGACGTTGTGGTATCAACCGTTCTGATGTCGATGGGTATGATGATGCTTCCTCCCGCGATGGTATCCATGCCGTTCAAGATTCTTCTCTTCATCCTTGTCGACGGATGGGAGCTTATGGTTCGATCTCTTGTAATGAGCTTCGCCTAAGCGGCTTAAACAGGCAAAAAACAACAGGAATATATTGGCATGTCAGAAGGACTTCTCATAGATATCATGGAGCTCACGATTCAGACGACGGCGCTGATGTGTGCCCCGCTGATTCTCACAATTCTCATCGTGAGCGTTGTAATTCAGGTATTCCAGTCCGTGACTCAGCTCAAGGATCAGTCCATAGCTTTTGTTCCTAAATTCTTCATAACAGGCATCGTTTTCATTATCGCAATTCCCTGGTATATTCAGATTACCCGCCAGTACTGCGAAATCATTTTCAAACTCATGGAAAGCGCATCGCAATAAAGGAGTCCGCTTTTCATGCAAATGTCCTTTGATTTTCCTCTTGAAGTCACAGCCATAAAGTTTCTTGCAGTCTTTGCGCGTGCAGGAGCATTCACCATGGCGTTTTCAGTCTTCGACGGCAATAATATTCCCATGCCTGTAAAAATCATTTTCGGCATCATGATAAGCCTGATAATGATGCCTCTTGTGCCGGTGGAATGGTGCGATGCGGCCTTTGTCGCGAATCTTGATATGCTCAAACTCACAATGCTGGTTCTGGGTGAGATGCTGCTCGGAGCCGGAATCTCTCTGGTTGTCGGCTGCATCATGGAGATATTCAACTTCGGAGGCAGCATGATTGACATGGATATCGGCTTCAACTCCGCTCAGGAATTCGACCCGGTCAGTCAGGAAAACCGCAGCGTCATCGCCGGATTTTTCGGACAGTGTTTCATGGTTATCTTTCTTGCTGAAGACGCTCATTATGAAGTAATCAAACTTATTGCTGCGTCCTTTAACAACCTTGAGCCGGGTGCCTTCATGGTCAATCAGGACGTTCTGGATATTTTCATCAACATGAGCGCCGGAATTTTTTCGACCGGAATCCAGATTGCCCTCCCTGCCCTCGGCACAATGCTCATAGTAAATATAGCGCTGGGACTTCTTGCCCGAATTGGCGAAGACTTTCCTGTGCTTATGCTTTCATTTCCGCTGAAACTTGGCATAGGCATGATAATCGTCATCGCCATACTTCCTTCGGTCATGGGACTCTGCCGCGGTCTGAACGGCGAACTCCTCAAGTGGATGGGCGCCCTCTGCGGCGTGGAAATTTAGGCAATGCCCTTCTGTGACATTGACGTAACTACTCTGCAAATATCATCTTGCCGAACTGAGATGAATCCCTTATAGAGCCGATACCTGAACTCCATTGCAGCCAGCCCTTGCGCCCTTTTCCGTCATTATCGTTGATGAGCAGTGAAAAACCGCATTCTTTTCCGGCTCTGATGGCAAAGGTCGGACATATCGCGCTCTGTTTTATGGCGACTTCATAAACAGTGATTTCTCCGCTCCTCAGAACTTTTGCGCTCACCCCGGCCGGATTCGCTCCCATTCGATATTCGGAAACTATGTCTTCAGTAGGAATCGTTGTATAGCGGAAGACAGCTGTTTTATCATCCACCAGACAAACTCCGAATTGAGTGGAAGGAGAAGCTTTATGCTTCATATCAGGATCAAAATCAAACTGTATGGAGTCATGTTGCCACATGGGAAATCCTTCGAGTCCGGAAGATTTGATATTATCTTTCACCTTTACGGCAAGATATATTGTATCGTCATTCCAGGCGCTGGCAAATTCGGCACTTATATCGTCCTTGCCCGCGTAGTCGTTTATAACGGAGTCTTCCACTTTTGTGAATTTGATATTTGCCCAATCATCCAGTTTTCCGTCAAGCACGATTTTTGCGTTATTCGCTGCGTTTACAAGATAAAGCTGTCTGTTCAGCGGCATACCGGAATGAATTCTTATCATTTCAGCCGAAGCTATTTCGAGCACCCCTTTGCTTTTGTATTCATAGAAATGCACAGTCAGATTCGCAGCATTGGCGGGAGCCGTCCATTCGGCTTCTAAAGTCTTCCAGTCCGATGCAAGCTCTCCGTTTACAAAGTTATTGAGCTCTCCCAGCTTTTTTCCGGATGCGTCACTCACAACAAACATGACTCTGAACAAGCCCTGTCCGCGAGCTTTTACTTTGAAGTAATAACGCGAGCCGGGAATAACTTTAAGTGGATGAATATTCCTCAGCGCTCCAGTTCCGTCAGTAACAAGCTTCACGGAAGCTCCTTCATTGAAATTGAGCTCAGAATCACCCCATTTTACCCATTCTTGCGTATTAAACGGCGGAATCATATTTTTCCCTGCCGGAATGCTGGATACTGTCACAGGAAAACTTCCGGAGACCGGAACATTCATATCCGCGCTGCTTATCAATCCCTCGGTTTTCACCGTATAGGACGCATCGTTAAGCGACGGCTTAAGCGGAACTGAGACAAGCTTGCTTTCTCCGGGCTTGAGTTTTATTTCAGAGATTTCTGCTGAGGATATGGCGGAGAAATCTGCCTTTAGCGATGCGCTTTGCAAATTCTTTCCTGTCCCGAGGGAAAATTCCACATCCAGATTTTTCCCCGGCTGAACATCCTGAGATTTTATGTTTGTATGCAGAGAGGTTCCAAGCAGGAGCGCATTGATATCGCACCCTGTGATCATAACAGGATCTTTACCCAATTCCAGCTTCAATACTCCGCTTTCTGCTGCAAGTTTTCTGCTGTTATCCATAAGATCTATGAGATTGATTTCGGGATTTTTTACAAATAACCGTACATTCTCAAGCTTATCTCCGCGATTCACAAGCAGAACTATGTAATCGCCTCCGTTTTCTACTGCTCTTGCAGGAGAAAAATACTTGTATGCATAAGCCTCTATGCCTGGAGCCGGACTGAAACTCGTGAAATATTCGGCTCCGGTAAAACGATTGACAAGAGTTTTGCTGACGGAATAAGTATATTTCGGAGTGTCATCAGGCCCGATCTGCCCCCAGCTTCTCCATGTGCTGCCCGTCAAGATGAAGTTATATATTCTCAGCACTCCGTTGGCGTTTCCGTATATATAATTGCGTATAAGATTACGGGCGGCCTCGCGTCGTGTCTCTTCATCAACCTGACCTAAAGTGCCGCAGGAATCGCAACGTGTCTCGTTATTTAGAAGCCCCATGTTTCTTCCGACTTTATCAAGCTGACGGTTTATGATGCTTATTCTGTCGTCATCCATATAGTGATCAGCCGTATAATCTATGTACTTTCCAACGCCGAGCTGATAAAGTCTTATTATAAAATCAGACTGACGCGCCCAGACAGTTTCGGCAACTATCTTTATATTCGGTGCGACTTTCCTGATAGATTCCGAAGCTGTTTTTATAAGCTCAAAATACTGTTCAGCTGTCCCTTCGTGCCAGTATACGGATTGTTCCGACGGCTCATTCCATATTTCTATCTCCCGGATCTTGTCCTTATATCTTGAGGCTATCAATGCACAGACCTCTCCCCATTTTTTCATATCTTGAGGAACAACATTATAAAGCTCCCATATATGTTTAAACTTGCGTTCAGGCTGATACTTCTTTGTCATCCATTCCGGTGTTCCGAGTATGCAAAGCTGTATACGAATGCGGTCTTGCAGTTCCTTATCTATGACATCATCATAGTATTTCCAACGGAACTGTCCTTCTTCTTTTTCCAGAAACTGCCAATCTATCGGAAGAATACGTTCATGATGAATCTGCAATATACGCCGGAAATTCCTGTAATTATCCTGACGTTCATAGTCATTATATTCATAAGGATCGAAAAGATGTCCCGGAGATATGCCGCAAAGTCCTATGAAACTTTTATCTATTTCCTCTTCAGTCAAAGGAGCAATCATACGTACAGCGGCTATCCTGTTTTCAATGACAGATTGTCCCATCTGCAAAACTACCGGAACATTATCTTTTTTCAGTCTGGCTCTGACTCTGTAATGTCCGCTTTCGGATGACGGACAGCGCAATTCAAGAACAGCTTTTCCCTGACTGTCCGGCTTGATTTCGCAGTCATTTGAACTGACAGTTTTATCAAAGTAATTAACAAATTCAACAGAAGCCATATATTTTGAATTCTTCTCAAGATTGTAAAATGATACAATAACAGAGGCAGGCTCTTTCACATTATATGCACTTCTCCACATGAAACCTTTGGCCGGACTGATTTCCGCAACGGGATTTTCAGGAACAGGGCCTGCGGCGCTGTCAAGCGATATATAATCAAACAGATAGCAACGTCCGTAAGTTCTTCCGGATGTCTCATTGAGCTTGATTTGGTTTTCACCTTTCTGCGCCTGAAAGTTTATTCTAATTATGCACGGCCCATGTTTTTCCATATATTTTTCGAGGTCATAAGGCAGATATTCGTGATGGACAGTTCCATCGGGCAACGCTATTCTAAGAGAGGGACGCAACCAGTCATTTCCGTCAATATCCATATTAGGATTGGGAGAAAGACGATGGCTGTTAAACGCTCCTGGAGCCTTAGGCATAAGGCGGATTTCAAAAGTTCTCCACGCAGCCTCTTTTTCCTGCCAGATGATATTCTGTTCCCGCACCAGACTGTTGTTGGCCGAATTTCCTCCTGAAATTCCTCCCGGCATTGCGGGTTTCTCTATCAGTTTATTCTCCGGAATCTGATATGTGAATGAAAACTTTGCGCGATCATATGCTTTATTCTTGAGGATTTCGGGACTTGTCTTGAATTCGGCACTGCGATACGTTATAAATTCCTTATCGGAGTCATCTTTTATGCCAAGCTGCCATATATTTTCAGCTCCTGCATTTACAGCAAATAGAATCATGATAAAAGCAAAAAATCTCATAGTTTTCTCCGGGTGGCTATTCTTCTATTTAAGGGTTGGAGTCATTAAAACGACCACATACTGTCAAAAGGGCCGGGATACTTTTTAATGTAATATGTACCTAATCCTGTTTCGGTTATAGCGCTTCCAGGACTCAAACTGTTAACGTGTCCGTCGCAGAACAGAAAATTGCTGCTGCTGAGATGTCCGAGTGTAGCGGTATCGTTGGCATAAGTCCAGAAATAATTTCCACTGCCCCAATCGGCATCAAGCCAGGATCTGCGCCCAAATGACTCGACAAGCAGAAATACAGAACTTGGATTCTTGATCTGAGCCAGTTTTTTACCGCTGGGCCGTTTAGTAGGCACTGCATATGTTATAGTGTTGAAAGCATAACTGGCCTTTTTATATGCTCCCGGATCGCGAACGACACGGTCATTTGCACATGTAAATATTTCTGCTTTGAGTACATAATTCCATATCCCGTATTGCCATGCACCCTTTGATACATCCGTATGATCGAAATACGGCATATAATCGCTCCAGTCTCCGGCATACATCATCAAGCCCTGCCCGAGCTGACGCATGTTATTGCTGCAACTCATCTGCTTCCCGCGTTCCCTGACTTTGCCCAAGCTAGGCAGAAGCATTGCGGCCAGAATCGCGATAATCGCAATCACAACCAGTAATTCAATGAGGGTGAAAGCTTTTCCGGTTTTCATGAAATCCTCTCGTCAGCTATTGAGTTTCATCGTGCTTTTTCTTGGAGTTAAGCTACACTCAAGAAGCTCCGGACTCACATCCCGTCCTTGAATAAGGTTTATAAGCATTCTTACCGATACTTTTCCTAATTTTTTTGTAGGTTGATGTATGGACGTAACAGGAGTTTCGAGATTTTCCAATTCATTACTTTCTTCAAATGAAATAAGCGAGATATCATCAGGAACACATAAACCCATTCTGCGTAATTCCATCAAAAATTTCAGGGTCAGAGTACTATTAAGCGATAAGATCGCAGTAGGACGGACAGGCATGTTAACAAGCTCTGAGACAGCACTTGTAACGGACAAGTCTATATCGTCATAACTTTTCATCCATATCGATTCCGAATCTCCACCATTCTCTCTGATAATAGAAAAGAACCCCTCTATTCTATTTTTGTGTCCGTAGTCACCCTGATGTCCTGAAATTATGCCTATATTCCGATGCCCCATGCTCCACAAATATGATGCGGCATCACGCCCGGCTTTAAAACTGTCAGTACGCACGTTATTTGCGGGAATGGATGGCATGTTGCCTATGAATACTTTTGGAATCTCAAGTTTCTCAATTGAAAGCGAAAGATCGTGCATCTGAGCCAATTCCTGAACGATCAGCCCCTTAAGTGAAAATTTCTTGATGATATCCTGAATATATCCAAGAGAAAGCCGACTGGGCGTGACAGGGATAATCTGAGCAATCATTCCTTCGGCGGTAAGAGTTTCCAATATTCCCGTAAGCAGAGTGCTTGTGTAATCCTGCACCATAAAATCCTTGTAGATCAGCATCACGATACCTACACAATCGGGAGTTGTGGAGTAGTGATTGCTACTGAAGCCCATTTCGGCAACAATTTTTTCAACGGTTTTTACGGTCTCGGAGCTGTGACCTCCCTTGCCGTTCAATATTCTTGAGACGGTTGCCGAACTCAAGCCAGCCCGCTTTGCAACTTCTTTTACTATCGCAGACATATCTAAAACCTTTGTATCCGGTTACATTTTCTATTTCCATTATATAACAGATCTCTGAAAGAAGCAATGCAATAATTACACAAAAATTACATAAAATATTGCAAAGACAAGCCAGAAGCAGATAAAGCAAGAGAAGAAAAGCATAAGCATGATCTTGTATGGCAAAGTATTACAGAGAAGAAGACTCACCGGATTCTTCCATATGCTGCTTTGCAATAAGATGCTTGCGTATGGAATCAATCGTGAAATAGTTTGCAAGGAGAGCGGAAAGAATCAGTCCGGCGGCAGCCGTCCAGAATGTGCATAAAATGTAACCGGGAACCATCGCCGCCGCCCAGGCGTAAAGAACCAGAGTCCTGTTGGATGCTTTGAGAGTTCCCATATTCTGTTTCAGCAGAAAAAAGTTGATGAGGAGTCCGGGAATTATGCTGAAAAGGAAAGATATCCTGTTAAAGCTTTCCGAGTCTATGACTCTAAAGAAATTGTACCATATTCCGCTTATGAATTCGGGGCCGGGCAGAGGCGATGAAAGTACATAATACGCCGCAATGCAAAGCCCGAAAACTATTCCGCTCAAGCTAAAAAGCACTATCGAAACATCTTTGTCACGCTCCATTAGAAACTTGAAAAGGAAGAGCAGTATCGCGATCACTGGAATCGAAAGCAGAAAACTCCAGGGCAGCCAAAGCGGAATAACAACATGTCCGTAAGCAAAAATGAAACAGATGAGCAGACTCTTAAGATAAAGCGTCGAAAACAACCATATCGCCCCCCAGAGCAGACTTAAGCCGCCCCAGAGAAAAAAAGGCCATTGAGTGGCTTCCACGTTATCTCTGTCTCTTACAACTGTCATTACTGTTTATCCTTTGCGCGTGAAAAGATAAGATTGACACAAAAGCGCAAAAGTCAACCCCGCAAGGCAGCTTTAAGTTCCGGAATAAGCTGATTTTTCAGAAGCATATCATAACGCTGGCGATGCAGTGGACTCTCTGAGGACAAGAGAGACAGGATGAAACTCGTCTGTCGAGGCGACCTTTTTTCCGGCACGGATTTCAATGATTCTCCGGACAGCGGCTGCTCCCATTTCACGGTAAGGCTGTTTAACGGTCGTCAGCCCGGGGTTGCTGTAGGCTGCCATCATCATTTCGCCGAACCCGATTACAGATACTTTTTCAGGAATGGAAATGTCGCGCTGCTGCAAGACTTTCATCAGGTTCATCGCAAGCATATCAGTCACGCAGAAAAAGGCTGTCGGGAAAGGCTTGCCGGAAAGAAGCAGACTGTCAATAGCAGAGGATATCTTCTCGTCGCTTCCGCCATTGATAAGATGCTCAGGCAAGACATCAAGTCCGTGTTTCTTCATTGCCTTGATAAAACCGTTCTCTCGCATAAGCGGGAAGAGTTCAGGATTCTGCGAGCCGCCCATCCATTCACGACTCAACACCGCAATGCGGCGATGTCCGAGTCCGACAAGATGATCCACCGCCATCGCCGCTCCGGATTCGTCGTCCGAAATAATCCTGCGGACTTCAGGATGAACCGAGCTTGAGGCATCTACGGAAACAAGAGGGATTCCCTCGGCGCTGCAACGTTTAAAAATATAATCGGTATGTTCATTGTCCGCAGACTGCATGATAAAGCCCATCGGCCTCTGCCTCAGTGCCGAATCCACCGCTTTTCTGTAGTCATCGACAAGAGTCCACGGAATGATGTGCATAAGAATTTCCTGCCTGTCTGCCTCCAGTGCGGCACCTTCAACGTACCACGACACGAACTGAGGCCAAATCAAGGGAGCCGCATATGAAATGACTTTTGCGTAACCTCTCTTCATTGAACGTGCGGATTCATTCGGAATGTATCCGAGTTTCGAGGCTGCATCCAGAACCTTCTGAGCGGTCTCCGGACTTATCCTCATTTTCTCGCTACGCCCTTTTAGCACGTGCGAAACGGTTGCTCTGCTGAGCCCTATTGATTCAGCGATATCATCAAGTGTAGGCATGATTCAGTTTTTCCTGATTTTTTCCAGACTTATTCCGGCAATCGCGAGCGAAGCGTCGGAGATGGATTCTATTCTAATTGAAACCACAAGTTTGCGAGGCTCCGGATTCTTGAGCTTCCAACACCATATTACGGCATCCTGACGGGATGGAGTTCTGCCTGTCCATGCGCAAACTCCCTTTTCGATATCTCTGTAGTACTGATAGCCATCAAGCTCGACTCCGGCTTTTATAACTGCATTTGAACTTGTTCCGTCCGCATAAATGAATTTCACATTAGCGGCCTCGCTTCCGGCCGGAAGCATATTCGAAAGAGCTCCGAGCATCAGAAGAGACTCACAGAGGCTGTTGATCTTGAGATTTATGCTTTCAGTTTTTGCCAGCACGATGCAGGACTTGCCTGAGTTCTTAGCCGGATCTGTCATCTTGAAGTCGAATCCTGCGTAATTCACAGCTTCCTCAGGGAACTTTTCGGGAGGCTGAGGCATGTTCAGCACAGGATCATTTCCTGTCACGTTGACCGGAAAATAACGCATGTCGTCTTTTGCGTTGCCGAACCATCCCGGACGTGATATTTCAGGCCTGTGCCAGAAGTCACGATTCGCCGCCTTGCTGATATCCACAGGCACAGTTTCAGTCTCGGGACCTGCCGTAACCCTGCATCCGCTTCCCTTGAGCAGAGCCGCGATATATCTTGTTGAACGGACAGGATCTGTCAACGCCTGATCTTCCCAGAGAACAGAGCTGATAACGAGCTTTCCCTTACCGTAAGGAATCGAGATAAGGACAGCAGGCTCAAACGGAGATTCCACAGGCTCTCCCGATACCGTCATCTTATATTCAGCCATAAGAGGAGTCTTGATTTCTTTAGGGGTCTGCCCCTTCAGTTTTTTAATGAGCATGTCATAAATATCATAACCCTTCATCCAACAGAGATCGTCATTGGAAAGTCCGTCGGAAAGAGCTGACGCTTCCTTGCGGAGCACCTGCCTTAAAACTGCTTTTTCCAGCTTAATTTCACGTCCTGTCAGCTTGGACAGCAAGCCTGCGCTTTCAGGATTAATCCCGCTTATTATGACAGTCCTGCCACTCTCCGCAGCCTTGGCTATTTCATTTGAATTCAAGGTTTCTCTTCCGCTCAAAAGCAATACGTTTCCATTTTCTTTTGCATATGCGATTCCAAGCTTATCAAGTGCGGCACGGACGCTTCCGGAACTGCTGTAAGGCTTGAGTTCTCTGGGTTGCCATTCCGCGCTCAAAGACTGGAGCAGAAGATTCAAAAGATACGGTGCCGAGGCATCCTTATGATATTCACTGGCAAGCGGAATCTGGCAGATAAGATAATAGCCGTTTCCGCGCGGCACTCTGATAAGAGGGCTGTGCGTGAGGCCGCCTTGTGAACCGCAATCCAGCAGGATATCCATGTCGGACAAATCGGGTTTGTACGCGCTGGAGACTGAAACAAGCTTTTTCGAGCCCCATTCCTTCAACCAATCCTCATCAATCGAACTCAGAACTTTGTCGGTAAAATTTCTTTTGAAGGCAAAAGCCGCCTTGTGAGCCGCATCGAGTTTGAGCGGCATATTGCCCGATGCCTCCGCCTCCAGCCAAAGGACTTTCAGTCCGTTTCTGACTGCGGAATCTAAGAGAGCGGAATCCTCTTTTGCAGGCTTCCAATTATATATCAGCAGCAATGACGGCTTGCTTTTCAATGCGTCTTTCAAACTGCTGTATTGTCCTGAGGTAAAATTCAGGCTGCCTGGGAAAGTTCCGTCTCCGCTCAAAAGAGCTGAATTAGCAGGAACTTTTACGTCCGTTTCGGGAAATATCCAAAAGTTTTTGACTGTTCTGCAAAGTTCTTCGCCACTGCTTTTTCTTTTAAGGATATGCACCTCAGTCCGCTTTTTAGGCTTATCTGTTGCCTTGTCTGAAAAGACAAGGATCATTTCCTTGAAGTCGCCCCCTTTAAGACGGAACTCCGCAGTTTTTCCTTTGTTTTCCAAACTGTCTTCACCAGTAGCCGAGCAAAGAACTAAATCCTCATCGGTAAAAGTCTGATTGTAAATCTTCAAACGTTTTTCGATCAGCTGACCTGAATAGAAATTCGAGCCGTCCGGCACGCTGATATGAAACGACGGCATCAGCACACGATTTTTGAAAAGAGGATTTTCCTTTATTGTCTCTCCGCTTCCCCAGGGATTCCAAACTGAAACTCCGGCGTAATAATAGCCGTCGCAAAGCATTCTATAGGCATCAGCCCAGGCATCGTAAAAGCCCTTGTCAAGATCAAACGCCCTGTCGCCTGCCCATGAAGCCATTCCGTATGGAGGATTCAGCGAGTATGGCGGATAGAGATCTTCAGAAAGCATTATCGGCTTTTTCTGATCCCACGCGACTCCCTGCCATGGCTTCAAACCATCCGTCAGCCAGTAAGCAGTATTTGGCAGCATATTATGGATCTTTGCAGGTTGCCATGCGTAGTGGAAGCTCAAAGCAGGCGCAGGCCCGTGCTCTCTGACGGCTCCTGATTCGACATCGCCCGAACATGTCCATATTCTTGTCGGATCGGCGGTTTCGACTTTTTTGCCGAGCTCACACATTTTCATATTGGCCTTGAACTTTTCCTCATCTGTTCCCTTCATGTATGTACCGGCAAACTCATTGGAAAGCGCCCAGTAAATCACAGAGGGATTATTTTTGAAAGTCCCGACCATGCTGAGAAGATGCTTTTCAGCAGCAGTCCAGAATTCAGGCTCGACTTCATTCGCTTTTGGAGAACAGAGGCCGCTTTCCGGACAAACGAGCCAACCTGCCTCGTCAGACTTGCGGATTATGCGGTATGAAGAGCCCAGATGCAGTCTGTAGCCGTTAAAGCCTCTTTCGCGAAGGAGCTTTATAGTTTCATCCATTGTCTCTTCTTTGTTCTGGTCGATATAGGCGAGCAAAGAACAACGGCGATGCAGAAGCTTCATTCCATTCAAAAAGATGTCCGCCAATTGAACTTTGATTTCTCTGAAGCCGAAACGTTGACGGTAAAAATCAATAAGTTTTCCGCCCGAGCTGATCTTTATATCCATATAATATAGATTCGGAGAATCGGGTGTCCAAAGCTTAGGATTCGCCCACAAATCGTTCATCGCTATTTTACGGGACTCTCCTGACTTCAACTTGAGCTTCACAGGCTGATGCGAGAACTCTTTTCCGCATGAGGCTATGACTTCTATATCCTTTTCAGATGAACTGCCGTTCCTGACTGTGATCTCAGTTTTCAGTGCTTTGACGTCCCCGGCGGAGGGCTGAATGAAAACATCTTCAGTGTAAACTTCGCCCCTCGTTTCGACGTGAACCGGAAACGGAATTCCGACAAACTGAGCGTAAAGCCAATTCATTCCTTCAGGGCGCTTCCCGCTTACATTGCGGGTTCCGTAAACCTTGACGACAAGACTGTTCGAGCCTTCCTTAACCCAGGCGCTTATATCAATCTTGAAGGGAAAATATCCGTCCTCCGATTCCCCCGCTCTCTGCCCGTTGACAAAGACTTCAGCTCTGTCTGTGACTCTTTCAAAGGCGGCAAAAACTTTCTGCCCGCGGCTCTCCGTGAGATTGAAATCTTTGCGGAAATAAACACAATCCTTCTCCTTCGTAAAAAGAGAGGAATGCTTGCCTGGAACTGGAGCCGGACGCCAGGAATCCTGCGGAATTTCCAGAGAGGACGGATGAGCCGGAGAAGCCTGCCATTCCCCCGAAAGATCAAGAGCTTTGCACGGCGCACTTATATGATCCGTAATAGCCTTGAAATCCTGAGCATGATTCATAATTGCAGACAAAACTAAAAAGCAGGATAATAATCCCTTTGCTGAAAGCATTGTGCGTCTCCGTTCAGGGTTTTATGTCTCTGAAGAGATAATTGTTGTTTGCCGAAAGTTCTTTGAAGCCCAGCGGCTTGACTCCGCCGTCCACCATCAGCGTATTTGCCTTGCCACCGTTTGTCGCAATATAGCTGTTTATAGTAGCCGCCTCGCTTTCAGTAAAAGAACCGCGATGTCTGAGAAAGGGATAAAAGGCGCTTCCAAAACCGCCTCCGGCTATGATGATTGATTGTGTTCCGCTTGGAGTAGGAGTCGAATCCGTGGCAAAAATTGTGGAGGACGGAACTCTTATCTGACTGAGTTTTCTGAGTTTTGCCGCGCTGGATGATGTATCATAAGATAGATACACAAAGTTCATCCCATACGAGACTTCTTCCTGAATCGCTACTGTTGTATCGCCCAGTTTCTGCGGGCTTGTCGCAGGACAGCAGAATATGCTTGAATGGAAACCGCCTGGCATATTCCACCACCTTTCATCCCATCCTGCCGGAGGATTCGGCTGAGTTTTGCCTACCGCATATTCATAAATCAGGCTTGGCCACCAGCTTTTTCTTGTCGCACCTGTCCCACCATTAAAGTTTTTGACACCGTCCGGAGGGATGTAGTCATTGTAGTCTCCGCAATACATCAGCATCCCGCAACCGATCTGCTTCATTCTGGATGCGCAGGAAGTCTGTTTTGCCATATCCCTTGCCTTGCCAAGAGAAGGCAGCAACATACTGGCAAGAATTGCTATGATGGCAATGACTACAAGAAGTTCTATTAAGGTAAAAGCTTTCCGAAAATGTCCCATAAAACACTCCGCTATATCGTTATAGCAACTATTATATACGTATCAACAATGAAAGTCAATAGCTTATGGAAGGAAAAATCCGATACAACAGATTTAAGCAGGCAGAGAGTTTTTCCGTAAAAACTGCTTAGATTTTTCATATTCTCTGCTTCCGTCTTTTTTATCTTCAACAATTCAGCTTGACTAGAAATATATTTCACATGGACAATGTCCTTAAAATCCTATCAATGTCCTTTTTTTTATATTGTCATATGCTTTGAAATGCATATAATTGCTTTATGGAATATATTGCATATGAGAGGAGATCAGATGAGCGAATGTAAAAGGATACCATTCACCTTGATAGAATTGCTGGTGGTAATCGCCATTATAGCGATTCTGGCATCAATGCTTCTTCCGGCTCTTGGAAGCGCAAGGGACAAAGCCAGAAGCATGGCTTGCATTTCCAATCTCAAGCAACTCAGTCTGGCGGAAATGCAATACACCAACGATAACAATGACTTCATGGCTCCGACTATCTTTGCAATAACATCCAGCATACGCCTCTGCTGGTGCTGGGACGAGACCTCTACTCTCAACAGCTTTCCCCTGCTTCCTTACTTCGCAAACCGGGAGCAGTTCATGAGAACAGCAAGATGTCCGGGTGACATCGAAATTCAGAAATATCCTGTCGGCACCGCCGGAAAAATTTCATACACAAGAAATACAAACCTCGGACAGACGCATGTTCCCGCGCTGCCTGAAGACGGAATCCTGCGTTTTTCTCAGATAAAGCCGACAGCGCCGTCACAAGTGATAATGACAGCGGATCTGAATCCGGACAACCCGCTTGGACGCGTGATAAACTTCATCACCGCCGATAACAATAGAATCGCCTATCGCCACAATAAGTTCACGAATTCACTTTTCACGGACGGACATGTCGCACCTGTACGCTATGGTTCCATCGTCAGGAATAATGTCGAATTCAGAAACAATCTCACAAACCCAATCTTTCCTTAAAATTCAAATAAAATGGTGATCAATGAAAATACTGACAACGCTCCTCCTGTTTCTACCTTTACTTTTCTGTTCCGCCGCCGATCCGACTCCTTTTGCTGCATGGTCAATGGATGAGCTTTCGGGAGCAGTCGCTAAAGACAAATACGGCTCATATGACGGTATCATCACCGAAAAATGCATGCGCGTAGCGGGCAAATCGGGACAGGCCTTGCGCTTCGGTGACGAGCGTTCCTTTGTCTATGCTAAACTGCCGTGGAAAAACTCTTCATTCTCCTTCAGCGCATGGACAAAAGTGATTGCTTTCCCGGATAAGACGCAAGCCTCAATTTGCGGGTTCCCCGGCTGGAGTACCGACATCGGCGTAACAGCGTCCGGGAATTTTTATTTCGAGCTTTTTAACAAAGACAAACAGCAGTTTATGGCAGTCTCACCTGATTCTTATCCCCTGGGACAATGGCACTATGTCAGCGGTGTCTTTGATCTCGAAAACTCAAAACTCATGCTTTATATCGATGGAGAAAAACTCGCGGAAAAAGCATTCGCGGGAAGCCTTTTTCCATATCCTGACGATTTTTATATCGGATGCTCCAAGCCCACAAGTTTTGTAGTTCCTTACTGGTACAAGGGCGACATCGATGAAGTGGAAGTCTACAGAACAAAAATCTCAGGAGACTTCATAAAAAAGCGTTACCTTGAATTGAAGAACAAGGAAGTTCCAGCCGACAAAACAGTTTCTCACGTGGGAAAACATGGACAACCCCTATGGCTGACACCTCCATCTGAAACAGTTCAAGCGCTGACTGATGAGTTCAAAAAAATACTGAGTAAACAGTCTAAAAGCAACGCTGAACGCGAGCAGGATTCACGTGGAGTCCCTGTTCTGGAAATCAACGGCAAAATAACACCCTTTCTTGGAGTCGATCTCTTTGAGCGCAGACTTGAAGCAATCTATCTCCAGCCGTTCACGACAGCCGGAATGAAAATCGTCAATGTTTCCGTCAACATCGGAAGACCCTATGAATTTTCAGGCATGAAGCCCTACTGGAACGGGCCGGACTCGTATGATTTTTCCGATATCGAAAAACATATTCTGCGCCCTCTCCAAACTGATCCGTCTTGCAAGATTATCTTATGGGTTCAGATAGACCCGTACTGGAGCTGGCACGAAACACATCCTGACGATCTGATGAGAAATGAACGCGGCGATGGCATGGTCGCGGAACAGCATTTTCAACGCTATGGGATTCCGGCAAATAAACGGGAAAGGCTGGTCTGGTCATTCTTCTCGGACAAATTTCGTGATGAAATGTCCGAGACCCTCAAACGGCTAATAGCGGACATCGAAAAGAGTCCTGCGGGCAATTCAGTTGTCGGCTACCTGATAGGCGGTGGAACAGATGCCCAGCTTTATCACTGGCAACCGCCGAATCATATCCTTTCAAAGCCGGAAAACTGGGGCGACTACAGCAAACCTGCACTGAAAGCATGGCGAGTCTGGCTCAAAGACAAATACGAATATACCAGCGAAATATCCAAAGCTTGGAACATGTCCGTCACAGACTTCGACAAGCTAAGTGCGCCATCGGCTTCAGCGCTTTGCGGCGGCTCATTTTTCCACGATCCCGCCAAAGAACGTCAGGCAATGGACTGGAAGCGTTTCATCACAGATGGACGCAGAAAACTCATATCGCATTTTGCCGGACTTATCAAGAATAATGTTTCCGGTGATAAAATTGTCGGAATATGCTCAGGGGACAGCGGTTCACGTCGCGACCTGACAAGCATGGAGGAATTCCTGCGTGACGACAATATTGATTTCTTCCTGCATCAGGCCACATACGGTCAGCGGCTGCCTCCGAATATCGGCGGAATCAATGCAAATCTGGCTTCGATTGCAGTCAATGAAAAACTTTTCGTTGCTGACAGTGACCAGCCTACATGGTGCTCAAAACCGCACGGAAACATCAACGCAGGCGCAGGCATACATCATGACGCGTCTTTCCACGGATGGGCAAAGGATATCGAAAGCTTACGCTCGATGTGGAGGCGTGACTTCGGCATGCTCTGGACTACAGGAGCCGGAGCACTCTGGAATCCCGTTTTCGGCGATCTCTGGGCCTACTCCGACCAATCTATAATAGACGAATTGAAGTTCATTGTGGAAACATCCGCAAAAGTTAAAGCGCAGTCTCCTGAAAAACCACTTGCCGAACTGGCAGTAATCTATGACGAAAAAGCAGTGGATTACCTGAAAGGCGGACTCTCGCAAGCTCATTCACAATGGATTCGCATGCAGCAGAATGAACTTTATGCCTCAGGAGTGCCCTTCGGCGTATATTATCTTGCCGACCTGAAAGAAGGACTTGTGCCGCCCTCAAAACTCTACATCCTGCAAAACCTTATGAATCTGGATCGAGCCACCTGCAAAGCCCTTGAACGACTCAAGAAAAACGGTGCCACTCTTCTTTTCATGAACGATACCGGATACGAACAGTCTTTTACTGACATCAATACCGTTTTCAAGGCTACAGGAATTCACCTTGAGCGGGCAGACAGAGCAGATAATGTAAATCTGCCGCTGAATATGAAATCATCCCTCACAAACTGGAACACTGACGTAAAAACAGCAAAATCTGGCATCAAATGGCCGACTGAAGCCACAATATACGGACCTTTCCCGAAAAATGCGCCCGAGCCGGATTATCTGTCCATGGCGACGGCTCCTTCGCTGCTCAAATGCGGAAATTTTCAGGCGGCATCACGCAAAATAGCCATTAATCCATCAGGAACAGATATCGCCGCCGCCCTTTCAATACGTCCGGAAGAAGGATTGACCGCATATATCCTCATCAATTTTGAAAGCTCAAAAGCCGGAGAATTCCCCTTCGGTGCATCGGCTGACTGGTGGATGAAATGGTGCTTGAACGGCAAAACCGTATATGATACCTACAGCTCAGGAAACGGCAAAGCGGGCTTTAATCTCGATACTCACAGGTTCACGGCATCCGTCAATGAAGGCAGAAATACTGTGATAATAAAAGTCAGCAGCGGAACTAACGGTTTTGCGCTCGCTGCCGGCGGGCCCGATGAAATTGCTGCTCCACCGTCCTTCAACTGCAAATCCGAAAAAATAGAGCTTTCGGAATACAGCCTTTGCTCCGTCGATCCTGAAGCAGAAGCTCTTGCCTATTATCCCGGAACTTCAAAAACAGCCTTTGCCTTCAAGAATTGCGGTTCATGGAAGTCTGTCTTCATCGGCAGCAGAGTTATCTCAAGAGACATGATCTCAAAACTTGCCGAAGAAAGCGGAGCATGGCGTCTCAGTGAGCCGAATATCGTTTCCGGCGCGGCGGAAAACATCATCATGCTCCACCCTCTCAAGGACGGAATATACAAAGTCAGACTCAAGAAGGAGGCAGCACTTGAGTCACTGCCACCCGATGACATCAAGACTTCATCTAAGCTCGAACATGAACTTAACCTGAAAGCCGGACATACATATCTCTTTAAATACTGAAGAAGCCGGAGCTCAACGTTCAATTTCCAGCAGGTACCATACGGATGGAATTGATCCTGTTTTCACTGTAACCATGCCGTCAACAGCATTAAATACTATTGCCGGAGCGGCGGCGCTCATATCGCCTTTAAGCGCCGTCATTTTAACGGATTTTGCGTTGAGTTTTATCTCTGAATCTATTTTTTCAGTAAGTATCCTGCCCTCGCGGGAACGTTCGACAGTCATCTTTTCGTTCCACGTTCCGCAGGGTTCTTTGATTGTGTCGATATAAGAAACTCTGTCCTTGTCGTTTTCGGCTCTGCCTACAGTGGTCAGCAGAACTTTCCCGGACTCCTTAAGATCTTTTCCATCCAGAGAACTGAGAATGACTGTGACAAAGAGATTTGAGGATTTTATGACTGCATCATTCAGCTTATTTTCCCCTTTGCCGAGGAATCCCGAAATCCCCTGAGTTCTCGCGGAATTGATGATAAGCTGTCCATTTTTCCAGTCTCTTGTGATTTCGCCAGTATCGCTGACGATTCTGCCGTCCTGAAGTCCTCGGTCTCCGGCTATAAGTCCTGCGTCCTTCATCTGCTTATCAAGAGAGCGGGCAAGATTGATCTTATCGCTGACCGTGTTTTTCAGGCTGTATTCCATGGAATTTGCAGCTTCAGGCTTGGACGCGGCAAGAACAAACGAAGATGATTTTTCAGGCTTTGTAGAAAGCGTTGTTTCGACTCTACTCACATAAGGCAGATAATTGAACGGAAATCTGGCGGTTCTAAGTCCTGTACCTTCTGAAAATTCCAGACGTTCCTCTTCGTTGTAAAGAATTTCTACTTTGTTCTTCGAGGCTGCCACGTCGCGTCTGTGATAGATCAAGGCAGCCGCGGGGAATGTTCCGAAGATGGCGGGATCGTTGAATTCAGTTGTCGGACTGAGTATTTTTGTTGTTTTCTCGGCGTCATCCCATGTATACCATCCCATATAAGCGAACTGCATGATGGCATCCCAGTCCTGAAGAGCTGAACTTGAGGCAAGAGAAGGCAGATATGCGCATCTCCACTCATGCGGCCACATTGCGTCGGACTCGGTGCTTGTCACAGGCATTGAACTGAGTTTAACTGCCGCAATACCGGGTTCTATCATGTCTTTTCCGCTCAAGGGATTCACTTTCACAAGCGGTTGATTCTGCATCATAACAGTCATTTTGGCATTCGCGAATTTCGCATGATCGAAGTATTCGTTCTGTGATGTGTAGTCCATTACGGAATGAGTATCCAGCTCGGCGATGTCGTAAATGATGTTCGTTCCCGCAAGCGGCACTTTGAGACCGAGTTTTTCAAGTTCCGCTTTCATCTCGCGATAATAATCCGTCTGAAGATCCTTGAGGAAGGCAATATAATCTCTGTGCTTTGCAGGAGACTTCTGCATCGGATCTTCCGCGATGATATCGCCATTCTCAAGACTTTCATTTTCAGAAAGCGCGTTGCCCCATGCCTTGGCGAGTAGCACTGTTGAACCATACTTGTTTTTCAGGCATTTGCTGAAGAGCGCAGAAAGCAGTTTCTTATAATGATCGGGAGTGTATCTATCCTTATTTTTTCGGCTTGCCCCCCAGTCAAAAAAGGCGGACTGTTCGTTGATAATCATCATCATGGCAACGGCAGGTTCATCGATAATCGCCTTGCCGGTATACTTGTTAACGTGGGTAAGAAGATCCTTCATGTACTTTTTCCCAAGTTCCTTGAGGTAAGGATCATAGTAAGCCCAGGGTCTGTGATGAAAGTAGAAGTCTCCGCCAATGACATTGTCCGCAGGCTGGAAGTCTCTCGCTGAAAGCCCCGTAACTGAATCCATCACTATATAAATCCCCTTATCCTTGAGACATTTCATGTAGTAATCGAACTTGTCCCAAAGTTCGGGATCGGAAATCAAATGCTGGCGGTCTGGACGCGAATTGTCGATTATCGTGTACTCCATAAGATGCAGACGCACAAGATTTATGCCTGAGCGTGCAAGAGAGTATCGGCAAGCTCTTCAGCCTGTGCTTTAGTCGGAAAGAGCGTACCGTGTCCATGTATGTTTGTTCCGAAAAAACGCGCCGGACTTCCATCCTCAAAGACGAACTTTCCGCCTTTTGACTTTAAGAATCCGTGCTTTCCCGCAGGCGCGTCGAGCAGGAAGGAAAGATCGACAAGAGCATCAGGCGACTTCCTGTTTTTCATCTCGAAATAATACCAGTCGGCATAGTTTCGAGTCTTCAAAACAGGACTGTCCATTACATCGACGTCCCCCTTCACCAAGCTCAATGCAAAGATAAACCACATCACTTTATCCGAAGCTGTTTTGAACTCAATGGAGACAATCTCCTTTGAAGGTTCGGGATTGCGGAAAGGACTCACAAAGAGATAAACAGGACTTTTTGCAGGACAGGCAAGAGACAGGCTTGCGATTCCGGCTTTGGAAGCGTTTCCGTTCCACCAGTCGCCGCTATTGGCACCGGCAATAAATGGCAGAGAACTGCTGCTTTTATCGGAATAATTAATCTTCATGCTTCCTACCGGACTTTCAGGCTGAGCCCAGGCGCAAGTATTGAGAACATATATCCAGTCGGACTTTCCGCTGTACTTAACTATTGCGGACTCACCAAAGCCTGGACGTCTGCTCAAGGATACAACGCCCTCAGATGCGGCTTTGATATCGAAGGGAATTCCGCAAAACTGCTGGATTCCGTCCTTGAGATTGCGTAAATCAGCCTCGCCCTGATCTGTCCAGCCTCCCTTGCCGTCTCCTGAAATATCATCCTTCAAAGAGCGCTTTACAGGAGCCTCAATTGCGGGATTCTCGAAAGATATTTCAGTAACGCTCAGATTATCCAGATAAATGCTGCCCTTCTTCTCGGGTCCTGAATAGCTGTCGTTGAAGATAAAAACAACGGGGCGAATATTTGTTGCATTATTTTTCGGCTCACCTGAAACTATTTTAAATTCCTGCCAGTCCGTCGTAACCTGAATTTTAGTGCCTCCAAGACTGCCGTTGCCTTTGTTGTCGATTTCAGTGTTAATACCGATTCTGCTCTCCACTGGCTCATCGCTGCGGATGTATCCGCTGAAGCAGTAGCGTTTAGCAGGATCATAAGGAATTGACTTTCCAAGCGCCAGATAAGGATTCAGCGATGTAAAGCCGTCGCTGACTTTCAAGGCCTTAGTCCCGGCATACGGCTTGATATCCGTTACCGTGACTATGCTTTTTATTTCTTCCTGAGATAAACCCGAATTGGCGTTGACTCCCCAGGGAGACCAGTCCTTGTTTCCATTCTCAAAATCCCACGAAGCTCCGGCGAGCGATAAGCCCGAAATAAGACAGGTCAAGACGGTAAGCATCTTTTTCATAATGATGTATCCCAGCGTGTTTTGATTTTATTATCGTTATGGAAGAACGGAAAAAGCGAAGCTCCATTTTACGGAGGAAACTGCTTTATCCGTAATTACTGCAATCTGCCAGCCGCGGCGGTTGATTCTGCCGCACTCAAGAGAGCCGGATTCTCCGTTGTCGTTTATCGTGATAAGGTCGCCCGGCATTATGTATATTGTCAGCGAAACTGAGGTGAAAATAAGCTCGAAGCGCATTTTTACCGTTCCGGCTTGCCACTCAAAGATATTGTCTGAAACTTTCTCCGGCTTTGATACGACACGGAATCTTGCTTCTGTCACGGCATTTTTGCCGAGTGTTATTTCATCGGCAATCCGAAGGAGACGCGAATTCACGGCTTCCGCAAAGCGCTCCATTTTGAGCACTCTTTGTTCTGGGCGGTAAGCGTCCGCAAAACTCATCAGGACGCCGTTTTTCTGTTTCAGAGCGGAAAGTTTTTTGAGTCTGCCGTAGTCTACTGTTGCGGGATTGAAGGCGTGATAAATCCTGTCGTCATCCTGACCTGCGGAATCAAGGATTATGCTGTTTAGATAGAGTCCTGATTTTCTGCCGAGGTAGCCGGAGCCGAGGATCAGCGGAATATCGTTCCACGCGGCGAAAACAGATCCGGCATCCGGATGAACATGTCCGGCGTTGAACTTGTAAATAGCTTTTCCATCCTCATCAAGAGGCATGCTTTGTCCCATCGGAGCTCCGTATTTAGCCAGAAGGCGTAGGGTATTGCCGTTTTCTTTTTTGTCCGAAACAAAAATACCGTAGTCGTCGAAAATGTGAGTTGAGTCAAAACTTGTGTCTGCCTCGGCAGCCTTGCCAGTCCAGAAAAGAGTCCAGAAGCCTTCGCAAAGTCTGAAGCCGCGCTTTATAAGAGCCTCGGCTGTAGCGAAACATTTAGAACTATTGTTTTTCATGCCGACCCAGTAAAGCAGATGCGAATAGTTCTGAATCCAAAGATCGGGAGCCGGCCCCGTCCAGTTTTCAATTTCCTCAAGACAAGTGAAATTCCACTGTTTGGGAGAGTTGTCGCCAACGTTGAAATAATGTTTTCCGCTCGGAAAAAGCGAATATTCCATGAACTTCCATACTTCAGTAAAGCAGGCTTTGTCGTGCAGACTCATTCCAAGATGTCGTTCTGCGATTTCCGTCATGCGGATCAGCCATATAAATGCGTAATGGAAATAATCTATACCCTCATAATACCAGCCGTCTTTTCCGAGTCCGTCGATAATGAGCGGGATGAATTCGGCTGACTCTTTGAAATACCTCTCTGCTTCAGGATAATAAGGTTCCAGTGCTTTGCAGAGGCACATGAAGCCTGTAAAAGGAATATAAAAATGATTCTGCGTATAAGGATGTCTTGAATAGGGTCTTGCCTTGAAGCGCTCATAACCCAGCTCAAGATTTTCCTTCATCTTGCAAATCAGCCGTTCAATGAATTCCTTTTCGCAGAACTCACCGCAAAGATCAAGGAAAAACGCAGTCGCATAAGCAAGATTTCCGTAACTCAAATCAACCGTAGCGCAAATGTTTTCCTGACGGGCGGCCTTATCCCAAAGCTGCGTATTTACAACTGCCTCGATCCAGTTTCTGGCGGACTCAAAATATTCTCTTTTCCTGCTGATCCTGAATGCCACGCTTGCTTCACTAATCAGCCATGAGCAATATTTGCTGTCTCTGGTCTCGAAAGGCTCAAAGTTTTTGCCGTCAAAACGCGTGATTTTGTAAAAGATACTTCCATCCGCTGCGCTCAAAGTCCTCGGCGCATCCTGAAGCAGGAAGTCTCTATTGAATCCATCCCACAAATTTTCATTGGAAGTAAAAGCTTTTTCCAAGTCGCTTCCTGAAAAAAATATGTATGAGTCTTTCATCTATTTTTAAGCTCCTTTAGCTGTCCGAGAATTTCAGTAATTATCCGCATGCTTTTCATGGCTGAATACATATTGCAGTAAAGCCCGGCATCCTCACCGGATACAAGACGCAGAAATTTAGCCATCTGATGAACGAAACCCTGAATATAAAGCATCGACTCCTGAGATGCGGGATTCAGCTTGTATTCCTTCATGTCGGGTCTGTAATGCACAAGTTCGGCAGGCTCTGCGACTTTGTCCAGAGAATGATAAACGAGTCTGACCGTTTCCTTTTCCGCACAGCACTCATAAGATTCGAGATTCATGCCGCATGCAGGTCTTAGCTCAAGAGAACAGCTTCCTCCCTCAAAAGACGCTTCTATCAGCAATCCTGAATTTATGCCGCCGTCCTCGCTTGGCTTCCATGATCTCACTGTTTCAATTTTCAGCTCGCCGACGCAACTCTGAATAAAATCCACAGGATGCCCCAGAATGTCCTCATAAAAGATCTGCTCCTTGCGTGCCGCTCTCATGAAACGGGCAGTAAATCTTTTTTCTCCGCTCATTAAGTCAATGATTCTGCGGAATTCATATGCTGCCGCCTGAGATCTTCGGTTATACCCTACCAGCGCCGCTGTTCTATTTTTTCCCAGAATTCCAGCCAGACTCTCAAGCTCTTCCGGATCGTGCGAGACAGGTTTTTCGATGAAAAAAGGAATTCCTTCCTCTGCCAGTTTTTTAGCGACCGCAACTCCGTATGGAGGCCATAACTGTATCATGTATGTGTCACAGATATGTCTGTCGGAAATCTCGCTAAAATCTTTGCAGATCAATGCTTCCGGGAAAAACTGTCTTGCTGAGAGAAGAGATTCTTCTTTAGGATCGCAGAGAAGAACGATATCGAAAAGAAATCCTTTTCCCCTGAGCTCAAGCAGAGCCGGAGCATGGCATTTGCGAAACATGTTGCCGCAGCCGATGACTCCGATTTTGAGATTGCGTCCGTTCGGAGCCGGAAGCGGAAAAATTTCTTCTATACTGTTCACGAGAATGCCCTCTTACTTGGATTTCTTGTAATACCAGTCGATATTTCCGTTCAAACCTGCAAGCAGAACCATGCGGGTCATCCAGCTGACATGACCGTCCGCCCATACGCAGTTCATTCCGTCGCTGTGACGGTTTCCGACTACAGGATTTTGAGCCCATCCCGCGGCTGAAGGCGGCAGAACTCTGGCATACAGAAATTCGCCTGTTCCTCCGACTCCGTCGCTGCTGTCTCCGCATACAATTGTCTGCCCTGGCATTTTTATCTCATTGATTCTGGCTCTTGGACGGTCAGGCGAGCCGTCATAGTATCCGATGTTATAGTAATTCCATCCGTAACCGCCGCGATGATTCCAGCTGCTAAGTTCAAGCTTCCAGGACGGACACTTGAAGTAACGCAAGTTTATTGAATCGGACAAACCGCTTGCGTTAATCCCCATATAAGGAAAGAACTCGTACTTCCATTCAGTAGGGCTCATACCTACAGTGTCGCTGATCGGCAACCATCCTGCATAGTCATTTATATAAGCGCTCGTTGCTATTGCAAACTGTCTGCATGTGCCTGAGCAGGATGTCCTTTTTGCCATTTCTCTGGCTTTGCCGAGAGCAGGCAGAAGCATTGATGCCAGTATCGCAATAATCGCGATAACGACCAGCAACTCTATCAAGGTAAAGCGCAACGGATCTTTTGCGGAATTCATAATTTTCATATAAAGCCTCTGCCTCTATTTAAAATGAATCATTCTCTTTTCTGAATGAACTTGGAGATTTGCCCGAATTCCTGCTAAACCAGCGTGAAAAATGATGTACGGAATTGAAGCCGAGATCGGCAGCAACCGCATAAACAGGTTTTTTGTCCTGAGAAAGGTTTTCCTGCGCGACCTTGACCCGTCGCATATTGATGTAATCCTGAGGCCCCATGCCGAAAGTATCTTTAAAACGACGCTCAAGCTGTCTGCGCGAAATTCCAGACTTCTGAGCCAGATCGTCAACCTTGATCTGATGCACAAATTCATTTTCGATTATATCCAGAGCCGTCTCAAAAGGATCTCCAGATTCGCCGCTGTTCTGCGAGTTCAGGATTTCCCATTCGCGCACTTTTCCGCCGTCCGGCCATAAAGCCATAAGTTCCATCAGCATCGAAAGCTTCAGGAAGGGATTGCAGCTTTCAGACAACGCGATGCGATAAAGTCTGTCAAACTGAAAATGAAGGGCGCGGCAGGCAGGAGAAAGGCTCTGAACCGCCGGGATTTCCTTTTCTTTCATGAATTCCTGCGTGTCAGGAACTATTATCTTGGCTGTATAGAAAACGGAGGGATTCGTTTCCGCCTTAAGCTCATATCCGTGTCTGACATTATGATAGTGAATCATCGCCATATTACCTTTGACAGGAATTTTCTCTCCGTCAAGCATAAGAAAACCATTGCATCCGCAGCAAAAGTCAAACTGTAGAATATTGTCGTGGCTGTGTTCAGTAAGAATCCATGTTTTGCGCATGATCCTGTGCCTGTGAACCTGAATAATAGCATCAGGATTCTTTATCAGGTATTCATAAAGTTTTTTCATGCTTTTTGTGTTCATGAGTCCTCCTTACGCTCCGGCAAGCAGTTTTTTAAGATAAGCCATATCTTTCCCGAGATTCTCAAGCACGGCATCCCCTTGAAGATGTACACGTGAACCGTATTCGCCATGCAGACAGTAAATTCCTCCGTAATTCCTGCTCTTGAGATCATTGATATGTTTTTTCCATGAGAACGATGAATTGTGACAGTCCGTCCATTCCGTAACGTATTCGGCCTCTTCGGAATCAGAAGCGTTAACACGTTTTTTATACGCGCTTTTCAAATTGATCATGCCAAGTTTAGGCCAGACGATATCGAGCGCCATATCGGCAGGTTCTCCGGCTATGGAGCAGTGCGCGCAATCAAGGACAACGTTTACGTGACGTTTGTCATAAGATTCCATAAAACTCATGAGAGCTGCGGCGCTTCCTACAAAGTAATCGCAATGATTCTGGATGCCAAGCGATACACCAGACTCCTCAAGTGCGGGAATCACGGCATCAATGCGTCTCTTGTAGTCGTCCAGACTCTTCACATAAGCTTTTTTCATGTCGATAAAAAGCATTATCCGCAGCATTCTTATGCCGTTCATCCCCAGAACTCTTATCACATGCTCATTGATTTCTCCGGCGGCTGAAAATATTTTAAGACCAAAATCCGACATAACATTTAACGCGTCAGGAAGCTTTTTTTCGATGTTCTCAGGAGACACATGAAAACCAGGTCTGAGCGGAAGTTCAATACCATCCGCCCCCAGAGACTTAATCCTTCCGGCGATGTCGCTGATACTGTATTTTTCAGGAGACCATGGCTTTGTAAACACTGATATCATAAAAGTTCCTCTTAAACGTCTATATCCAGATTATATAATTTTTATCTTCAAAAGTCGTTAGCTGAGCCGGACAAAAAACTTGTCATTTTGCGACATCAGAAAAGGAAGCTCTGTATTCTCCCGGACTCATGCCGCAAAGTTTTCTGAAGAGTCTTGTAAAGTAACTCTGCCGTGTGAATCCCGTCATGTCAGCTACCTCGCAAAGACTCAGATCAGAGGCAGATATAATACTCTTGGCAAGTTCTATCCTTTTCTGCTGTATATACTTATTGATGGTTATATCTTCTTCTTTCCGGAATATCGTATTGATGTAATTAGGATGCATGGACATCTCCCCGGCAATTCCGATAATACTGAGAGTATTAACGCTTAAATCCCTCTCGACAATACTTTTAATGCGTGATACTATGCGTCGTACAGGCTGTTCAGTATCCTGCCTTGCACCCTGCATAAGAAGCTTGATCCCAAGAAAACATAGATCGAACTGAAGCATGGATGTCCTGAAACTGCCGCTTTCTTCATTTCCGGCTTTCACCGCTTCCTTATGCTTATGCAGAAAATTCTCGGTATCAAGTCGATTCAGATGCCGTATCAGATACGAGGCACTCTCCATGCCCCCGCAAATCTCTTGCAGAGGAGTCAGAAGATATTGTCCGTTCTCATCCCTGAAACGCCAGATGAGAGTCGTATGCTCAGCCCCGCTTCTGCTGTTGACAATAAAACGATGCGGCACAAGAGGATTGATGAAAAGCAGGCTGTTAAGAGGCAGATTCAAGATAGGAGAGCCTTCAATTTCCGCGCGATATTCCCCCCTGCTGCAAAGGATCATGTGATATGAAGGGTGCATATGAACGTTATCTCCGTATTTCCGGTAGAATTCCTTTTTCAGATATTCTATCTCCATGCAGTAATTACGTCCTTCAAACTGAATGAGACATCCTGATTTCATAAGACACCGATAATTTGTTTTGTGTAATGATATTCTATTATATAAGCTTAAACAAATCAACAGCATATTTGTTTTGTGAAACTCTTCTTCCTTTTGTGTTATTGTCTAAATGAGTCGGACAGCATATAATTCTATTAACAGGACAGGGAAATCAAATATGAATAAAAGACGTGTCATTCTGGCGATTCCGCGCGACTTCCACCGCTTCAACGATCTCTGGACGGAAGAAGCCGTCAAAAAAGCTGTCGAGCTTGAAATAGAAGTGAACTTCATTGATAAAACGCCTAAGACTAAAAAGGAATGGGCAGATGTCCTGACGGGTTATGAAGTACTGATAAGTTCATGGTGTACTCCGGTTCTGGACGCTGAAGTTCTGGCTGACAATTCAACTCTTCGCCTCGCCGCCCATGCGGCAGGCTCGGTCGCTGATCTTGCCGGAGCTCTTCCTAGAAACGATATCAGAATTTCAAGCGCCAATGAACTCATGTCCACGGCGGTGGCCGAATGGTGCACTGCAATGAGCTGGACAGGGCTTTCAAACATGCTCAAATACTCCAACTTCGGCGGACGCACACCGATGAACTGGAACAAGCAAAGCAAAGATTTCCGCTACATCAGAAACTCGAAAATCGGAATATGGGGCTACGGCAGCATCAGCGCAAACTACATCAAAAGACTGCTCCCCTTCGAACCTGCTTCGATCATGGTTAACAGCAGACACGGCAGTTTTCAGGATAAGATTGTTAAAAACGCAAGCCTTGAGGAAATTTTCAGCACGGCCGACCTGATTGTCCTGCTTGCAGCTCTGACAGACGAAAATATCGGCAGAATAAATAAGGATTATCTTAAGCTTATGCGTCCAGGCGCGGTTCTCATGAATCCCGGACGAGGCCGTCTTGTCGATGAAAAAGATCTGTTGGAAGCTTTGCCAAATGGAAAATTCACCTTCATTTCCGACACATTTCACAGAGAACCACTGCCGGATAACGATCTGCTGCAATCCTTCCCGAATGTGATCTTGACGCCTCACTGTGCAGGCTCGAATACATCCTGTTACGTCCCTGTGATGCTTGAGGAGGCTTCCCGCTTTTTTGACGGAACTCCATTGCGATACGAAGTTGATCTCTCACGCATTGCCACAATGACCAAAAACAGTCTGAACAGTGCCGGAAAGAGTTCCTGAAAATTCAGACAGGATTATCGGTATTTTTCCCGCAGTGCGGACATATGCGTCCGCCGCTTCTGGCGTTTTTGATTTCATCGACAAAGCCTGCGCCTAGAATACCGGCAGGCAGAGCGAACATGCCTATGCCGATAACTGAAATTATACTTGCCCATACTTTACCGGCAACGGTTACAGGGCACATGTCTCCGTAACCGACGGTCGTAAGCGTCGTGACGCCCCACCACATCGTAGCTGGAATGCTGGAGAAAAGCTCAGGCTGAGCTTCGTTTTCGCAATAATACATAATACTTGAGGATATGACAAGAAGAGTTCCCATCAGAACTGAACTCATCATCAGCTCATCTTTTCTGGAACGGAGCACATTTCTTATAAGAAGAATCGACGAGTAATAATGTCCGAGTTTCAGAATCCAGAGCATACGCAGGAGTCTTAGCGCTCTTAAAGCTCTGAGGTCGAAACCGGCAAGAGGCAGGTAAAAAGGCGCAACTGCAAGAATATCAATAAGCGACATCGGGCTTCGCACAAAACGAAAAAGTCCGCCAGGAAAGTCTCCGTAACGGGGATCGGCTGAACATGAAATCAATCTGGCAAGATACTCAAGAGTGAAGATGACGACTGAAAACACCTCAAAAATCTCAAGCTCTCTGCCAAAAGAACTCTGAATTGAAGGAAGAGTTCCAAAGACTACAGCAAGCACGTTGAGAACAATAAGTCCGGATATGAGAATCTGCACAAGATGTCCTGCCTTGCCCTTGGAACGTTCAAGCGTATCCCATATCATGACCTGAAACTTAGCCGCCATGAAACTAATATCCCCTTTATTCCAACGGTCAGACAAGTCCGCCTGAAAGTTTTGTCAGAAGACGAAGTTTTTCTGTCGCGGCTCCGGTATCAATGGATTCTTCGGCGCGTCTGATTGCTTCATTCCAGCCGGAAGCCTTGTCGGCGGCAAGAATTGCGGCTGCGGCATTAAGGACGCATATTCTGCGGCGATGTCCGCGCTCCCTTCCTGCTACAATGTCCTTAAGTATTTCAGCGTTTTCAGCAGGACTCCCGCCTTTTATGTCCTCATGAACGGCGAGCGGAATTCCCAATTCTTCGGGACTTAGAATGTACTCATGTATGCGGTCTGTACAGGCTTCGCAGACAAAGCTCGGCCCGGTAACGGTAAGCTCGTCGAGTCCGTCCGAACCGTGGACGACGATAAGTTTTTTCATGCCCAGCATGATTCCTGCTTCGGCTACAAGACGGCAGAGATGTTTGGAGTAGACTCCGATGACTCCGCGCGCAGCTCCGGCAGGATTTGTCAGAGGACCTAGAATGTTGAAAATGGTTCTTATGCCAAGCTCCTTGCGGACAGGCATCGCATGTTTCATTGCCGGATGAAGTCCCGGAGCAAAAAGGAAGGCAATTCCGGCTCTGCTGAGACACTCCGCCATCTCTTCCTGACTCATCTCAATCCGGATGCCGAGAGCGGCGAAAACATCGGCGCTTCCCGATTTGCTGGAAACCGCGCGATTGCCGTGCTTTGCAATCGTAATTCCCGAACCTGCGGCTATAAAAGCGGCAGTGGTGGAAACGTTGATTGTATGCTGTCCGTCTCCTCCTGTTCCGCAGGTATCGACAGCTTCGGGATCGGCGCAGAAAACTTTCAGGGATTTTTCGCGCATCACGGAAGCGCCGCCAGCGATTTCGGAAGAGGTCTCGCCTTTCATTCTCAACGCTGTCAGCCAGGCGGCAAGTTTTACCGGAGACACATTGCCTGACATGATTTCATTCATTGCGGCTTTGCTTTCTTCACAGGAAAGAGTCTGTCGGTCAAGCAGCTTCAGAAGTGTTTCATTTATAATATTCGAGTGTGTATTTGTCATTTCTGTTTTCCGTCGTGGAGAGCGTTCAGTTTTTCATAGGAATTCTTCGCCTGCGGATACCATTCATGCCTGGGAAAAAGCTGCATGAAGCGTCCATACCAATAGATAGCGACATCAGGCATTGATTCTTTTTCCGCGCAAAGCGCAGCCGTATAGCAGAAATACGGAGCGTTTGCTGACTCCGGCACAATTATCATCGCTTTTTCGCATACTTTACGCGCATCGGGAAACATGTAGAGAAAGAGCTTCAGTTTTACAGCGTTCTCTATCATGTCAATGCTGGACGCCGAATTCGGTCTTGCGAAGCCGTTTTCAGCCATCTTCGTGCTTATCAGCGGAAGAAAAGAAAAAAACATCGCAATCAGAACCGGAATCCCTATCAGTATTATCTTCTTCATAAACAGACCTTTTGTACCGTTCCTATTAATCTTGCTCAGATGCCGTTTTTTTCAATCCTTTTATCAGGGAAATGAAGCAGTATGAAATCCATCACGTCCTTTATGCTGAAAAGCGAGCTTTTTTCAAGGCCGGTATCCGGATAAAGCAGCATGGGCACCGGATTCATAGTATGAGCACCTGTTGTGATGTCCTCGCAATTTCCGTGATCGCTGCAAAGGAGTATAGCCGTATTCTCCGGCAGTATCTCCGAAAGCTTGGCGATGAAAGTTCCGAGATTATGCAGAACTCCGCTCAATTTTTCACGGCTTCTTTTGTGTCCTATCCTGTCCGTCATGAAATATTCAAAAAGCACAAAATCATAATTCTGCACTACTTTCAGCAGATCAAAGGCAGCGTCTTCAGGATCTCTCTTCGGAAGATCCTCGACATAATCCAGAGTCTCCCTTGTGATGTCATGAACCACCGCTTCATTTCTGCGCAAATCCGGCAGCCGGAAGACCCCTTGAGGTAGAGACTCGCTCATCACAGTCGTAACTGACGCATAGCGAAGCTCAAGAAGTTCGGCGGGACTGTGGCGTATGTACGAATTCGCAAAAGCAGGACGGTAGCCCCTTTCGAGCAGGACGGAATAGACGTTGCGCTTCCTGATAAGTTCACGCAGTGAAGGCCCCGGAAAAGCCTGCATGTGCATACCGCAGTACTCGGCAGCGTTGACTCCGGTGAAAAGTGTTGTCTGTCCGGTCGCGCTCTGCGGTATTCCTTCTACTCCCAGACAGGCATCCAGCGGAATTGAAAAGTTCTGAAGCAGATCGATAAAGCGTTTCGGACAGTATTCAGCATAAAGGGAATTCGCGAAGCCCTCCGCCGGAACTCCGAATCCGTCAACCATTATCATAATAAGTTTATCTGTCTGCTTTAAGAGCGGCCTTTTCAAACGTATATTCCTGCTGAGTTTAATTTTACATCATGGAATTTATATTATGAGTCTGCATTTTTACAGTCGATCATTGAAAATAAGCGTCGCATATTTACTGATGACCGGAACGATTCTGCTTTCATCAGCTCAGGAAGAGCCTAAACCGGGAGCCAGACTGGAAGTCCCGTCTCTTACGCAATTGGCGCAGGATCTTTCAGGATTTTCCGATACCGTTGTACCCGGCTCGGCCAGTACAGTTGTCCTTTTCACCGCGGCACTCGGTTTTAATCCATACCTTGCTGCCCTCGATACAAATTACAATATCGTTTTCTGCGTGTATCCGGCATATCCCGACCCTACGACAGGCTTCCCTTCATGGGCGGCTTTTCTGGATAAAAAAGGAGATCACCTGGAATCCTCATTCTCCATAAAAAACAAGACCTATTTTATCCGTGACTTCTCGGGCAGAGTCATGATCAGCGATTCACAGGCTCTTGAATCTTCCGTTAAAACACCTGAAAAATGCACTGAAAGCGATGCGGATATCATCCTTTCGATCTATCCGGCATCCGCGATGAACGGACTTTCATTCAAAGATTACATGGACAAATACGGTTTCGCAGGAAAGGACAGTTCGGAACTCCCCGTAAACTCTTTCCTTTTCAACACTGCCGCCGCAGTTGTGGGACAGACTGATATGCTGGCAAACGAAATCTCATTCTCGCCTGAAGGAGTAAAACTCAAGACCGGATTTCATCCGAAGAAAAACTCCTCTCTCGAAAATATGATGAAAAACGCGTTTATAGCGGACTCAAAAGACTTGCCGCCTCTCTTTGATGATGTTCAGGCTGTACAGGCTTCCGCAAATCTCCCTGCTCTCAGTTCCGAACTTGTAGCAGCACTGAAGGCTGAAAGCAGTCTCTTTGCCTCGAAAAACGGCAGTGAATCAAAAATTCTTAATGAGACTCTCATTGCCGCCGTTGAAAGCGGAGCATCCAAATTCTCGATTTCAGGAGCTGTCGACGGCAAGAGTTTTTCATCCCTCCGAGTTCGTCTGCACTGCGCCAAAGAACAGAGTTTAGCGTTCAGACAGAAAATTGCCGCAATCGATGGGATTTCAAAGAGCGCACACGAAGGTTTTTTTCAAATCTACAGTAAAGGTGAAGGCGAAAAGACAAAAAGACTCTTTGTCCTGAGCAGTGATGACTCCATTACTTTCGTCTTCGGTAAAGACGGAGAAGAAGAGGCTTTTGCAGCTGCCTCTGTCACAAGCAAGACTTCTCCAGGTACCTTGCCGGAGCGGACTTTTCTGCACATCAAAACCACGGGCGACGATCCCGGAACTATCTCCGCTTCATCATCACCCGAAGGCAAACTTCTTTTGAACTGCATGCTTCCGCCTGGAACAGTCAAAGGCATGCTGCCGACAAAACTAATTTCCAAGCCCGAAAAAAAGAAGAAAAAACAGCAGTAAATCCAAAACTTATTTTCTCTATATTCATGCTTTTCCGCGGCTTTTTTCGCGGTAGGAGCCGGGAGTGCAGGAATTGCGCTCACGGAAGGCGAAGCTGAAAGCTCTTTCATTCGCGAATCCGCATTCGGCGGAGATTTCTTTGAGGCTCATCGGAGTGTTTGCAAGCAGAGAACGCGCTCTGTCCAGACGGCATTCCAGAGAAAAATCCTTGAGGCTTTTTCCGTAGTATTGCCTGAAAAGATGACGCAGATAGTCATTGCTGACTCCAACACGACGCGCGATTTCCCTGATTTTCGGAGGCTTGGCCGTCTCAACCGACGCAATACGCCGGGCTTCCGACACCACAAGAAAAGCCGGATCATGTTCCTCTCCGCTCTTCGAGTTCAACTCCCATATTATCGACTTCATCAAAGCGACTGCCCGCAAATTCTTTGCCTCTATTGAAGTCTCTTCCCTCCAATGCGTTATGTCTTCAAGCTCCATTAATATCGATTGTTTTCCGAGAGACTTCAGAAGAAACGGACGATTCAGAATTTTCAAAATTTCAGGATCACTTACAGCAACCTGCACGCAATTGTCGATTCCGGCGCTTTTCATCTTCTGGTCGTGAGGCATATCCGGAGGATATATGACAAGGTCGCCGGGGGCAAAACTGATTTCAGTGCCGTCGGCACATTTTGTAAGACCGCTACCTGAAGGATGATATACAAGTTCGTAACCGTTATGCGCATGCATATGACATGAATGAGTACTCGAAAGCACTCCTGCAAATGCAATGACAAATTCTGCTCCGTAGTCCATAGAATAAGCCCTTTTATGACCGATTGCGGGAATAGATAACCGTTTTCGGGAATAGTTAAGCATACAATTTCATTATAAAATATAATTGTCAAACCGAAAAAGATAATAAACCAAAGAGGATTTATATGGAAAAGAGAATATTATTCACAGGCAAAGCTCAGGTCGAAATGGAGAACTTTGAAGTCAAAGCTCCCGGAGCAGGAGAACTGAAACTCAGAACTCTCGTAAGCCTTATGAGCACAGGCACGGAAAACATCGTCTTTAACCGTCTTTTTGAAGAAGGCACAGGTTGGGCTGCATGGGTAAAGTATCCGTTTTATCCCGGCTATACCTCATGTCTTGTCGTCGAAGAAGTCGGCGAAGGCGTGACAAAATTCAAGAAGGGTGACAGAGTTGTTGCCCGTTGCGGACACGCTTCCGCTCACATCGTCAAAGAAGATTCCTGCATAGCGGTTCCGGACGGAATCAAAAATGATGAAGCCGCATGGTTCGGTCTCGCTAAAATAGCAGCTATGGGGGCAAGAGCCGCCAAGCTCGGACTCGGCAAGTCAGTTGTAGTTGTCGGAGCAGGTCCTATCGGACAGATGACCGCAAGATGGTGCGCAGCCGCAGGAGCAAATCCGGTCGTTATCGTGGACACCGTTGAAATGCGCGTTAAAATGGCATTGAAAGGCGGTGCGACTCACGGCATCAGCCGTCCCCTTGGAGCGGCTAAGGAAGAGCTCGACGCAATATGTCCCGGCGGCCCGGATATCATCATTGACAGCACCGGACACTATCAGGTATTTACAGACGTTCTGCATGCGGCAAAACGTTTCGGCAGAGTCGTGCTTCTCGGCGATACAGGAACTCCTTCCAAACAGTGTCTTACTCACGATGTCATGAACAAGGGACTCGAAATCGTCGGAGCACATGACTGTCATGAAGATCCGACATGGAATACAAGCATCATAACCGACTTGCTTTTCCGTCTCGTAAAGGCAGGACGTTTCAGTCTGTCGGGTCTCAATACTCACAATTTCACTCCTGAACAGAACGTCGAAGCCTACAAGACCGCCAACGAAAAGCGTGCCGAAACAATGGGCATCACCTTCACATGGCAGGCAGGTCTGTAGACCTGCACCCGAGTAGTGCGGTTCAGCTTCGCTTACCGCACGGAAAGACCTAGAAACGGGTAGCGACGGCAGTCCCTTGCCGTCGAATCTTCGATAACACGAGGGAATAATAACAATACGAAAAGAGGAATTTATGAAATTCAGTGCTACCGATTGGAGTTTTTTGAAAAAAAGCGGACTTGAGCCGCAGGAATATTACGAAAAGCTTAAGAAAGCCGGATTCGATGCGGTGGAAATGACGGAACCAGCTCTTCGCGAAACTGCCCGCAAGGCAGGACTCGAAGTCCTGAATATATCCTGTCCGGGTATGGAGAAGGGGCTCAACCGCAAGGAAAATCATGCTGATTTGCTTCCTAAGATCAAGGATTGCATTTATGAAGCGGCGGACAACAAGGTCAAGTATGTGATCGTCTTCAGCGGTGCCCGTGCGGGACAGGATGATTCTGAAGGGCTTAAGAACTGTCGCACAGCTGTTGAAACTCTTATTCCCGATGCCGAAAAAACAGGAGTCGAAATACACTTTGAAGGCTTCAACACATACGATCATCCCGATTATCAGGGAAGCAGTTCTCGTTATATGTTCAGCCTAGTCAAAGCGGTGAACTCTCCATACTTCAAGGCTCTTTTCGACATATACCATATGGAAATGGCGGGTGAATATACCGCGTCAATCATCCGCGACAACCTTGATCTGATAGGACATCTCCACGTTGCCGGAGCGGGAAAGCGTCTTGCTCCGAAGATGGACGGACTTATCAAATATCCTGAAATCGTGAAACAAGCGACATCAGCCTCGTATTCCCGCTACTGGGGACTTGAGTTTTTCCCGTCAGACGATGTTCTGGGCGATTTCGTGAGAGTCAAGAACGAAATGCTGAAGGCTTCCAAAGTGTATTGATTCGCAATACATTAATATTGAGGCGGAATCTTATATTTGCCTTGCGCGATGCTATATTAGCGCCGAAAGCACGAAACAAGGGAGCCTCTAAAAATTGACTTGAGAAAAAAAATCATGTATTGCGGCTTAAAGCCATGATTTTGCAAGTCATCGGCTAGCAGAGCTAACCGATGCCGCGCAAGGTCGTGGCGCTTGCCGCAAGACAGAGTTTTGTTCCAAGTTTTTCAATTTTTAGAGGTTCCCGCAATGCATAACGCAAGGAGATATAAGATGCTTAAACATCCGGCGCTTACAGAAGCAAAGGTCAAGAATCTCATCGCCCGCATATACCCTGCGGACGTCTATCCTGAAAACATTCCCGTTGATGTGGAAATCCACGAAGTCAAAGGCGAACCAATAACCTATCAGGAAGCTGTAAAGAGAAAGTACAAGCCTCTCGCCAAAGGTCAGGAATGGGGAAGTCTCTGGGACACCGTCTGGTTCAAGGTCAAAGGAAAAGTTCCGGCTAAATGGAAAGGCTCCGAAGTAGTCGCCAGAATCAGCTTCAACTACATCTTCCGCGAAGGATTCTCCTGCGAAGGACTGATCTGGATGGATGGCAAACCTGTTACCGCCATCAACATGAACCGCGACGACATTCCGATCACACGCAAGGCTTCAGGCAGTGAATCATTCGAGTTCTACGTCGAAGTCGGCGCAAATCCGATGGGCGAATGTACATTCAACGGCAGACTCCTTGCCCCGGACTACAACTCTGCTCCTCAGTACAAGATCACTGAAGCAGTCCTTTCAATCTACAATCGCGAGGCTAACGACATCTACAGCATGCTCAACTTCGCGCTTGAGACAATGAAGGCTCTGCCTGAAGGTCAGAGAAAAGGACGCCTTCTCTACGCCCTCAACGACGCAGTAAACGTTCTTGAGCCCGGCGACATGAAGAGTCTCAGAAAAGCCATTGATCTTGTGATGCCCGAACTCAAGAGAAAGAACGGCGACACTGTTCACAAGATTTCCGCCACAGGTCATGCGCACATCGACACAGCATGGCTCTGGCCGCTCCGCGAAACCGTCAGAAAATGCTCAAGAACCTTCTCTACCGCCCTCAAATACATGGATGAGTATCCTGAATACGTATTCTCATGTTCTCAGGCTGTTCAGTACGCATGGATGAAGAAGAATTATCCTGACATCTTCAAGGGCATCAAGGAGAAGACAAAGAGAGGTCAGTGGGAACCCGTCGGCTCAATGTGGGTCGAACCGGACTGCAATATATCCTCGGGCGAATCGCTTGTCCGCCAGATTTTCTACGGCAAAAAGTTCTTCAGAGAAGAGCTCGGAGTCGATACAAAGGATCTCTGGCTGCCCGATGTTTTCGGATACAGCGCGGCTCTTCCGCAGATTCTCAAGAAGTCTGGAATCGATGTATTCACAACCATCAAGATAAGCTGGAATCAGTTCAACAAATTCCCCTATCACACCTTCTTCTGGAAGGGTATCGACGGAACTGAAATATTCTCGCACTTCCCGCCATGCAGCAACTATAACGGCTTTACCGAACCATGGGAACTGCTCAAGGCTGCCAACGAGTTCAAGGAAAACGACAGATGCAACCGCTCTCTCTACATGTACGGCTGGGGCGACGGCGGCGGAGGACCGACACGCAAGCAGATCGAGTGGGGACTTCTTTCCAAGGATGTCGAAGGACTTCCGCAGGTCACTCTTGAGCCTTCATCCGAATTCTTCAAGAAAGCTCAGAAGGATGCCAAGGATCTTCCTGAATGGGTTGGCGAACTCTATCTTGAACTGCATCGCGGAACATACACAACTCAGGCAAGAACAAAGAGGGCAAACCGCAAGAACGAGCTCAACCTCAGAAATGCTGAATTCCTCGACGCTCTCTCTTTCATCAAGGGAACAAAGAACTCAACAGAGCTCATCCCTTCACCTGAATTCGCTATTTACGAAGCACCCGACGAAAGCCGCGGCAAGTCTCCGAGAGCCAAGCACGCCGAAGCTCTCGACAGAGCCTGGAAAATGGTTCTCACCAACCAGTTCCACGACATCATTCCCGGCAGCTCTATCAACTGGGTTTACAAGGATAACCTCATTGACCACGAAAAGGTCGAAGCTCTCGCCAAGGGCGTTTCCGCAAGCGCAATTTCAGGCATAGCCGACGAAGTAAGCACAAAGGGAATCAAAAACCCGATGATGCTCGTCAATACTCTCTCCTTCAAGCGCGGCGAAGTTATCGACATCAACGACCGCGACAGCATCTATACTGAAGTTCCTTCAATGGGATACTCGGTAGTCGATGCCAAGAAGCTGCTCAACAAGCTTCCTGAAGGACTTGAGCCTGTCATGGTCAGCGTGAAGGGCGGCAAAACCGTCATCACAAACGGACTGCTTAAGATCACTGTAGACGCAAACGGCCTCATCAGCTCGATAATCGACCTCGAAGCCGGCAACCGTGAAGTGCTTCCGAAGGGCGCTAAAGGCAACCTCTTCCAGCTCCACAAGGACAGACCTGTCAACTGGGATGCCTGGGACGTCGATGTATTCTACAAGGAAACCGTCACAGACATAACCGAGCTCAAGAGTTTCAAAGTTCTCTACACAAGTCAGCTCAAGACAGTTGTACGCATCGAGCGTGAATTCAGCGGCTCCAAGCTTGTTCAGGACATGATTGTCCGCGCAGGCACAAAGAGAATCGACTTCGTGACGGATGTAGACTGGAACGAACAGCACAAGATGCTGAAAGTCGCCTTCCCCGTCGAAGCGCTTGCACCTAAGGCAGTCTGTGAAATTCAGTTCGGACATGTTGAGCGTCCAACGCACTACAACACAAGCTGGGATATGGCAAAGTTTGAAGTCTGCGCCCACAAGTACGTTGACATCTCCGAGCACGGCTACGGCGCGGCCCTCATCAACGACTGCAAGTACGGACACGACATACACGGCAATACAATGCGCCTGAGCCTGCTCAGAGCTCCGACAGCTCCCGATCCGGAAGCTGACCGCGGCAAGCACAAGTTCACCTACTCGTTCCTGCCTCACAAGGGCGACTTCAGAGCAGCAGGTGTAATCAGTGAATCCTACAGCCTCAACATTCCTGTGATCTCCATGCCTCTTGCTGAAAATCAGAGCGGCAAACTGCCGTCTTCGATGAGTTTCTTCAAGATCAAGGACAATCCGGCGATGGTAATTGAAGCGGTCAAGGTTTCAGACGACGGCAAGTCCGTGATCGTCAGACTTTATGAGTCCTTCGGTTCACGCGGCAGCTTTACGATGGAATCCGATATTCCGTTCAAGTCCGCGAGCCTGACAAACCTGCTCGAAGAAAAGCAGGCCGATCTCAAGCTCAAGGACAAAGCTGTAAGTCTTGAAGTCAAGCCCTTCGAGATCATCACAATCTCCTTCCAGCTCTGATATCAAATCCAAGCGGGGATGCGTTTGCAAAAGCGCATCCCCCTTTTTTATTTCAGCTCAAGACTTCCCCAGTTTGCCGGCGACGTCCAGTTCCCGGAATTACCTGCCCATACAATCGTTTTTCTTGAAGATTCCCCTGCAATATCTGTATCCGTAGCCTGAAAACTCATAGGCAGCTTGAGGCCTTTGGAAGGACTGAAATCGCTCTTCAAGGATTTCCACGGAATAGCAGCTTCAAGCATATATCCATACTTGAAGGCTTTTGAGGCTATTTTTATATCCGCATCTTTTTTCAGCTGACAGCACCATGCCGTAGCTTCTTTCTGAGTTCCTCCGGCAGGAGCCAGAAGCATCTGAAAATCTGTTTTACTCATCGCATTGACTTCTTTTGAAAGAGCCGCTCTTTTCGGACTTTCAGGGTCAAGGCCGAGGAAAAACTCTATCCCGTCCGAATCCCATGCGGAAGCCTGAGGCGCATGACGTTCCAACATGTTGTCATAAACAATTGCACCGAGATAGAGATTCGAGGAATCCCAGCGGAAACGCATCTCGCAGGAGAGATCAAGCGGACCGCTCCAGAGTTCACGTCCTTTCTGAACTTTTGAGGATGCCGAAGCACCGCAAACGCCTTCAGAAGTCCATTCGCCAAGATCTCCGTCAATAGTAATCGAAGATGGCGGAACCTCCATTGCAAACGCTTCTTTTGAGCTGGACAACACCGCTTTCAAATATGTTTCTGACGGAAAAGGAGGAATCGACAGCACAGCATCAAGTCCGTCAACAGACATCTTAAAAGACTGAGGAGCTTCCGAAACTTTCATTGAAAGAAGCGGAAATAAAGCAGCGCGCCGTTCCTCCGGATTTATCGTAAGATTCATGCCCGCCTTTTTAAACTGCCATCCTGAAGCCGCATTTTTGAGCTCGACCAGAGGATTCAGCACTTTATTTGTCTTGTTGACTGCATATACGCCAAGGGCAGGATTTTCAGTATCATCCAGCTCCATGCCGCCGCTTACTGAAAAACGGTCGCCGTCAATATCCGCATCACTCAGGAAGGAACGGACAGCCTTGAAATCAGCTACGTCAAAACAGAGGTAAACAGGAGCAGTATTCAAGCTGAGAATTCCGTTTTTATAAGCGTCGCAAGCTTCTCCGAAAAAGTTATAAACCGAGAAGCCCGGACCTTTTGCAGGAAGCTTCAGAGCGGATGCTTTTTCTGAATCCCACAGGGCGGCAAGTATTCCTTTTTCGCCCTCATAAAGCGCGACATATCTGCTTGAACCAAGCTTCATAAGTTCAACTGGATGATTGCGTCCCTCAAGCATTCTGGCGAGACCGTTTGCGGCAAGAAGTTCAGGACACGGCGAGCCGTCATACTCGATATGCTGAAGTCCGTAAGGACTGCGATGCGACATTATGTAAATATCATTCGGCATATTTCCGAACCAGAAAAACGGACCTTTGCCCACCGAAGAATCAATGAGAGTTTCACGAATCAGAAATTCCGCCTTGGCTCGAAAATCAGGAACGCAAAAACCGGGCTCATGTAAATAGGCTCCGGGCAAATTTATTTTCTCTGCGGAATAACCTGTAATTTTCGTATTGTGGCTCTTCTCTGTATGCCATACAGGAAGGACTTTGCCGTATTGAGCCATAGCCGCTTGAAGGACAGCTATCATCTTGTCCGTTCCGTTTACAAGACTGCGCTCCGGAGCGACATTGCTGTACATATGAATGGACAGAACATCCATGCTGCGTCCTTTATCAAGCTCCAGAACACGTTTCGTCCAGGGAGCAGGTTCTCCGCCCCAGTCTGAAGTTGCGCACCCGCCTACTATTTTGCTCGATGAATCGACAGTTTTTGCCGCTTTTGAGGCTGATTCAAGATAAGGCAGATATTCTTCAGGACTTATCCAGCAATTGGGTTCATTCATTATTTCCCAGTATTTTATTTTGCCTTTATAGCGTTCTGCCAGAGTCTTCACATAAAAAGACCAAGCTTCAAGCCTGGGAAAAGATACATCAAGAGCCCAGGAATTCTTTACAGAGCTTTTTGCCACACGCTCAGTAGCCCATTCGGGAATAAACGCATTGCCGTTTTTGTCGTATGAGGCTCGGCCGAATCCGCTTCCAAGTATGGGCATGATATTGAGTTTTGCGTCCTGACAGTTTTTCATCACTATGTCTGTCTCCTCAAAATTCAATTTCCCTTCCTCGGGACATGTTCTTTTAAATGTAAAATCCCAGCTCCTTGTCCAGCCGAAACCGAGCTTTCGGACAATCGGATTTCCATCTGCCGCATCACAGCCAAGAGCCCAGTCATCAGGCAGGAATCCATCGTATTCCATTGGCTGATAAACGCCGAAGATAAGCTCATCTGAAAGATTGGCATCCTTACTCTTAAAGTAAATCCTGTAATAACCGCAGGGGAGCTGAGGAATTTTCATTGAGGACTTCAGATTGGACTCGGCCTGAATGGAAAAGTCCAGTTTCCCTTCGGCAAGATTCTTGTCCCAATAGTCCTTGATCAAATAGGAAATGGACAAGTCCGTTTTTTCTTTGGAGTTGTTCCGAAAGAATAGACTGATTTCCCCATTTTTCAGTTCAGATTTGCTGAAAAGCTTATGTTTCTGCTGTATCTGCGCACCGAATTCCAGGGCTTCAGGCATATATTCTCCAAGCTCGCCCTCCTCAAGCTGCATGTTGTCAATCCAAAGTTTTCCTGAAGAAACAGCAGGATGTATTCCCGCCCATGTTTTACAGTAATTCAGTACATTAAATTTAGCGGGTTTGAACGTGTATGAATATCTTTTCCAATCCCTGCCAACATTGAAGCTGATACCGCTTGTGCCGTCCCAGCTGCCGTTTTCACGACAGTCAAGAGATGCTCTCATTGAATCCGAATCCGACTTCATCCATGCGGAAAGCGTATATGTCTTTTCAGGATCAAGTTTAAGCGGACGCGACTCCACCATATTAAAGTTGAAGCGGCCTCGTTTAGCCTTGATATCCTCAGCCGTAATGAGCAGACTGTATTTTCCAGAGTAAGCGTCACTATCATCAAATGCCGGCTGAACGGCCGGACTTGTCCATGCTTCAGACCAACTGTAAACGGCAAGAGGATTGATTCCGTGAGGTCCTACCTCAAAACCTGAGCCTGCGCCAAGGAGATTTTTCTTTATAAGAACCTGTTTTGTCACCGAAGAAGCGGCAAGAGCCGGAAACTGTTCGCCTTTCTTCAAAAGAGCCATTTGGAAACTGAACTTGTCATCCTTGAGATTCATGTAAAGATGAAAATCCGTTTCAGGCTTGCCGTGATGACGGCAGTCGGCAATATTGTAGGAAATATCAGAGGAAAGTACTTTGATTCCAAGCTCATTTTCTGCATCTATGGAAAAGCGGAATTCACCTGCGGCTTTGCCCTGATTCAAGATATAGTTTGTCCCTTTTTCCTCAGGGAAAGCCATTTTTTTCCCGTCGACAATAAACTCATGTCCGGCAAAAATTTTGACGGGAAGAAGAATTCGGTATTTCACATTTTCCTTGGCAGGAAATTCCAGCTCGCTTTTGTATGAGATATCAGCAATAACAGTTCCATTAACCTGTCTGTATGAAGTCTTGATAGATGCCTTGTATTCTTCGCAATATGAATCCATCGCAACAGTTTTTGTCTCCTTATCAACAGCCGAGTTTTTTTCTTTAGGCAGCTTATAGCCTGGAAATATAGGGCCGACAAAAATAACAGAGTCGCCCGAAGGCATAGCAAGCTGCCAGCCTGAAGAATACTTTTTAGGTTCAAACTGAATGTTTGTAACTGTATCCGCAAAAAATCCGTTCGGACAGAAACTCAGCTCGTTTGCGAAAGAGGAAATGGCAATACACAAAGCGGCCATCCCCAGTATGATCCGGGTTGATTTCATTGATTTCTCCTTAACTGTTATCGAGGCAGGTAATCTTTATCGAAAATATTTGTGCCGGTGAATTTATATGCACTGACGTGTCCGTCCTTGAAAAGAAAATTCGCCTGCCGGGAGTGGAGATTCCATCCGACAGCGTAAGCAGTAGCCGAACTCGGCCATGCATCCGTGTTAAGTGCAACAAGGTAACCAGTACAGGTGTTAACAATTGAGGCACTGATTCCATTATAATCCTTCTCGCCCATAATAGCCGCACCATCTTTTATTCTGTCAAAGCGTCTGTATATTCCAGGAGCTG
>JAKJHH010000002.1:43909-47734 GCA_022703965.1 Verrucomicrobiota bacterium
CCGCCGTTCTCAGCAACATACGCAGCATTTTGCGAGGTTACTGCATAACTTGGCATGTAGAGGTCTTTTTCAGGTGTTCCTGACGGCCATGCAGGAGATGCCGATGCCCGTGTTATGGAAGGACAGAAATATGTTCCGCCAAGACCTCGCCGCATATAAGATCCGACCCCCCACGGAGTATCATTTTTCTGTCTGAGATATTCATTGATATAATAAAAATGCGAAGCGCTTCCGAACTGCATGGGAGGCATCCAGCCGTTATTGTCCGTCACATACGAGCTTGCGCCAAGATATATCTGACGCATGTTATTAGCGCAGGAAACCCTTTTCACAAGATTTCTGCTCTGCGAAAGAGCGGGTAACAGCAAAGCGGAGAGAATCGCGATAATGGCGATCACGACCAAAAGTTCAATTAACGTAAAATTTAAAAATCTGCTTCTCTTTCTCATAAGCTAAACTCCTCTTTTACAGATGGAGCTATTAAAATCGATTCCGGCTTGCAGGAAGGATCACTGAGAGTCCGGAAAAGCGCCATTGCAGCCTGTGTAAGAAGTTCAGGCGGAAATATAATCAGCTTGGCATCCGGCTTTCTGATAGATCCATAAGCTCCGTAATAGTTCTCATCCACCATGATCCTGCATTTGCTCTTCTGCTTCGCCAGAACGGAATCAAGGGCAGGAAAATCTGAGCCGAAAGTGAAGATTCCATCCAGTTCAGGACTCAGCTTTTCCATCTCTTCGGAAAAGCCCTCCTTGTCGATTCTCAAACAAGACCTTGCAGGAATATTTCTGGATTTTAGCTCATCTTTCCAGCCTTCGTAAATTTCATTTTTGATGCCCGTATTCCAGTCGCTTCCGGCTATTGCAAGATCCTTCAGTCCCTTATCCAGAAACCATGCGGCGGCAATTCTGCCTGCTTTGCGATAATCAACGGAGGCAGCAAAAAGATCAGAATCAGGCTTGTTGCCGACAACACAGACGGGAATAGTCCGGCGCATGAACTCAATTGCGTTCATCATTGATGAGGAAGGTCTTATCCATATGATTGCGTCGGGACGGTACATACTGAGTTCTTCAATTGTTTTATCGCTTTCGCTCACAAGATTCAATGGCTGAAGCAGAACAGGAAGATGTTTGAAAGCAGAGCAAATATGTTCCATGACATCCATAAAAAAGCCGTCCAGATAAACCATCTTGCCTTCGCCGAAGATCAGCATGATTTTGTAGAACTTCCGTATAGTAAAAGCATGATTACGCCACTTACCGCCATTGATGAACATGCCTTTCCCTGTTTTTACATAGAGCATGCCATCATCAATAAGAGCTTTAAGTGCTCTCCTTGCTGTGATCCTCGATACATCAAGAATCTTGCAAAGCTCTCTCTCCGACGCGATTCTTTCATCAGTGTCAGGATGAGCCATAACAAGATCCAAAACGTATTGACGTACTCTCATGTATTCAGGTATATTCGCCATATTTATCTGCCTTTCAAGAAGTGGGCTCTAAAACAATACCACTAATTTTAACACAAGAAAGAGCTCATGTCAATAGCATCATAAAAAGAATCTGATTCGCATTTCATGGGACGAGCCTTCCCTTTCTGGAGCATACCAAGGATCAGCTTAATCGTTTTTTACAACATGACTATTGACATTATTCGGCAATCCGCATATAATATAACTGTTCCGATAACTGTTCCGATAAAAAAAGGATTAGCAGAATGCCACGAAAGAAAAAGAGTGAAACTCCGATGTCCGAAGGCAGCAGAATCCGCCACTATATAATGGATATCATTTACCACAGCGGAAAATATCCGGTCAAACTGCTTTCACTCAGGATGCTCGCGAAAAAATTCGGAGTTGCATGCAGCACTGTCTCGCTTGAACTGGATAAGCTTGAACGTGAAGGCTTCATAACAGCCAAACACGGAATAGGCTACTTCACTACTCCGCAAATCGGAGGGCAATGGGGAGACGCGTTGCCTCTCGTGGGCATTGTCATGGGATACGGCAAACACTTCTTCTACGATGCGTCAAGCTGGCCGACCATCGCCAATATCGGATTGGAACTTGTCAAAAACAAGATGAATCTTCGCTTCATACAAATCGGAGCCACTAGCGAAGATGCTGTTTTAGAAGAACTTAAAAACAGTCACATTGATGGACTGATATGGTCTGACAGCAATGAAGTCTCCGAAAAATTACTTCAAGGACTTCAGGAAAGCGGCATAAAGATTCTGACCGTTAATTTTGAATATCACCACTTCAACAGTCTCACTGTAAGCAGCAAACCACTTAACGCAGAGGCGGCGCAAATTGCCGCATCTGCAATGAACAGACTTATAAATCTGAATGATTCAGCAGTCGAACACATCAGAATCCCCTGAACTGTCGATCAAGTCATGCGCAGTAGTAAACGATAATAGAAAGATAAAACACTATGCTCAACACAGTTTCTTTTCCGGAGATGAAATTTCCCGAGGGCTTTATCTGGGGCTCGGCCACTGCCGGACATCAGATCGAAGGCGATAACATTCACAGCGACAACTGGCATAAGGAAATCAAGCACTCGTACCCTGCATTATCAGGCAAAGCCTGCGATCACTGGAGGCTCTATCGTGAAGATATCGACATGATAAAGGAGCTCGGACATCAGGGCTATCGTCTTTCCCTAAACTGGGCGAGACTTGAGCCGGAACAGGGAAAACACGATCAAGCAGCGCTGACCCAATACATCGACATGCTGAGTCGCCTCAAGGAACGCGGAATCAAAACTTTCGTCACCATCAGCCACGGCGGCAATCCTCAATGGTTCGCCGAGCTTGGAGAATTCGGAAAACGCGCAAATTTAGTCCACTTTGAAAAACACGTTGAATGGCTTGTCCCCAAAATCAAGGATTATGTTGACTTCTGGATGGTTATCAATGAATTCAATATAGGCGGAGGCGATTCCGTAGCTGCAGCAGACTACCGCGCAAACTGCCTCGTCGCTCACGCTCGCGGATACCATATAATCAAGAAATATTCGGACAGCTCCGTCAGCAGCGCGCACGCTCTGAGAGCATGTCATCCCGCCAATCCTTTCGACCGTTTCGACAGACAGTTCGCCGAACTCGACGACTGGCTCTGCAATGAATTTTTCTTTCACGCCATACGCACAGGTGAGATAGTATTCCCGTATCGCGACGCTGAATATATTCCCGAGCTCAAGGATTCACTGGATTACTGGGCAATCAACTACTATTGCCGCCGTATCATTTCAGCCAGAAAAAAGAAAATCGACGGCGACTGTTACACAGCAACGCATACAAAAATGATCGACATGAATTTCTATCTGGAAGAGTTTTATCCCGAAGGCCTGAGCGCAGGTTTAATGAGGCTGAGAGATAAACCTGTCTACATAACCGAAAATGGAATTTCCTGCGACGACGACCGCTGGCGAATTCTTAAACTCGCTCAGGATCTCGCCGCCATGCACGATGCTGTCAAAAAAGGAGTCGATCTGCGCGGATATCTGCACTGGACGCTTATGGATAACTATGAATGGAGTTCCTTCGTGCCGCGTTTCGGACTCGTTCATGTAGATTTTGAGACCTTTAAGAGAACGCCCAAACCGAGCGCCTTCTTCTTCCGCGAGCTTATAGAACAAAACGGCTTCGACGGAGAACTCGTCAGAAAATATCTGCCCGAAATCCCCGTCCTTAAACTTTATAAATAATGCAGACTTAAAGGTAGGCTAATGCAGATTTTCAAGAATCTGCCTGGAGGCAGCACGAAGCAATTCCAAATGCTCCGGAATATTAAAGCGGCTGCTCTCCAGAAGATAA
>JAKJHH010000002.1:47744-50498 GCA_022703965.1 Verrucomicrobiota bacterium
GGAACGATTCAGCCAGGGAACCTATAAGAGTTCCCTCTGAATTGCGCACCGGGACGGCCAGTGAAGCTGACTCTGTATTATTCTCATTGATACAAAGCGCATATTGCTGTTTTCTGATCTTTTCAATTTCCACTGCCATGGCATCGACAGTGTTGATGGTCCTGTCTGTAAATTTTTCCAGTTCTTCGCGCTTCAGCAAGTTTGCGAACCAGTCGATACCTTTTTCCGCGATAATCACTTTTCCGGTAGCAGTGGCATGAATGGTATTGAGCCACTTCTGCTGTCCATTAACTTCCCAGAAGCCGTCTATGTACGCACGGGCGACACAGTATAAGGCTCCATAATATTCTGTTCCGAAAAATACGGTGTTGCGGGTTTTCTCGCACAATTTACATACCGGCTCGCGAACTGCCATGCCGAGACGCTCAAACTGACGGCGGGCTCCTCCGGCAAGACTGAGACAGGCAGGCCCCAGCAGATAGCGGTTTTCCTTGTCCTGAGCCAGAAAGTCATGAATATACAGAGAACGTATCAGATTATGTGCGGTTCTCTGTTCCAAACCCATTTTCTCAGCAATATCCTTGCTGCGCATAGGCTCTGTGGAGCTTCTGAGAATATCTAATATTTCGACAGCCCGGTCAATGGTTTGAATAAGACTTTTTCTCTTCATCACAAACACCTCAATCCAATATTATTTGATACAATCTTATTATAATACATTTTTTGAAGAATATCAAAGGGGCAGCCTTGACTTTCACCTTATTTTCTGATAAACTTATTATAGTTGGATTGAATGAAATAATATTGGATTGAAAAAAGAAAGCATAGACAATGATAAGAAAAATCTTCTTAAGCACTCTGCTGCTGGCTGTAATCAGACTCAGCGGAGCCGAAATTGGAACTTTCAGCGGTCTTGAAATCCCGTCTGACGCGGAAGCTGGAAACGTAAAGCTGCTTTCAGAAGGGCAGGCAAATGTTTTTGAATTCAACGGACAGGATGCCTATATCACAACATCAGTAAAACTCCAGCCGGGAAAAAGTTTTGCATTTTCAACATGGGTCAAGCCGGACTTCACAAAAGTCAGACAGTCCGGAATAATTGTACAGCCCGGCTACCACAATTATCTTGGATGCAACGGAGCTAAAGAAGCCGTTTTTTCGGTCTATCTTGAGGACAAGACTCCTTGCTCTGTGACAGGGGCTGTTCTGGACTCTCAATTCTGGTACATGCTCAGCGGCGTTTACAGTGCCGAAAAGAATAATATTACCCTTTACATAAACGGAAAAGTTTCAGCTGAAGCAAGCTGTCCAAAAGCTCTTATGCCGAATAACGCAAAAGTGAATCTTGGAGCCTCGCGTCCAAAAGGAAGCAATCCACAGTATTTTGCCGGAAAACTCGCCTTTGTCCACATCTACAACCACGCTCCCGATGCCGCTGAAATCTCGGCACTTTACGAGAAGGAGTCCGGCGCTTTCCCTACGCGACCGGCTCCGGCGCTTCTCTCGCCGAAGCCGGCAAATGAATTTGTCCATACCGGAAAAACCGATACCTTTACCGCTGACTGCCTGAACTCTTTTCCCGAAGCGGAATTCCGTAAGGATGTCGAAACCCTTGTTAAAAAGATAAAGTCCGAAGCCGGGGCTCGCCAAAAACTTATTGAGGAACTCGAAGCACAAAAATCCCCTCGCCTGCCGGCAGTCAAAAAACGGGCTGAAATCCTTGATTCGCTTCTGAATTACTTTGACAGGAATCTGCTGGACGGCTCCCGCGAAAGTCTGCTCTTTGCCTGGTGCGCGCAGGGTGAACTCAGAATGCTCGGGAAATACTTCGACGACGAGGAAGAACTTCTGAACATGACAAAAAATCTTCCCGAAGCCCAATTGTATTCAGTAAAAGATTTCGGCGCGAAAGCAGATGGAAAAACTGATGACGGCCCCGCTATACGTCAGGCGATTGCGACTGCCATCGCTTCCGGAAAAGCATCCAGAGTTTTTCTTCCCGCTGGAACATACCGGATCATTCCGGACAAACTGCCTCTTTCCCTGCGCTGGTTCAACCGATTCCGTAATCAGTTTGTGGAAAGAGCCAGCTTGCCGGAGCAGAATGCACATATCATCATCTGCTCGCCGGAACACTTGACTATAGAGGGCGAAAAAGGAACAGTCCTGCTGATGAGTAATCCTAGCGTCGGGGGAATCCGCTTACTGGGAGCTTATAACACAACGCTGAAAAACATCAGCATCGATTATGAAAAACTCCCCTTCACTCAGGGGCGTATTATAAGCGTCAATCCGGAAAAAACACTTGCGACAATCGAGATTGATCCCGGATATCCGCAACCCGATCTTGACTACATGCTGAACGCGCCGATGCGCAGAATCACTATGATCTCTCCTGAAACACGTTGCTTTATTCCGGGCTCGAATATCTGGCCGCTCGGAAAAGTAAGTCCGCTTGGAGACCGCAAATACGAAGTTGAAGTCGGTGAGTTCTACGCGGGCTCGAAAAAGGAAGCACTCAATCCCGGTAATCTTTTTGACATCAAAGCACGGCGCGGACATTCTACAGCCTCAGCAATAGATGACGGATTTTCAAAATTCACCACTATCGACGGAGTCATTGTCAACAGCTCCCCCAGCGTCGCTTTTTATCTGATGTCCACTGCCGTAACACTCCGCAATTCAGGCGCGGAGGCTCCGACGGGGACAGATCGGCTGATATCCTCCAATGCAGACGGAATCCAGGTCTCATGG
>JAKJHH010000002.1:50568-58487 GCA_022703965.1 Verrucomicrobiota bacterium
TTGAGGACGACGGTATCAACCTGCATGCCGGAGGCGGGGTAATTGAGGATATTACGGATGAAGGCCGTCGCTGTTCTCCTGAATGGCTTCTTGAAGCCGATTCGGAACTTTATATTATCGATGGAATGAACGGACAGACCAAAGCAGTAGCGAAAAGCATAAGAAAAGATGATAAACTGGAGTTTTACCCGACTCTTCCAAACTCGATTGTGAGCCGCAAAATCTTGAAGCAAAAAGAACTGTCTCTCCGGGAAAATCTGGAGCAGCGTGTCACATATCAGGTGGAGAAAACAGAAAAGCCTGATGTCGCAGTAATAGCCCGCAGTCAGTTCGGCGCCTCAGTTCTGATAAATTCGACTTGGAAAAATGTCCGCGGACTCGGAGTTCAATTGACTTCTCCAAGCGTATGGATCGAAAACTGCAATTTTGAAGATCTGACTGGAAGCGGCGTAGCCGTAACTTCACTGATGTCATGGGGGCTGTATTACTCAAGTCATAACTCTGTGATCCGGAATTCCCGTATCCGTAACGCAGGCGGAGAAGGGATTATCGTAAAATGTATTCCTCCGTATTCCAAAGGAAAAATCCCTGCCCGTTCAATAAACTCAATCGTCATTCAAAACAATGAGATAAAATCCTGCGCGTCAAGTCCGATTCTTCTGGATAACTGCTATGAAGTAGAGGTCACAGGAAATCAAATCAGCGGATCTTTAGTTCCAAATGAGCCGCCATCCGGCAATTTCGGCGCAGTTACATGGAAAAACAATAGCAGCATAAATTCGGACAAGTAACTTTGAGTCTTTAGAAAAATGCGGAGCATGAATATGAAAATTCTCTATCAAAACAGATTAAGAACTGCGGAGGCGAAGCACAAATTCACAAAGTCTTTTACGCTAATAGAACTTCTGGTTGTCATTGCTATCATAGGCATACTTGCCTCAATGCTGCTTCCGGCGCTGAATAAGGCTCGCTCTCAGGCAAAAGGAATTTCCTGCGCCAACAATATGAAGCAGTGCGGAATAATGTTCGCCATGTATGCAAATGATAATAATGATCTTGTAATGCATCGCTGGAAATACGGAACTGAAGATCGGCAATGGGCTCAGTTTTTGACAGATTACTCTGAAAGCGATCCAGAAAAGGCAAGAGCAAAACTCCGCAAGGGAGTCTTCCGCTGTCCGGCAGGCACTGCCATTCCCGACAACTTCTTTCAGACGCTCTCCGTCAACATCCGCGCCGCTGACTTCATGCCTCATCCTCTTGTCTCCGGAACAGAACTTATCTTGACTCCAGCTCCAAGCGGTTATGAAGGCAGCTCAGAATATATCTGTATCAGACTTTCAAAAGTTCCACAACAGGAACAAGCCTGGAAATCTGCCTCAAGTTATCCCAAAAACTTTCGACTGTTCATGCTGGCGGAAGCCCGCGACAAAGCTTCTGAAAATCAGATGTCGCTAATAAGCCGCGGCAGTTCCAACACTCCCGCCAATCTTGTTCATAACGCCTCAATGAATTTCCTGAATTCCGACGGCTCCGTAGACAAGGCTGATCTCAGAAAATTGATGACTGCTCTTTATTGGACTGGCGGTGCTGAAATATACGTCAACGGCGAAAAATTAATGCTATGAAACAAGTGGAGATCATTCTATGACCGATATATGTTTAGGCGATGAAAATATACTGCTCACAGTTTCCGGAATCGACGGTTCACTGAAAAGCTTGCGCAAGGACAATAAAGAATTGATCCTTCCCGCAAAACGAGCTTTCTCCATTCGTCTGCTGGATGAAAAACGCAATTACCGACATTTTGATTCTGGAGATTTCCTGAACTTTGAATTTCTTCCTTCAAGTTCCGGCTCAGTCATCCGCTCCTGGATCAATTGTCCTGAACTTCCCGGAATGCAGTTGATTTCACAGATTGTTTTCGACGGGATCAATTTCCGTTTCCGGAATCAGATATGCAATCTGCCCGAAAACTGGGAATTTGAAATGATTGACTGCCCTGCCCTTACTGTCCCTGAATCAAATGAACTCTTCTGGCCAAAAACCGACGGAGTCCTGCTTGATAAACCGGAAAAAACCGAGCGCATGTTCCAGCAAATGGACGCCCCCAGCGGCTTAAGTTACGGATTCTATCCAGGCCCCTGTCAGATGCAGTTCATGGCATCATATTCCACAGAAAATGGAAGCGGAGTTTATTTTGCCGCCGATGACCGTTCTCACGCAAGCAAACTACTGGAATTCCGCAAAGAAACTGATGACGATTCTTCCCGCATACGGCTTCGCATTGAATGCTATTGCGGTCACGACGGCGATCAGCATAATTACGAGCTCCCTTATGATCTCTTGCTCCGCCCTTTTGACGGAGACTGGCAGGATGCATGCAGCATTTATCGGGACTGGGTAAAAGCCGATCCGTCTCTTGATAATTTCCCGGAAACACCCGAATGGCAGAAGAAATCGCCTGTCGTCGTAGTGTTGACCGTGCGCGGAAATGGAAACATCAATTCGGAAGAGAATCCTTTTTCCTATTATGAAAACGCTTTCCCGCGCCTGAAGGAACTTTCCGAGGCGTTCGATTCGCCGGTCATGGCGTTGCTTATGCGATGGGATCAGCACGGGCCCTGGCTTCCTCCATATTGCTGGCCTCCGGCAGGCAGTCTGAAATCCTTCCTCAAACTGCGCGATCTGCTGCACGAATCCGGCAATTATTTCGGAGTATATTGTTCCGGCACATCTTTCACGGTCAAAAGTCTCATGAATGACTACAACTGCGAAGCGGAGTTCAAAGAAAAAAACCTTGCTCAGTTTATGGCCGTCTCGCCTCACGGAGATATTACAGATATCATGCCGCCCATACGCGAAGGTGCTCATCTGTGCATAACTGAAGAATTCGGAAAAAGCATTATTCTTGAGCAGTTCCGCCAAATGGCGGAAGCCGGACTCGATTACATACAATTTTTTGACCAGAATTTCGGAGGAATGAACTATCCGTGCTATTCTGAAAATCATCAGCATCCGCCTCAGCCCGGATTATGGCAGACCGAATCAATGAGCGAGCTGCTTCTGCGCATGACTGAAATCGCCAGGAAGATCAATCCAGAACTCAGAATCGGAACAGAAAGTTCGGCATCGCTCCCTTATCTGAAATTCCTGCCATTCAGCGACGCACGCAGTCTCCATAATCTTCGCTACGGACGTCCGGTTCAAGGCTATGAGTTCATTTATCATCGCTACTCCAACAATTTCATGGGAAATCAATGCGCCATGTGGGATCTGATCGACTGCGAAAAATCTCCGGATAATCTATTGTGGCGCATCGCAGACGGCTTCTCAGCCGGACAACTCTTTACAGTAACACTCAGAGCCGACGGTTTAATTTCATGGGGCGCGGCTGACAACTGGAATAAAGCAGCCCCGGATCAGCAGAATGCAATAAGTCTGATCCGCAGTCTCAATAAACTCCGGAAACTCTACCCGGAATTCCTGCTCGAAGGTGAGATGCAAAAGCCATTCCTGCATATTAAATGCGCAGACTTTGAACTGCCTTTGCGCGAATCTGGAAAAGTTTTGCGCTATCCGGCATTGAGCTCAAGCTTCTGGAAAGCAAGCAGTGGAAAAAGAGGAGCCTTTCTGGTCAATTTCAGAAGCTCCCCTGAAACTGCGGAAATTTCCTGCGCATTCCCGTTCAGAACAGGAGAAGGAATACAACATGCCGCAGGAAAACATCATATCAGCGTTCCCGGACTTTCAGCAGTCCTGATAATGCCGGAATCCTGAAACTAAAAAGGCGCTCAAATGAGCGCCTGAATTTTAGAGCTTTTTGAGCTGAAATCAGAAGATTTCGTCGCCGCTCTTAAAGCCGAAACCTGGATGCTTGTCAAATTTGACCGCACCGACAACAGCTTTGCCTTTGACTGCTTTTGTGATGAGAGCTGTGCCTTCGTTGCCGAAGCCTGCGCAGAGTTCGATAGCGCCGATGCCCTTAGCTACAAGATCAGTCGCAACTTTGACGGCTTCCTTGTATGTCTTAACGCCTACAACAGAAAGTTCGATCACTGAAGTTTCAATGAGTGCCTTGTGAGCCTTGTAATCTGTTTCAGGAGCGACAAAAATGAACGCAGCCTTAAACTTTGCTTTTTCAGGAGCTTTTTCCGCCTTGGGAGTTGCCTTGACTACTTTCTTGGGAGCCGGAGCTGCTTTTGCAACTGCCTTCACTGCCTTTTTCGGGGCCGGAGCCGCTGCCTTCACGGGAGCCTTGACCGGAACTGCTTTTTCTGCTTTCTTAGCTGCCGGGGCTGCTGCCTTCACAGGTGCCTTAGCCGGAGCTTTTGCTTTTACAGGTGCTTTTACCGCTGTTTTAGCCGGAACTTTTTCGGCTTTTTTCGGAGCTGCTTTTGTTGCGGTTTTTGCTTTTGTCGCCATTTCCTGTTTCTCCTTTTGTTGTTGAGGAAAGCTATGGGGGAAAATACCTGAATCCTAAGCACTTGTCAACACTGTAAAAACAGAAAATATTGATTTATTCAAAACAAAATCAATCTTTTATCTCACAGACGCTGAAATGATATGGCAAATCAAAGACTGAAATAGCTTCGGATCAGGCGGTCACAAAATCGGCACCTAGTTTTTTGAAATCTTCATAAAAATCAGGATATGTCACTGAGGCGGATTGAGCCTCGTTGACAATGGTTTCTCCCGATGCGCCCATGCCGGCTATCGAAAGAGCCATGGCAATTCTGTGATCTCCATAGCTTTCGACCTCAGCGCCATGCAAGGGACGTCCTCCGTTGATGACGAGTCCATCGGGGAGTTCTTCGATATCGGCTCCCATTTTCTTGAGCTCGCTGCACATACACGCGATTCTGTCAGTCTCCTTGATTCGAGCCTGAGGCGCATTCCCGAGAACAGTGCGTCCTTCTGCGTAAGCCGCAGCGACTGCAAGAGCAGGCAGAGCATCCGGCGTATCATTCAGATCAAGCCCGGCTCCTTTGAGCGCGCCTGATCTCGAAACAGAGGTCAATTTACCTTCATGCTTCACAGTCATCCCCATTTTTTCCATGAACGAAAAAACGGCCTTATCGCCCTGACGGTCATTAAAGTCAAGGTTGCGGATATCGACTGCTCCGCCTGTGACGGCGGCGGCGACAAGCGGAAATGTAGCTGTCGAAAAGTCGGCTGGAATCGTAAGATCAAAAGGCTTGTATTTCTGTCCGCCCTTAATCTTGAAACAAAGCATATCTGAGCTCATTTCGTAAGCAATATTCTGCTTATCCAGCCAGTCGAGAGTTATTTCCACATAAGGCTTTTCGTTGAGATTGAAAACTTTGATTTCGGTATCGGCCGGACAAAGCGGACAGGCAAAAAGAAGAGCCGTCACGAATTGCGAAGTTTTACCCTCAACTTCAGTCTTTCCTCCCTTGATCGGGCCTTTCAGGGAAAGAGGACATTTTCCCTCGCGACTGCTTGTCTTAGCTCCGAGTTTTTCAAGAGCGCTGAGAAGAGGCCCCATAAGTCTTGTCCTGAGTGAACTGTCTCCGTCGAAAGAGACTTCAAAATCACCGAGTGCGGCAAGAGCACTGAAAATTCTGAGGCTTGTTCCAGAGTTTCCCATATCCATGATTTCGGAAGGCTTTTTGAAACGAGCGCCCGTTCCCTGAACAGTCCATACATCCTTCTTCATGTCGATGACAGCGCCGAGGCGTCTTGCAGCTCCGATGCTGGAAATCGCGTCCTCGGAAATAAGAGGACTGCGGATAAATGAGATTCCGTCCGCGACTGAGGCGACGGCAACGGCTCTGATTGTATGAGACTTTGATCCCGGCACTTCGATTACGCCGTTAACAACAGATTTCTTTATAAAAGCTTTCAAGATTTCTTCTCCGCTTCTTTCAGTTTTTTGAGGGCTATGACAGTAACTGTCGTGAGGAATATTAATATCGCGACGCTGGAACTGCATACTATGATTCTTCCGGCCTCGTGATAGCCTGAAACTTTACATATGAGACTGCTCATGACAAGGAAAAGGAAAAAGGCGAAACTTCTGCCCGCAAGAAGATCCATCCCCGCCTTGATGACGATACCGTGCATTTTCGCTCCGAGTGTAAAACCGGGAAGTCCGCCGATAACCAGAACTCCGGCAAGCTCAAGAGCAGCCTTAGGCGGCTGTCCTGACGCAAGAAGATAGCAGACTCCTCCGGACAGCGCAACGAGAAAGACCGAAAGACGCGAAATCTTGCCTGTAATCTCCTCAGGAGCTTTGAGCAAGTTGCGAAGAACAGGACGTACAAGAGTACCTCCTCCGATACCGACAAGCGAAGAGATTACTCCCGTAAAAAAACCTGAGAGAGCAGTATATATTTTTTCGCGTATTCCGATATGCTCCGGCTCGTTCCCCTTGGCGGCAGCTCCGGCCTTGAGCATTATTGATTGATAACATATAGTCGCAAGCAAAGCGATAAAAACGAGCTCCTGTCCTACTCTGGATTTGAAAATAGACTCCAGAAAATCTCCGAGCGGCTCACCTGCTATACTGCCGATAAATGAAGCCACGCACATCGGCAGAGCCGCATAGATCCCCCAGGATTTCTTAGACCATCCTATGGATTTGACCTGACGTGCAACCGTCGGAAAGGTACTGACTACCATCTGAAGCAGACTCGCTGTAACGGCAAGCTCCATGTTCACTCCGCAAAGCAGAAGAACCGGCATGATGAGCCAGCCTCCGCCCAAGCCCCAGAATCCGCCTGAAAGCATGGCGATGAAACTTGCGCTTATCGCCACCGTAATTGTAAAAAAATCGAAATGCATAAAATAACTCTGTTTGATTTGAACGGCTTTCATAAAATCAGAAGCGGAAAGCCGAAATAGAAATTTAAATCTCTGCGCCGCTATTGCAATCATGATTCCATCCGGTATTTTAAAAAACTTCAACTGTCACCCCATCGGCGCTGAAAAAAAGAAACTTTTGTCAGACATTTAAAGCGGCAAGCTTAGAGAGATAGAAGATCGCTCTGCCGCCGCTCGGCGGGCAGGAATGAATTCCTGCACTCTGTTAAAATGCTTCGCATTTTACTGGGGAGGACAGCTGTTAAAAAACTTCAACTGCTGTGGTGATTTATAATGAAAAGAAAAGCCTGTTTCATAGATCGTGACGGAGTTCTCATTAAAGAGGAGAACTATATTTCCGACCCCGCTAAAGTTTCAATCATTCCCGGAGTACCGGAAGCCCTGTCGCTTTTGAAAGAACAAGGCTATCTCAGAATAGTGGTTTCGAATCAGGCGGGAGTTGCCCGCGGATATTTTGAGGAATCGCAGATCAAAGTCATCGAAAAACGCATTGAGGAACTGCTTGCGGCTTCCGGAGCCTCGGTTGACGCGTGGTATTACTGTCCCCATCATCCGAAGGGAAAAGTCGAAGCCTATTCCTTTGATTGCGACTGCCGCAAACCGGCTCCCGGTATGCTGAAGAAAGCTGAAAAAGATTTCAACATCGATGTAAAAGAATCTTTTCTGGTCGGCGACAAGATCAGCGACATCGAAGCGGGACAGGCAGCCGGATGTCACAAATCAATCATGGTCAGGACAGGACATGGCGAAGAGGAACTCGATAAAAACGGAGCGGAAGGCCTCATCATCGCCGAAAGCTTCAGCGACGCCGTAAACATGTATCTGAAAGCAAAAAACGCGCAGAGCTGACCCTGCTTCAATTTTTCCTGATGGAATAAAGCGGCTGCATACACCTGTATTAAGCATCAATTTCTTTGGCAAATTTTTTGGAAAAGAAATCCATTCATTAGAATTCAGTGTCATCCCATAGTCAATTGGAAAAAAGCGACCGAAACAGCTTGCTCTGAACTTAAAATGAGAAGCATCTGGGAAACATAAAAATTGGAATTGGGTATTTCCTGAACAAGCGGCGG
>JAKJHH010000300.1:0-3596 GCA_022703965.1 Verrucomicrobiota bacterium
CCAGACGGATAAGATCGTGAATTCCGCTTTCTTCAAGCCCTTGCAGATAATGAATGTTTATTGCGGATTCCGTCACGGATAGTTTCTTTCAGATTATTTCAGATAGGAAGATTATTTCCTCTTTCATTTTTTTTCAAGCTGCGCTGTTCAAAAAAAGGAATATGTGCAGTATATTCATTGTAACAGCAGGAGGGACGCTTTATGGATGCCGCAATGGTCAATGCTTTTACCGATGTCATTGTCAACACCTTTCAGACCTCTGTCAGCGCCGAGCCCTTCCGCTGTACAAACTTCAAAAAAGTCGAAGGCTCTGTTCTGAAGGAGTCGGGAATTCTCTGTGTCCTGCCTTTTAACGGTGCGATTGAAGGCAGTTTGGCAATTCACCTGCCGGAGTCCACAGCAATGGCTGTTTATAAGGCTATGATGTTCGAGGATGCCAAAAACATATCCGAAGTTGTCGAAGCTTTGGGCGAGATTCTTAATATTGTCAACGGAAACGTAAAAGCCTCTCTGCAAAGCAAGGGAAAGGCTATCAAATTTGATAAGGCTCAGGTTACTAACGATCCACCTCTTCAAGCCGACTCTGTAAGTCCGTGGCTCCTTGTCCCTATGGCATTCAAGGAGCTTGGACGTTTTGATATCTTCATCGCAATGAAGTGATTTTTCAGTCTGCTTTCCTGAAAAGGTACCATGTTCTTATTGTGGCCGCACCGGTGAGGATTGCTGTCATAAGAAGCATTGCGATTATGTCCGCTTTCCAGAGATTCTGATACTCAGTGAACATTGTGTCGCATGTAATCTGCATTGCCGCGGCAAGCGGATTGAATGAGAGAATCAGATAAGCCAGATCCGGCGATATGCGGCTTCCAAGCACGTGAGGCGCAAGTGTTACAACACAGAGAACCGCAGCAAAAGCATAGGCTGTGGCTGTTGCCTCGGATGTCTTTTTAGAGAAGGCAGAAGCACAGAGTCCTGCCGACAGAAAGGTCAATGTCGCCGCCAGCAGTATGCCAACCCATGCTGCCAGACGCCAGTATGTCTTCCAGACGTTAGCCCACCACTCGGGGCTTGAAAGAGAAGGTGTGAATTTCTGCCACCATGCAGGATCGGTCAGGGAACCTTCGGGGAAGAGATTCTGCTGTTCCAGATATGCCATGGCGAAGATGATCAACGCACTGCTGGCTATGAAGATAAGTCCGTAGAAGAAAGTAGCCTTAAGTTTTCCGGCAATAACAGTGAAGGCGGAAAGAGGAGTCATCCTCAGATGATTGAAAGTTCCTGAATTGATTTCATCTGTTATCAGGCCGCTACTGATGCCGGGCGCCAGCATTGCGATTACTCCTGTCTGGAATATGATCGCCGCCATTCTGATTGTATCTGCTCTCAAACTGACTCCGAACTGCAAGGATATCAGTGTCAGAAGTACAAGGCTTGTGATAAAGAGAGCCGATATTGTTCTCATGACGAATTTCGGGTTGGCAAAAAGCTTATTCCTCATTTCGGCAACAAAAACCGGGTTTGAGAATCTTCCTATCTGTTTCTTTCTCTTGAGAGGGTCAAAAAGATAGAATGGCCATGAAAGCTTGCGTTTGACCGCTGTCTTGACGTCGTCATAAAGTTCGGCGCTCTGAGTCTTTCCGCCCTTTTCGACTTTCCTTATGTGGGCTGAAAAAACCGCCAGCGAGGCCGCGGAAAGGATTGTCGAGAATATGAGGAAGTTATTGAAAGGATTCAGGAATGAGGGCAGCGCTGAACTCATTGAGAGTCTGTAGTTATCCGGATAAAGCAGATAAAAAAGTGCGTCATAGGGACTGAGGTTTCTTATGATCTGCCAGATATTGTTGAAGTCAGGCAGGAGATTGCTCAGAAGCGCATCCGGCAGCCAGCTTGCGCCGGACAGAACCATGATGCAGACATATGTCGCCATGATCGCCTGAATTGTCCTGAAACATATTGAGCTGCATGCAAGAGCAAGCATTCCGTAGCTTATTGCGGCTGCAATGAGAAGCGTCATCGCCTTGCACATGAAAAGAACATCAACGCCTCCTGTCAGCGCGCAGATCGAAGCTATTGGCATTGATAGAATTACTATGATGAGCAGGATTCCTATTGAGGCAAGGAGTTTTCCCGCCATGATTTCAAAAGGACTTAGCAAGGTTGAGAAGAGAGCCGCGTAAGTGTTGTTCTCGCGCTCATATGTTACCGAGGGCGCCGAGTATGCCGGAACAAGCAGCATAAGCAGGGTAAGGTTGACATTGAAGAAGAGCGCGAATATTTGACGGCTGCTTTCCGAAACCATGGACTGAATTCCGCCCGAGGGCCAGAGCAGGAGCATCGCGCCGCCGAGCATCAGCAGATAGGCGGCGGCGATAAAATTCATCTTCGGAGAGCGGAGCGTACCGCCGAATTCCCTTTTGAATACAGGATTATCGAAGATCATTATTTCTTTCCGTCTTTTACGATGTTCATATAAACGTTTTCGAGGTCTTCTTCAGCTTCATCAAAGTATCTGACCGCAACGCCGTTCATGATAAGATTGCGGAGTACAGCGCTGAGGGACTCGCGGCTGCCTGAATATTCCGCAGTTATCTGATTGGCATCAAGTACTTCGGTTTTTCCGATGCCTTCTGTTGTCGCGAGCAGACTTGCTGCTGTTTTCGCATCGCTGTCTACAGTGACAACAAGCTTGATATTTTCGTTTATCATTCCGCTTATTTCCTTGACTGTTCCCTGAGCGAGCAGCTTACCTTTGGAAATAATGCCGACTCTGTCGCATATCGAGGCCAGTTCAGGAAGGATATGGCTTGAAAGCAATATTGTCTTGCCGAGAGTTCTCAGATTGGCGATGGTCTGACGCATTTCAATACGGGCGTTCGGGTCGAGACCGCCTGCCGGTTCGTCGAGAATCAGTACTTCTGGATTATGGATGATTGTCTTGGCGAGCGCGACTTTCTGACGCATGCCTCGTGAAAGTGAGGTCATCTGATAATCGGTCATATAGCTTGCGTTTGCGAGTTCAAGCGCTTCAGTGATTCGTTTTTTTCTTTCCGCGGGTGGAATTTTGAAGGCGGCTCCATAGAAATCCATGAATTCCCATACGCTCATCTGTTCGTATACGCCGGTGATATCGGGCATGTAGCCTATTTTTCTTTTGATCTTAGGTATGTTGGAGGGGGTGACTTCGATGTCGCCTATCCATGCCTTGCCGCTTTCAGGTTTCAGGAGACCGCAGAGGATTTTGATTGTGGTGGTTTTTCCGGCTCCGTTGTGTCCCACAAAGCCGTAAATCGCGCCTTCAGGGACTTCCAGATTCACGTCGAATATTCCGCGTTCGGATCCGAATTTTCTGCTCAGATTCTCAGTTCTTATCATTTGTACGGTTCTCCGTTTATTATCAGTAGCTGAAGCTGTTCTGCGGCATTTTGAGTTTACCCTTAACCTGCACCTCAAGTTTTACAGGAGTCCAGGAATTGGCCTTGATTTTCTGTTCCTCTGTAAGAGTCTTGTCTCTTTCGAGTCCTGCTATAACAACGGTGCCGTTTCCGTTGAGGCTGTCAATGACTCCTTTCAAGGCTTCTCCTGTGAATTTGAAACTG
>JAKJHH010000300.1:3606-3945 GCA_022703965.1 Verrucomicrobiota bacterium
CGACCTTTCATGCTGTTCCCGAATACAGACGAGGATGGCTGAATTTTCTTCCCCTTTTTATCTTTCGGGATCGCCGCTGCTCTTGCTTTGTCCTCTTTTGCAAGTATGGCAAAGATATCGGATTCCTCCGGTATTTTTGAGCTTGTGTAGAGCAGGGGGATCGCATTGATATTGGCACCGTTGTTTCTGTACTCAAAATGCACTGTTATTTCTTCGGGCTCCAAAAACAGTGTCGCGGATGGAAGCGAGAAGAGCAGGGAGAAATTCTGTTCTCCTGTACATGGGAAGTCTTTTTTGAAACGATTACCTTCAAATATCATGCGTGAAGATGAATCCGCC
>JAKJHH010000301.1 GCA_022703965.1 Verrucomicrobiota bacterium
CGCCGCCGTAAAGGTAACATGGCATTCACACTGATTGAGCTACTTGTTGTCATTGCAATCATCGCCATACTTGCCTCGATGCTGCTTCCGGCTTTAGGCAAGGCCAGAAATCAGGCTAAATCCATGAAATGCCTCGGCTCTGAAAAGCAGATAGGAGTCGCGCTTTATCAGTATACGGGCGACAATAACGATTACATTCCGATCAACGGCTGGGTCGATGCCAGCGACGGCTACGCAAATTCCTACGGCTGGCGCAATCTTCTTGGTCCATACTGCGGATACACCAGTTCAGGATGGAAAGGAATGCTCCCCAGCAATGCCGAAATTCTGGCGAAGAAAGGTATTTTCAGCGGATGTCCGGAATTCAGAACTGAAGACGGCAACGGCGGCAACCAGACAGGCTACGGCATGAACGTACATGTCCTTCAAGACGGCAATTCCAAAGGAGCCGCCGAACCATCCATCCGATCCGATGTCGGAGCCTTCCGCTTCCTAAAAATCAATGCCGTCACATATCCAGGCAAACGCCTTGCAGTCGGCGATTCCGACGACCTTACAATTTACGCCTCATACACAGTTACAAACAACGGCAATTATGGAATGAATTATTCCAGCGGCTACCGCTACGGCGATACCCTCCGCCATTATACAGGTATGAACGCGCTCTTTTATGACGGACGAGCCGCCACGCTTCTCAGCAGATCGGCCTACCTTTCCGTCGCTAAACCTCAGGAACTCTAAAAACTTCAATTTTTCATAATCTCAGGAGAAAATCAATGCGTCAACGAACAGGACTCATGCTTCTTGCATTTTTTGCGACAACATGCGCTTTCAGTGCTTATTCAGCAGAGATGCCGGAAAACCTGCTTAGAAATCCAAGCGTAAAACTCAGCGCCAAAAGTTACCTCCCTCCATACAGCCCCGAGAAAGCAACAGACGGCAATGACACAGATAAACTCAGCCGCTGGGTCAGCAAGGAAAACACAGAAAATCCATGGATTCAGGCATCCTTCAAAGAACCTGTAACTGTCAACAATATCTCCCTTAAATTCTGGGGATCAACACATATCGCCACAGACTTCGACATACAGATCAAGAACGGTTCCGAATGGAAAACTGTCCGCGAAGTCAGAAACAACGATTCCGCCACCCCGACTGCCAGCTTCATGTCAGTCAAAACCGATGAACTCCGCATTCTCTTCCTCAAAACGGTTCCCGACGATATGGTCAGAATCTACGAATTCGAGGCCTACAATCTTCCGGTATCCATCGAAACATCCCTCTCGGAAAACATCCTCACCGGCAAAGTAAAAGCTGCTCTCAACATAAAGCTCTACAGTGAAAAACCTGTGGAAATATCCGCGACCGCCAAACTCATTTCAGATGAAAATCCTGCTCTTTCTCAGGAACTGAAAAAGACTTTATCAGTTTCCGGAAAAGCCTCCGTTCCGCTCCCCGTTCCAGCTTCCTTCGGGCCTTATAGATATGAGATCACTCTCAGCGATAAAGCCGGAAAAAACATTTCAGTCATTAAGCGGAATTTCCTCTACTTCCCTACCTGTGAATCCTCTTATATCAGCAGTTCTCCTTTTGGTGCCCACTCATACAACCTTCAGGATGCCGTTACTCAGCACGCAGGACTCCGCTGGCAGCGCAATCACGATGTTTACGGACGCTGGTATCTTTACGAGGACAACAACGGCAAAGTCGACTGGAGCGACCTTCAGGAAAAAATCGACTTCTCCATCGACAAAAATCTCCGTCAGTGCTATGTCTTTCTCGGAGCACCTCTTCAGTACTCAACTATCCTCAGATCCACCGTCAACGGAGAACCGGGCGAAACAGGCCCAAGCCTGCTCTCATATTACCCGCCCTCCGATCTCGACGCATGGGTAAACCGCTACCTTATTCCCGTCGCAGAAAAACTCAAAAAAGATCCCCACGTCCGTGCTTATGAAGTCTGGAACGAAGCCTGGAGCTATTACCGTCTTCGCGGACTCAACGGCACTGCCGCCGAAGCAGTCGAAATATTCAAAGTCTCATATGACGCGCTCAAAAAAGCCGATCCGGATGCCATCGTCTACTCAACAGACGTAAAGCCTGAAGCAAAAGACAATCAATACGCCTTCAAAAACTTCGGCCGCGATGTCCTTGACCTCGGCTATCTCAGATACAACGATCTCCTTTCATATCATGGTTACGGAAAAGCCAATCCCGCCGGAATCGAACAGATCCGCAGAAACGGATGGGCTTACGGACGCGACTTCGAGCTCTGGAACACCGAAACCGCCACGGAAGGCCGTCCCTTCCACGAACTCATGGAATCCGTCCTTCTCAGCCGCGATTGCGGAGCCGACAAAATTTATCTCTACAGTTCTCCTCACTTCGCACCTCTGCTCGGCGATCAGGCTCCTCACCTGAATCTCGTCGCTCAGGCGGCAATAAACAGATATCTTGAGGACAGCCTTCCGCTCGGTTCAGACAGGAATTCCGCTGTCCGCAGCTACCTTTTCGCAGGCGGAAACAAGCTTGCAGCCGTTCTCTTCACCGACAGCACAAGTCCGGTCAAAATCGAAAGCGGAATTGCCGACTCAAATTCCAGCATCTGCGACATCTACGGACGCAAAATTTCAGCCGATGAAACTGTTCTGGCTCAAAATCGTCCTCTTTTTGTCATCAATCCCTCTCCCTCATTCGTGAAGAAAACTATTGTAGCAAGATTTGAGACTATCGCCTCGGAATCTCAGGACAAAAATGCAAGAGAACTTCTCAGCTCATTTGCGGCAGAAATCAAAAAGCTTCCGGATTCTGAAAAGAAATCAGGGGGACTTCTCGGACTCCTTGGACTTTCATCCTCTTCAGATCCGCTTGCCGATGCATTCGTCAAAATGGAAAATACACTCAACGAAAAACGCAAAGCCGCCTCCGATGAATTCCTCTACAGCACAAATAAAGCTCTCGACATCATGCTCTATTACAAGCTCGTAGACGCAAGAAAGAACGAAAGTTCTCAGAAAGCCCCCTGCTCTGTCAGCGAAATGCGTAAAAAGATTGATATCCAGTGGAAAGCTATATACGCAAAAACAGGCAATAACGGCGCTCTGCTCAATACCGAAAGAATGAATTCCAGAGCTCAGAAACTCGCACAGCTCGCCCTCTATTATGACGACGACCAAGACCCCATCGCCCGCGACATTTACCTCAATGCCGCCGAGTCCGCTCTGGCAGAATCAAAGTCCAGAATCGCAAAAGAGGAAATCAGTTCAATCTACAAGACAAAATCCTACTTCCGCAGTCACAAAATCCTCCTGAGATCGGAACTCTTCTGCTTCCCGGCAGGACAGTGGCAGGAAGCCGTTATCAGCCTCGCCAATCCCCTAGGCAAAGAAATTAGCGGAAATCTTCAGATGAGTCTGCCTGAAGGCTGGGAAGCAAAGACTATGACGATTCCATATAAAGTAGCGCCGCAGTCACGCCAACTCATCAAAATCGAGTTGAAAGCCCCTGCAAGCTTCAAGCCAGGCTGGAAGGGCATCATCAAACTGAAGGACGACAAGACAATCTTCCCGGATATCAATGCCGATTGCAAAATCGTCAAAACAGTTCCTCCTTATCCTGTGCTTAAAGGCGGCATCAGCACCGGTGAATTCACCGGCAACTGACACACTAACAAAGTCAGGCTCATTTTGAGCCTGACTTTTTCAAGCCTTCCTTCTACGGAAAACAAAGAAATACGCTCCGCCTATCATCGCTATGATGGCAATTACCGATATCAATTTTTCCTTTGCCGTCTGAGTTTTTTCTTTTTGAGGCTCGTCCTTTACAAGCTTAACTCCTATGATAATTTTCCACTTCGGTATCGAAGAAAGGTTTAATTTTTCACGAGTTTAAACTGCGTGAAGTCTT
>JAKJHH010000302.1 GCA_022703965.1 Verrucomicrobiota bacterium
TCAGATTGTTTCGGCAGTAGATCTTATAGTCCAGACTTCGCGACTTTCAGACGGTTCAAGAAAAGTCATAAGCATTACCGAAGTTGTGGAACTCAAGAACAACGAGCCGGTGCTGAATGAAATTTTCAGATATCGTCAGGATTCCGTTGAGGAAGGAACCTTCAAGGTGAGAGGCGAACATATTCCGGTCGCCAAACCGACATTCTTCAGCGAATTCAAGGCAAGCGGAATCCACTGCGATGAAAACTGGTTCATCAAGAAAGGCTGATAAATAAATGGAGAAGTATCTGATACTGGCGGGAGTTTTCGGCTGTTTTGCCTGTCTGGGCTATTCTGCCGCGCTACTGCTTTTTGTGTCTCAGTACTCGACTTACGAGGAGCGGGCGATCAAGACTCTCGGCAAGCAGCTTTCGCAGGTGAACTTCCTGATAGACCCGGTGAAGCTTTACAATATAAGCATACTTTGCGCGGTCTCGCTTTTTCTGCTCGGGTTCGGTATTGCGGAAGGGGATATTGCGACAGGGTTTCTGCTTGGCATTGCTTTTGCGGTTTTCGGGATGCTGGCTCCTAAAATCATTCTGACATACATGCATCAGAAGAGAATGAGAAAGCTCTGGGAACAGCTGCCGGACGGACTGGATCTTATTTCCAGCTCTTTGCGAGCCGGACTTACTCTGCATCAGGCGATATCGCGAAATGTGGACAAGCTGCCTCAGGTGCTTTCCGAAGAACTCATGATTGTGATGCACGAATGCCGTCTGGGGAACTCGCTGAACGATGCGATGAAGCACTGGGCTGCCCGTGTCGGACTTATGGATGTATGGCTTGTTTCGATTGCGTCCGACCTCGGTTTGAGTCGCGGCGGAAATCTGGCGGATACCTATGGATCGCTGTCAAAGCTCATCCGTGAGCGTCAGATGTTCGAGCGCGAGCTTCAGACAATGACCACGGAAGGCAGAATGCAGGCACTGGTCATGGTAATTATTCCTTTTGTAATCCTTATGGCAATGACTTTCGTACAGCAGGATGTCATGCTGCCTTTTCTTGCGGCTACGATCGGAAAAATTCTTGTCGGAATCATGGTTGTGATGCAGGTATGCGCATATATATGGATTCGTAAACTTGTGGAAATAGAGTGATCATTATGGCGGATAAAGACTTAATATTTCTGATACTGGGAGTGACGGCTGGTTTTCTGGCCGCAACGGTGCTTTTTTATGTCATTGTCGCGAAATTTGTCTATTTCATATTTCCCGATGACTCGGCGGAGTCTTATGCGGGAGCCAGCGGTCTCAAACAGATGCTGCAACCTTTCGCACTGTATTTCAAGCGTCATGGCAGCAGCTCTTTTGTGAAGCAGAACGTTGAGACGTTTTCAAGACGTCTTCAGCAGGCCGGCGAATTCTGGGGAGGTCTTGACGCATATGAGATTCTTTCAGCCAAAATATCACTTGGAATGCTTGCCTTCCTGCTAATTCTCTTCTTCTGTCTGAGTGCCGGGTTGATGCCGCTTCTGACATTGGTGTGCAGCATCATGGCTGGGATAATGCTCTATGTTTATCCTTCGGCGGCTCTGGATTCGCAGGCGCAGGAAAGGCAGCGTAGATTCATGCGTCAGCTTCCTGCCGCGCTTGATATTCTAAGAGTCGCGGCGGAGGCGGGGCTGGATCTTTTTTCATCGATAAATTATCTCAACAGAATATATGTTCCGGGGCCTGTGAAAGAAGAGATGTCGCTTTTCCAGAAGGACATCACTTTCGGCAAAAGCACGGCGGAGGCTCTGAATGCCATTGCCGACCGCATAGATCTTCAGGAAGCCAGAAGCGTATTCGGGTCTCTTGCCCAGTCGATAGAAATGGGAACAAGCATTTCGGAAATGCTTTGCGTTACAAGTCAGGAAATGAGAAAAAAAATGAGTCTGCACGCACAGGAGGAGGCTCAGAAAGCAACGGTCAAGATTTCCTTCCCGCTGCTTCTGCTCATCCTGCCCGGAGTATTCATTGTCCTGCTCGGCCCTATAGTTTATAAACTTACTCACTCCATTAACATGTGAGAGGAAAAATGACAGATAAAACAAACGAAAACGGAGCTCCTCAGCAGCTCAAGATAATCAAGGCGGAATCTTATCTTCCGTTGAAGATTGCCATTGGTGTCCTGCTTATATTCGCCTTGCTGCTCTTTGTAAAAGTGATGCTGGGCGACAATTCCTCATCACAGGAAGCGGAACAGCTTGCCTACTCCAACAAGTACTGCAAGGTTATAAAGCCGGCAGGATGGACAGCCGAAGTCATCGGAGACTCTTTTGTTTTTATAAAGAAAACAGAGGATTCGGAACGTCCTTTTGACGGACTTATCATCATGGATATAAGTATTGACGAGCACAACCGCTACTCTCCGATAGATTTGAATCCTGTCTTTGTCGAGAGCAAGATCAGACGCGTTCTGGAAAGGTACAATCTGAATCCTGAGAAACTCAAAGTCACTACGGTGAACAGCGATAAGCTTTACTGGTTCATCTCAAGCGAGGACTTTGATTTTTCATTTACAGGCTACAAGGGTGACGGACAGATATGCTATTCACGTGAAGTCAAATACATATATCTCGGAATTTATCCCGAAGACAGCGAGGACAACGCTATAAAATACATCACAAAGTCTTATCAGAACTATCTGAAGTTCCCCGCGCCTTATAACGAGTCGGATTTTGAGCGTCCGATTATCAATACAGCTCTGGATATCGATTACCTGAGTCTGGAAAAGAGCGGCGAGGAGAAACTGAACCTGGCAAGGCGCTACTGGGATATGCGCCGCCTGAATCCGTCTTATACGGTCAAGTCTCTGGAATACTTCAACGAGGCCTTCAAGTGCTTTGCCATGGCAAGTGAAGAAGACGTCATTATTTCCGATGATGTCAGTGCCATCTACAAGGAATGTCAGGCGCTCAGAGACCGTCAGCTTGGACAGCTTAAAATGGAAATACTCAAGTATTATCACCTCAATGACTATAACACCGCGCTGGACAGAACGAACAAGCTTCTCAGTTCTCTTTCGGTCAACAGCGAGTCGAGTATCAGAGAATGGGCCAAGGGCGTAAAAGTCAAGCTCGAAGAAAAGTCGAAAAAATCGGAGTAAAACATGGGGCTGTGCAGAATATACAATAAAGACGGCAAAGAGATCAAGAGTTTTGATCCGGAGCAGCTTCTTACCGGAAAGACCGCGCTGACAGTAGGGCGTTCGCCTTCCTGCACGATAAGTCTGGATTCAGATTCCTCCATCGATGAATCGGTTGACCCTGTCCACTTTGCGATTATTCGTCGCGACTCCGATATTGTCGCGGTTGAAGGGCCGGGTGCCAGAGCGTTTATTGCCGACAACATTTTTGTGCATGAGATTAAACTTGTTCCCGGAGCGGCTTTCAGCTTCGGCTCATGTACTTTTTCCGTCGCGCCGGAGAGCGTTGAAAGTCCCTTTGCGATCCTCTTTGAAAAGAAGGAAGGCGGCGCGGGATTTCAGGTTCTTCTGGAGGGAGAGAACTCAATCCTTATGGATGTGAACGGGAATCTGAAGATCAATGATTTCGCAGCCGGTACTCTTCTTGCCAAGATCACGGTGACAAAGGAAGGAATCCTGTCCCTCTGCAACATGCAGCACGGAACTTCCAAAAAAGCATCCTTTGAATATGCAAACATAGAAGCTCATGACATCTTTTTTTGCAATGGACTCAAGGTTTGCGTATGCCGCAAGGGCGAGGCACAGAAAGCGGTCGCTTCCGGACGTGCCTTTGTACAATCTTCATTTAAGCTCAAAGTTCTGCTTGTCGCCTCGCTTGTGATTGTGGCCGGACTTTTTGTCCTGCTTGTCATGAAGGAGGCTTCGGGTGCTTCTACAAATGCGGCGGTTT
>JAKJHH010000303.1 GCA_022703965.1 Verrucomicrobiota bacterium
GCCGTGCCGACTGCCTTGTCGAGACTCCCGAAAATCTGCCTGCTGAAGTTCCTGAACTCCTTGGAAAATGGAAGCTCGTCAAGCTCAAAATAAGCCTCTTCGATTCTTCAGGAGAACGCGATTCCGTTTCCGTTGAGAAGATTCTCAGCGAGGAGGAGCTCAAATGAAGCGGAATCTCCATAGATCGGAAGCGGGATTTACTCTCCTTGAAATGATTCTGGCTGTCGCAATATTTTCCTGCGTCATGCTCATTGCCGGAGCCGGACTATTTTCCATCCACAGTTGCTGGACCAAGATCACGAAGGCGAAAAAGCTCATCTCTGAAAAGCTTATTCTGGACGCTGTCGCAGATTCCGTACTTCGCAACGCGATTCCTTTCACATGGACGGACAAGGAGAAAAAGGCGGAAAAGCCTGTGTTCAGAGGAGATTCCGACATGCTTTATCTTGCCTACAGACATTGGAGTTCCGACGCGGAGGAAGGCGGAATTCGCTTTGTGAAGCTCTTTATGGACGGCAGTACTTTGAAGGCATCATACGCCAAGACTCCCTTTGAAAAACAGAGTCTCGAATCTCCTGCGGCTGAAACAGAAATTATCGCCGAAAAAGTCAGTTCCGTCCGCTTCCTTTACGCTGAAAAGGAGAAGGATGCAATCGTCTGGTATAAGGACTGGGACGAGGAGAAAAATGAGAATCTGCCGCTTGCCATACAGATTTGCGTTGAATGGGAAAACGGCGAGCGGGAGGTCTGGATGAGGCGAAGCGCCGGAGCAGGACTCAAGGAAAGTCTTGGCCTCAGAAAGGATTACAGTGCGTTGCAGAAAACACAGTGAAAAAGGCTCCGCTCTCATTGCGGTTTTATGCTTTATGATGCTGGCCGGACTTCTGGCCGCGTCTGCTGTCGCGATGTCGCGCATAGGAGCTGAGAGCGCCTCCGTTGCCGCGACTCGCATGAAGTCGGCGTATATTGCGGAGGGCGCCGCTACGCGCATGCAGTGGCTTTTGATGAACGATCTCACTAAGAATCCGGACAGGCAGACCGGCAGCCTCGATTACACAAAAACGCTCGGAGAACGCTATCTGGCCGACGGAGTCCCCCATATTCTGGATTACTACGGTGATGAGGTCGAAATCGCGCTGACGGATGCGGCTTCAGGAATCGATATATCCGGCGCCTCCCCGTCCTCGGCTGTGCAGACTATGATGATGCCCCTATACGGCGATTCCAGGCAGCGCGACAAGAAGCAGGCCGATATCATCAAGGCTTTTGCAGGCAGAATCGACGACTATGTGGATGGCGACGACTTTATACGTCTTAACGGCTTTGAGGCGCAGGATTATGTCTCATACGGCATGCCGAATATGCCGCGTAATGCTCCATTCAAGTTTAAGGAAGAGATTATGCTGATCCCCGGCTTCTCCGAGATTTTCAGGATTGGCGAGGACGGACTTCTCACTCAGTTCAGGCCGGTTCCGCCTCAAGGAATGCCTCAGATCAGCGGACTTCCCTCTTTCTTCAGCGCAACCGAACAGACGCTTGAGAAGCTTGGACGTCTCCGTCAGGATGAACTCGCAAGAGTTCTCGAAGCCCGCAAAAACTACCTTGTGAATCACAAGCCTTTGAATGAATCGCTTGATCCGGCTCTTCTTGCGAAAATGAAGAGTTCATTTTCCTTCCGCGAATCCGGCTTTTTCACGTTTACAGTACGTCCGCGCCTCGACGAAGGCCGCTACGGCAGAACTCTTGTCCTCACCATGAAAGTTGATAAACAGCCTCAACTCAACAGCACTGCATATTACGAGTGGATCATATATTGATTCAAGCAGAAGCGAGGCTTGGACAAGAAGCTCCCATTCCCTTTAAAGCTCCAAATGAACTGCCACAATCCAAGGCAAAACTGAAGTCCCGAACCCGCCTTGGCGGCCTTCTTAACTCCTATTCTCTTGGTGGCATCGATTAAACATCCATAAAATACTGATATTCCGGCTCTAAAGTGACAGTTGACTCACTCCACAATATTTAATTCATAAAGGAATTGTTTTTCAATTTCGCAATTGCGGATAAGGCTGCTGTTCTCAGGCGTGTATCTGTGCTTTTGCTTATGGACTCCAGTGTACTTAAATCGGATGAATCACCAAAATAGCCAAGGGCAGCCACTGCGGACATTTTCAGCGGAATCGGCGCATGGGGATCACTGAGAATACAGCGTGCCACCGGAAGTGCCTGTGTGTAACCAAATTGAGCGCATGTTTGTAACGCTGTTGTTTGGTTGATCTCAAGCGCATCCTTGTGTGTCAGGACTTCATATGCAGATTGAGCCAGTTGTTTCTTATCAACCGCTGTTGAGTCAGTCGCTGCAATGCGTGTAAGACTTAACAATGCTGCTCCAGGAATACAAGTATTGCTTTCCTTCATGGCTTCCCATAAGAGCTTTAGGGACTTTTCACGTTGCGTTGCATCCATCCGGGAATAAAGAGTTCCCATGAATTGTACGCAGTAGTTTCTCCACATTTCATCGTAACTTTTATCGGAATACATCTCCTGCATCATATTCGACAATGCCGGGGCGCAATCTGTTCTCTGCTTGGCCAGTGCTATTACCGCTTCATTCTTTATGGCGTTGAATTCCATCGGGGTCATGAAATTCCATTCATCAGTATAACGCGCACCGAGAAACTTCAGAATAGCATCTGCCTCCGCACTGGAAAGCCCATCCGGAAGCTTGTGTACCGTATTCACCCGGACAAGATAAGAATAGCTGGTACTTCCGCTTACTATAGGTTCAACAGATTTTGGAGTCCCTTTAATAATCACGGATGCGGAACCTTCATCGCCAACAATGGTTATCGAAGCGACAAGTACGGATAAAAAGACCATTATATATGTTTTTGCACTCATAAGCTTAAAGCCGACTCCATATTCATTCAGCAGTTGTTGGAATTATCGAACACACAAATACTTCCATAATTTCTCATAGTATCAGAAAATCTTCAAACTCGATTCCAAACATTTTAATGACTTTCCCTGTCATCACTGAACGAGCCTTCAACTTACGGGACAGCAGTATAGCTTGAACTTCACCACATGTCATGCATGACCTAAGCCACCCAAGAGCACTGATACAAGCCTGCAAATTGCTTTTTTAGACCTAAAAAGACACTGTTCTTCGCAGTCGTCATTTTATTTATTTGCTATTTCCTTGCGTCAGGTACCTTGCCAATCAAGATGTGGAGTCTGACGCCTTACCGTTTGCCTGTTCTCAACCGAGCAAGCAGATGACTGAGATATTCCATAACACAATTGCTCTTGGAATTGTCATTTTTCGGCATTGGTGTAGACTCAACGAATTGAGGTGGCGGTATTTGAACATCTGCTAATGCATCAAGAAACTCCTGTGGCGGTAAATAATTATGCTTCTGTATATAATGGTATATCATATTGGGTGCAGCATAAATTTTACCATTCTTTCCGATAACTCTAATTTCTGCAGAGCCTAAATAGTATTCTTTATTGCAATATTCAATTGCAGGAATGCACTCTCCCATTTCTTCTCGAAAATCTGCTTTATCTGAACAAAAAGGACAGTTATGAAATCCTCGTGTTTGACAAATTTTAAGTGTACATAAATATAAAATTTTACTGAGAAGCTCGCTAGCAACATTTCCTTGGGGAAACACATGCTCCTTATCAAGCCATCCTATATTATATTCTTCATCGCTTTCTGGATGTTCAAGCTTCAATAAACAATCAGAATTTTTTAAATATGTATAAGGACTTAAATCTTCAAAATACATATATCATTCTCCTATGATAATTTTCCACTTCGGTATCGAAGAAAGGTTTAATTTTT
>JAKJHH010000304.1 GCA_022703965.1 Verrucomicrobiota bacterium
CAGACTTCCTTCCAAAAACGCGTGAATGAAACTCTCAAGATCTCCGCAACAGAAGCACATCAGCATAATACCTTTTTTTACAATTGCATCCTGAAGCTCCGCTGAAACCGCACCGCAAATGAGAAGATTGAGCTTGAGTTCAGCCAGCTTTTCAACCTTCTCCTGCAAATTTTTTGCGAGCACCTGAATTTCTTTCCGTTCAAGTTCGTCATTCCCATTCAATTTTATGAGAACAAACCTTTCTGAAACATCCAGAACTGGTGCAACACGTCCATTGCTATATGATATTGCCATATTCATGTCCTCTTATTTAGCAAGCGCCATGCCATAAACAACATAGAAGATATAAAAACATAACAATCAAAAACTTAAGCCACATCTACCCAACACAACACTTGACAATATTAATTCATTATGCAATATTAATCCAACCAACAACAATGCACAATGCAATAGTAATATAAAAAATGAACTCCGAATATGAAATAATTCTGGACTCCGTCAATGAAGGCGTTTTCACAGTTGATCGCGACTGGAAAATAAGATCATTCAATCGCGCCGCTGAAAAAATAACAGGAGTCCTGCGAAAAGACGCAATCGGAAAGAGATGTTCGGATGTCTTTCATGCTAATATATGTGAAAATGAATGCACACTCAGAAAAACTCTTGATACAGGTGTCCCCACGGTATGCAAGACAGCCTGCATAATCAGCAATAAAGGCATGCGAATTCCAATACGGATTTCTACCGCTGTTCTGCGCAACGACAAGGGAAAAATCATCGGCGGGGTTGAAACTTTTCAAGATTTGAGCCAGCTCAACGCTCTAAAACGGGAATTGCAGAACCGTCACTCTTTTGAAGATATCGTCGGAAGAAGCACTCCAATGCAGAAACTCTTTGATATTCTGCCTCTGATTGCGGAAAGCAGAAGTACTGTTCTTATTGAAGGAGCCAGCGGAACAGGAAAAGAACTCTTCGCAAAAGCAATTCACAATCTTTCTCCCCGAAAGAAAAAACCTTTCATCGCCGTCAATTGCGCTGCCCTTCCGGACGCACTTCTGGAAAGTGAACTATTCGGCTACAAGGCGGGTGCTTTTACAGATGCCAAAAAGGACAAAGCAGGACGCTTTCTCCTTGCTGACGGAGGAAGCATATTCCTTGATGAAATAGGAGACATTTCCCAGGCTCTTCAGGTTCGTCTGCTCAGAGTCCTTCAGGAACGTCTAATCGAACCACTCGGTTCAACTGAGGCTATTCCCATTAACGTGCGCATCATTGCAGCAACAAACAAAAAGCTGAAAGAGATGGTCAAGAATGGAACGTTCAGAGAAGATTTATACTACAGAATCCGGGTGGTCCACATGGAACTTCCAGAATTGAAATATCGTAAAGAAGATATTCCTCTGCTCATTGAAAAAATTATAGACAAATTCAATCGTCTTCAGGATCGGGACATCAAAGGAATATCTCCCGAAGCTATGCAAATCCTTATGGATTATGAATATCCCGGCAACATCCGCGAACTTGAAAACATTATCGAACAATCAATGGTTCTCTGCCGTACCAATATCATTGAGCCACATCAACTACCTCTGGAACTTCGCCCCAATACAGCTTGCAACCACGAAAATCATCCTGCCAACTCCACTATTCAGCAGATGGAAAAGCAAATGATCGAAAGAATCCTCTGGAAATTTAACGGAAACAGACGAAAAGCCGCCTCGGAACTCGGTATCAATCCAAGTACTCTTTTCAGAAAAATCAAAGCACTCTCAATTAATGTTCCAGACCAAGACGGCCGATATAAACAGGGATGAGGCTCTTTCACCTTAACTGCAATATGGAAACTAAAAAGACAACGGCAAAATTCCTTCGCGCTTTCGGGATTCCTGCTTTGACTCGTACCCTTCGGGAGCTTTGATAACTCAATATCACAGTGTTTCCTCTGAATACGAAGCCGTTCTAAAAATCCTCGCAATCTCTGAAACAAAACAAGCACTTACAGAAGAGCAGAACAAGCCTGCCGCCATAACATTGCATTTCGCAATACTATCTCTCATACAGACTTTGACTTCCTGCGAGAAGACCTTTTCTCAATCTCTGAAAGCCGATTCGAATACGGTCCAGGAAAAAGCAACTCTCCAAAAAGAATTACGACTCACACACGAAATAATGCTGCTTGTCCGTAGAGAGACTTGCCAAACCAGCCTTTACCATTAACTGCCCTATTACATGAACATAACACGAATGATTATTCACAGCTTTAGCGAACTCACATTTCAGAGATTTTTTACAATAACCTTCCTCAGTGCTTAATGATTCAAAGACTACCTCTAACATTCGCAAACTGACCCTAATGTTTGTTGTTTCTCCTATTTTAACTTTATAACATGAGTCTGCCTCACAGTTGTCTGGACAACTTAATACAACTCGCCCATGAGATTTACCTGTATCTATTTTCAAATTCTTAGTAAGCCCAGCACAAATACGTCTCTTGGCTTCATTCCACAGCATCATATCAGCCTATGAAAGTTATATACGTTGTTATCATATAAATAACATTCGCCACTAAATGATTTAAGCAAAAGCGGAAAAAGAGAAAAGCCCGGGAGGGCGTATTAATCACGCTCGCCGGGCTTGGAGTATCGAAGGGATATTATTTTACTTTGGCGATGATGAAGGAGGCGGGTTTCATATCAACCACGCAGGAGCCGTTTTCAATCTTCAAGGTCGCGCCCTGACTGAAGGCGGACTCAAAAGATTTTATCTTTTCAAGGCCGAAAGCAGCGGAGGCTTTCTGACCGGACGGATTCACGGCAATCACATAACGCTCGTTACCGGATGAACGCAGATAGACAAGCGGATATTTGTTGTGCTCGGCATAAAGAATCGAAAGTTCACCGTCGGCAGAGAGGGCTTTCGAGCTGTTGCGCAATTTGAGAATCGCACGGGTAAAGTTCAAGAGAGAATTCTTATCCTTTTCCTGTGAAGCTACAGCGGGGCGTTTCTTCGACGGGTCAATAGGAAGATAAAGCTCTGAGGCTTTGGCTGTCGAGAAGCCCGCATTTGCTTTGGAGTTGTCCCACTGCATCGGAGTTCTTGCTCCGGTACGGTTATAGCCGCCTTCTTTTGTGGTCAGGCCTTCGACATAATCCATGCCGATTTCATCGCCGTAATAGATAAAGGGAACGCCCGGCATTGTGTAGATCATCGCAAAGGCAACCTTCAATTCCTCGTCGGAACGTCCCTGACGGATACGTCCGATATCATGATTTCCTGTAGGAACGGACATGTAGCCGAGGTCCTTGATCGGCAGATAGTTTTTCATAAGATCGTCGGCAGCAGCTTTGACATCGCCTTTTCCGGCCTTGTCGAAAACGCTGGGGCCGTCCGGGAAAGGTGAATTGCCGACTCTGTATTTCTCCTGACGGAAAAATCTTGTGTAGGCGCTGTTGTTGAAGTGAACAAGGAAGTCGATATGGAATCCGGCAGGAACAGCTTTTGTCGGATCAGACCATTCAGAGACAAGAACAGCATCGGGATAATCCTTGTCGAGCCATGCTCTGTAATCCTGCCAGAGATCGCAGAGAAGTTTATAGCGTTTGTCTTCCGGGCCGCCTTTGACAAGAGAGGAGGCCATGTCGACACGGAATCCGGCAGCGCCCATGTCGAGCCAGTATTTCATGATGTTCTTGAGTTCCTTGCGGACAGCTTTGCATGCAGGATGATCGACGGAAAGCTGCCAGGGCTTGGATGGATCGGGCTCGGTAAAGCCATAGTTCAAGGCTGGCTGTGAGTAGAAAAAGTTGATCATGAAACTGCCGTTGCGTTCGCCG
>JAKJHH010000305.1:0-3530 GCA_022703965.1 Verrucomicrobiota bacterium
TGACTTCTTCAAGTTCAATGCCCGTGACAACGGCAAGCAATGACATCGGCTGAGTCAGTCCAGTATCTTTATTGCCGATCTCATAGGAGGCTCCGGCGAGAAAGCCCAGGTCTCCGTCGCCAGTGGCATCTATAAAGGATTTTGCGCCCCATGCTTCATAGCCTGATTTTGAACTTGTTATGATGTGCGTGAGTTCCCCGGACTGATTTTTAACTGCATCTGAAACTCTTGTGTGCAGACGAATCCTTACAGAGGCCTCAAGACACATCTCCTCAAGGATGAGTTTCATTGTTTCGACATCAAAAGCAAAGTCATGTCCGCTGTCACTTGGCTTGTCAGTTGCATTCCGCCTGAAAAGCTCGTCTTTGATTTCTGCTATAATGCCAGTCTTGTTTCCGTGGTCGATCATCCAGCCGAGCATGCCGACAGTCCAGGTGCCGCCAAGACATCCGGCAGTTTCGACCAAGAGGGTTGATGCTCCGCCTCTTGCGGCTGCGATTGCCGCGCAAACTCCTGCAGGGCCTCCGCCGCAGACGATGACATCGAAGCTTCCTTTCAGCGGGATTTTTAGTTCTTTAAGGCTGATGTAATTGCTGTTCATGCGTATTTCCTTTTTTATTCCATTATACGCGATAAAGAGCTTGCGGTAAATTCATTAATGCGCTATAATTTTATACTTTAAAGCTGAAATAAGCATATTATGGAAATAGCTGTACTTAAAAGAGAAAAAGGCCGCCGGACAAGAGCGGAAGAGCTTCTGAGGCACATTGAGCAGGAACTTGAGATTTCCGTGACAGTGCACGATATGTATGGATTGCTTCGGGATAAAGATAAACGTCTGCTTCTGCCTGAACGTTATATTCATCTGCATCAATGCTGTCTGAGAAAGCGCATGGATGACCGGACTTGGAACAGTCGCTGTTACAGAGACTGCTATGAACTGTCGGAAAAAGCTGTGAGAGAGACAGGTAAAGTCTTCATCAAAAAATGTTGGAAGGGGCTTTATGAGGTGGTTGTTCCTCTGATTTGCGACGGTACGCATCGTTTGACTCTCTATGGCGGTGTTTTCAGGGGAGCTGACCCCGCGGCATGCTTTGATTCGGCGCCTGACTGGTTCAGGAAGGCTTACGCCAGATTGCGCCCGTTTGCGTCATGTGATCCCGAGGCTGTGGCGGATCTTCTTGAGTGTTTCGGAATGTCGCTATTATTTCAAGCAGGCATCGGCAAGCAGAATTTGCATGAAGGAGGCAAGGCTGGCGATATCTTTTATTTCATAGCATCAAATGCCCACAGGCAGATTGAGCTTGGCGATCTGGCGGCACATATGGGGATATCCGCCTCAAGATGCAGTCATCTTGTCAAGGAAATCTGCGGCGCGTCTTTTCAGGACATTCTGATCAGAGAGCGCATGGAAAGGGCTGCTATAATTCTGAGTTCATCAGAGCAGACCCTGGAGTCCGTTGCCGAAAATCTCGGATACAGCAATGGATTTTACTTTAACCGGGCGTTCCGTAAATATTACGGAGAAACGCCCGGCGCGTTCAGAAAGAGAATCAGTGAGCGGTGAAAGGCCAGTATCTGCCGTCCGGAGTCTTCATCAGCTTCAGTGCGATCTCAAAGGTGTCTGAAAGATTTTTTTCGGTCAGAACCTCGTCGCGTTTGCCTTGAAAGATTATCTGTCCGGCTTTCAGCACGACACCGCTTTCAAAGACTGTGCTGATATCATCAATTCTGTGTGTTATGAATATGATCGTCGGAGAGTCCTTGCTGCGTGCGAGTTTTTCGACGGCTGAAAGCAGATAATCGCGGCTTTTGAGGTCGAGATGCACGCAGGCCTCATCGAGAATCAGGAGTTCAGGGTGGCTGATAAGAGCTCTGGCGATCAGGACTTTGACCTGCTCACCGGAAGACATCTGCTCGAAATGGCGCTCTGCAAGATGTCCGGCGTTGAGGCGTTCCAATGCGTTCAGTGCCTGCTTCTTTTCTGCGGCACTGTATTTGCGGTATGCGCCCATTGTGGCATCCTTGCCTGAAACAACAAGTTCGATGGCTGTCCACTGAGGACCTGCCCATGTGAGCAGGAAAGGGCTGATCCATGCGATTTTCTTGCGTGCTTCGGCGAGATTGCCGACTCCGAAGCGACATCCTAGGATCGATACATCAGCGCCGTAGCGCGGCCAGAGATGACCGAGCAGGGTTTTGATCAGGGTTGTTTTGCCGGCACCGTTCGGGCCTAGCACAAAGCAGTGTTCACCTTTGGAGAGCTGCCAGTTTATGTTTTTAAGAATCAGATTTCCTTCGACGTAGACATCGGCATTGCGGATGTCTATCGCGTCGGCGTAGACATTTTTTGAATCGGACATTTTTCTTCAGCCTTTTTTAGGATATCGCTTAGCCAGCCAGAGATCGCGCTCGCGTCGTCCGGTGGCGAATTCGTTTTCAATTTTATCGTACTCATCGTTTTCGATCATGTTTTTTGTGCGGTCAAGATAGTGCTGGAAGCTTTTCAGTGCCTCAAGGACAGCCCCTTTGTTCTGTTCGATTATCTGTCGCCACATTTGCGGGGAAGATGAAGTGATTCTGGAGGTGTCTCTGAAGCCGCCTGCGCAGCCGTAGTAACGTCTGTTGGTTTCTTCCTCGGTGGGGCAGTCCAGAACAGAGAGGGTGAGTGCCAGAGAAACGACATGTGGAACATGACTTGTTCTGGCAACCAGCATATCATGGTCACTTGCGGGGAGTTCCATGACCACGGTATTCAACTGTTCCCAAAATCTGCGCAGTTTCAGAAGATTGTCCGGTGAACTGCTTTTATCCGGGCATATGAAGACGGGGGCATTTTCGTAGAGTTCCGGGAATGCGGCTTCCGGCCCGCTCTTCTCTGTTCCTGCCATAGGATGTGCTCCGATGAAGTCGACTCCTCTCGGAGCAAAGAGTCCGGTCAGAGCGGAATCGATGATGCCTTTTACGCTTCCGACATCTGAAACGACCGCGCCTTTTTTCCAGGCGTGGACATGTTCGGAGCAGAAGCGGATGATTTCCTGAACCGGAAGGCATATGACGGTGAGTTCGGCTTTTGAAAGCAGCGTTTCCGGATCATCGGCAGTTTCGTCGATTACTCCGTCCGTGAGCAGTTTCTGTCTGACCTCGGCACGACGAGTCCAGCCAAGGCGGCGTATCTTTTTATTTTTCAGGCTCATAGCCAGAGACGCGCCAAGTAAACCGAGCCCGATGATCGCTACGTTTTTAAAGCCGTCTTCTCCGCTCATTTGGCCCCCAGCACCTTTTTGAGTGCCTCTATGCACTTAAGGTTTTCCTTGTAAGTGCCGAATGATATGCGAATCCAGTCATTCAGGCGGTAAGGAGCCATGGGTCTGATGATGACGCCTTCTTTCTGGAGCTCCTGGAATACTTTGACTCCGTTGCCTGTTTTGATGAGCATGAAGTTTGTGCATGTCGGGACGTAATCAAGCTTGTATTCGCGGCAGAACTCGACATACATCTTGAAAGCTTGTCTGTAGAGTTTTTTGCTG